>DAIOHQ010000031.1:0-28247 GCA_036744635.1 Tepidisphaeraceae bacterium | reverse complement strand
CAAGAACTCACGACTTCGCTCCTATCCGATGCGGACGTAGCGCTGTAGTGTTAAGAAATAGGCTGGTCGGACTCGTCCACCGTCTGCGCCGGCAGATACCGATCGGTCTCACTCCCCAATGCTGCTCCGCGTTGTCGTGATTACCGTCACCGGCCTTTCCCGCATCCACTGCACAAAATCCCCCGGCCCAAGATACCCATTATGCACCTGTGTCGGCTCGCCGGCGGCATTGAAAAGCACGAAACAGGGCAGCCCGTCGGCCGCCCCATATTCGCCGGCGATGTCAGCCGACTCATCCACATCCACTTTCACCGGCACGTACTTGCTCAAGGCCGCATTCACCTCGTCATCCGCCCAGGTGGTCGTCTTGAGCTTCTGGCACGGCTCACACCAACTCGCCGTCAGATACAGCAGCATCGGCTTGCCGGAATTCAACGCCTCCGCCCGGCCGCTGGAAAAATCGTGCCGCCACGGCACCCGGTCCTTCCCCCCGAAAAATCTGCTGATTCCCACCACCGCCCACACCGCGGCCACGATGACGAAAATTCCCACCACCGGCTTGAACGATTCTTTCATCCTCAATATTCCTTCCATTCAATCAGCGATCCGTCCAGATTGATCTGGGCGCAGGCGTGAGTCTCATCGCGTTCGGGAAAGTAAATACGAGCGCGCAGGGCGTCGATAGCGCATTCCGCGCGGCGCAGCTCTTCCCCGGCGGCTTCGCTCAGCCGCTCGCCTCCGCCATCGGCGTGCATCAGCAGCGACCATTCCCCAAACAGCGCCGCAAACTTCGAAAACGCCGCCGTGGGCGTGAACTCCCCATAGTTCCACGAAGCCTCATACCCCCGCACGATCACCGCTCCCGCAACTTCATCGTTCAGGTACAACGTGCCTTGAGACCCTGCGGTCACATGCTTGGACGATCTGGCTCGCATCATTTTCGTGGAGTACGGTCGTTGACTGAAAGCGACAATCCATCTCCCCGCCGTAATCATTTGCTGTCCGCCTCTTCCGGGGTGAGGGTCAGAATCATGCTGATGCGCAGTTGCTCATCTGGCGACAGTGCGCTTTCCACGATCCTCCAGACCAGGCTCTGTCGCTCTGAATGCTTCAATGCTTTGAACTTCCGCGCGAATACCGCCACGCGGTACAGCCGGGTCGTCGGCACCGCCTCAGTGCGCACCTCCGCCGGAATTCCATTCGCCTTCAGCGCTTCAACCAGTGCGCTCTTCATTCGGTCCAGGAAATGTGGCGCTTCCTTTATTTTAGCCATGACTTGAGTTCCTCAATCTGATCCAGGAAATTCCGGGCGTCATCTATGTCCGCATTATAGGGTGAATATCTTGCAAATATCCTCATGGGCCAAAGCATAGCAGCCGGAAGCGCGGCTGTTGAGCAGAAGGGCGAGATAAATCAGCAGAACGTCGCCCCAACTTCAACGTAGTGTATGGGTGCTCTGGTTCAACGCCGCCGGGGGCGGGGAGTAGCAGTGGATGGGCGGGCGCGAATTGCTCAGGATTTGCATGAGTCTAAGCGTCGCGCCAATCTGTAAATAACAAGCAAGAGGATGACATGATGGTTCGCACCAACGGAAGTGGCAAGGCGCCGAGATTGTCAGCCGGATGGCTCGTGATACCGCTGCTGGCGGCGTTGCTATCCGCCTCCGCCTTGGCCGCGCCGAAAAAAGCCCGCGATGATGCCGGCGCCCTCGAAGACAACATCATGAATGGGGTGGACAACGAGCTCAAGAAGGAAGGCAAGCAGGGGGCCTTCATCATCGAAATCGTCGGCCCCGACGGCAAGCCCATCGAAGAAAAGCGCTACGTCCGCGGCATCCCCGGCCAGTTCGCCGTCTCGGAATTTCCCCACATGTTCACCCTCGACGGCAAGACCCTTTTCACCGCCGGGATGAAGCTCGAAGGGGAACTGAATGCCGGCCAGTCCGCGGTGAAGGTTTTCACCGACGCCGACCCCGATGCCGGCGATGAGACCAGCTATAAAGCCAAGAGCAGCGCCAACATCCAGCCCGGCAGCTATACCATCGATCCCTTTGACCTGGCCATCGACGTCGAAGCCAACGTCACCGCCCACCACGCCGCCCTGACCGTCGACGGCAAGACCCTGAAAATTCACACCACGCCCGTCACCTTCTGCGCCGTGGATAAGAAGAGCGGCTTCGCCGCGCCGCTGACCGGCCTGCAACTCCAGTTCGGCAAGGTCAACCTGCTTACCAATCTCACCCCCCAGGCGGGGGCGTACGCGCCACTGACCATCTACCTGCCCTGGGGCCTGGATTACTCCTCCAGCCTGGGAATGTTCCGCATAGACGAAACCGGCAAGATTCAGACCCAATCCGAAAGCTTCAAGAACGGCATGTTCGTTCAGGAAGTCACCCTCGGCGCCGGCAAAAAGGCCGCCCCGGTCGGCAAGGGCTACTGGCTGATGGCGCACAACCTGCGCCGGGTTTTCCGGCGTGGCGAGGCCATCAAGTTTGAGCTCGTCGCCTCTGGCGAATACCCCGGCGGCAAGTTGCCGGTGCTGGTGAAGGCGGAAAAGACCGAAACCCAGGTCGGGTCCCTGGAAATGCCCGCCATTTCCGGCTCCGACAGCCGCCTGTTCTTTGTGGACAGCGGCAAGCTCGCCCCCGGCAAATACAAGCTCGCCGTAAAGAGCCCCGACAGCCACGACTACGACTTTGAAATTGTCGAGATTCTGCCCAGGACGCTCCAGTTCCAGCACACCGTCAACGCCTGCAACAGCGCGGCCTTCACCGTCGATCCCGCTGGTCTGGCCGCGATGGCCGATGCCGGCGCCACTACCTGGGTCTCCTACGGTCACGGCAGCCTGCTCGGCCCGGCCGGGCCGGTGGCCGGAATCCCCTCCACCGGCGCCCCCGCCGATGCCCCCGAAGAACTCAAAAAGCCCCTCACCCCCGCCCGCCAGATCCTGGAAAATACTCAGCATGTCGGAATGCAGATGATTGACTACGAAAACCGCGCCGCGGGTTTCTATAACGAAGGTCTGGCCTTCCATCACAGCTACAAACCCACCATCGACCGCCAGATTCGCCGCGTGCATATCTTCGGCCAGCAGACCGAAGACTACCCCGCTTTCAAAGGCTTCACCTACACCTGGTTTCCCGCCCTCGGCGGCTATACCGAAGGCGGCGTCTGCGTCGATCCCTACTTCGGCAAACGCATGGAAGCCCTGCAGTCGATCGTGAAGGACAAAACCGGCGCCACGCCGGTGCCGTGGCCGGAATGGCAAAAGGCCTTCAAACCCGAAACCTCGCCAGAGGTCCGCCGTCAGATGACCGACCAGCATCGCAAATACTGGAAGGCCGAGCAGCACTACGGCTATTACCAGACCCTCAATCAGTGGCGCGAAAAGCTCCGTGAGGTTGACGCCCGCCTGATCAGCACCACCAGCACCAACGCTGGCCACGACCCCGGCACGCTGGTCAGCGAAATGGCCAACGGCCTCGACGCGATGAGCTTCGAGCACTACACCGACTACGGCGATTGGCCCGCCAGCATGGGTTGGATCGTCGCCTGGGCAAAATCCCGCATCGGCGACAAACAACTCTGGTACACCATCGACGGCGCCAACCAGAACCCGATGCTGGCCGCCAAAGCTATTGCCTCGATGGCGCACGGCTGCGAAGGCGTCGGGCTGCCAATGCTGGCTCCCAGCGAGAAACGCGACTACGCGAAGAAAAAGATCATCAACGACTTCCTCGCGAAATACGGCACGCTCGCCTTCGCCTATCAGCCCGACAACACCGTGCAGATCATGGGCAACGTGATGGATGGCGGCAACTACTGGGATGAACACGCCCTGTACGGCGCCCTGATGCGGCTTGGCTATTCACCGAACGTACTTTTTGAAGAAACCGTAGAGGCCGGAAAAATCCCGCAAGGCACGAGAGTGATCTTCCTGCCCAAGGTCAAGCTCCCCTTCAGCGCCGAGTGCGAAGCGAGCTTGAAGAAGTTCATCGCCGCCGGCGGCGTGGTCGCGACCGTCGGCCCCAACTGCTATCCCTTCGACGGAGCGAAGCACTACGAATTTCCCCTCAAAGGCCTCTGGGAAGTGGGCGGCTTCTGGAGCCACAAGGATTTCTGGGATGAATTCGAGCGCGAACGCCCCGACATCGAAAAAATGATGGCCGAACTCCAACTCGCCCCCAAATGGGGCTCCGAGCCCGACAAGGCGCCAATCTATTCCATGCCCGCCGGCGGCTTGCAATATCTTGCCGTCTGCTCCTCTGTTGCCGGCACCATCGACATGGCATTCACCCCCGCGTCCGGCCTGAAGGTCAAGGTGAACGGCGCCAAGAAAGTGATAAACCTCGTCACCCAGCAGGAACTGCCGGTCCAGGATGATGCGGTCACGGTGGACCTCATCGCCGAACCGGCCGCGTTCCTGGTGCTGCTGGATACCGCACCGGAAGGGGTCAAGCTTCACTTCCCCGCCGAGGTCAAGGCCGGCGGTACTTTCGAGCTGTCGGCCGACGTCCTTGGCGATGCCAAAATCTCCGCCGCCCAAGTGCCGGTGCAGTACACCATTACCGACCCAGCGGGCAAGGTACGAGCGACATTTGACCGGCTCAGCGGCAAGGATAAGGTGCAGTACCTCACCGCCGAAACCGACGACGTCGGCGAATGGACGGTATCCGCGCAGGAATTGCTCACCGGCGTGCAAGCGCAAGCCAAGCTGAAAGTGACCGCCAGCTCCTCAACTCTGAACGCCATCGCACAGGCCCCGGACGTCTTCATCCCCCATCCCGACCGCCTGCCGCTGTTCCTCAAGGGACAGGGCGATGTGCGCGTGATAATTGAGGAAACCCAAGCCGATCTGGAACCAGATGCGCAGCGGATCGTTGATGCTTTGAAGTCGGCCGGGCGCACCGCCATCGTCGAAAAAGTACAGGCCACCTCGTTTGATACCGTCTGGCTCAAGTGGTTCCCCGGGCCTAAGGAAGAGAAGGTGCTCGGGCAAATCGACAAGGGCGAATTGATCGGATATCGTGGCCAGCTCTCACCTTACGTCAGCAAGGCCACCTCCAAGTTCCTGCCCGAAAAGGGCGGATGGACCGACGTGGCCCCGATGTATCTGGTGCGCAATGATGTCGTACTGTTCTCCGGCGGGCGCCTGTGCGTAAGTCTTGCCGCAATGAACGATTGGCAGGCAACCGCGAACTTCCCCGGCAAAGCCCAAGGCATCGTCGATGTCGCCCTCAGCCCATTCTGGGCCGACAAGCACGCGATATCAGTGGTTTCCAACGACGAAGCCGGCCGCAAGAAGGCGGTCGAGAAGCTGATCGAAGTAATCGGCAAGAAAGGGGAGGCGCAACAGGCCGCCGCCTTCCCGGCCAGCGGCGTCGCTCCAGCCAGCAATGAAGTCATCGGCAAGGAGCGCATCGCCCTGGAAGCGCCCATGAAGGGAATGGTCCCGCCGGCGCTGGTCAAGACCATGACCGCCAGTGCTGATGGCCATGTCGCGGTAGAGTTGAAGGATAAGACGGTGCTGCTCTCGCCAAGCGGCGAAGTTCAGCGCATCACCGCCCCCAGCCTGATCGAGCCGAGCATGGCCGCCGATGGCACGTTTTACGGCGGGAAAACCGTGACGACCCAACTTAACGCCGCATGGCACTTCACCACCGCGTGGAAGGTATCGGTTGAAGTGACCCCGCCCAGCGGGGATCTCAAGCGCTTTTGGCTTCCCGAGGAATTCGATCCGGGCGACATGGTCGATGGCTGGCAATCAGCTTACAAGGTCTCGCCCGACGGCAAGACCTTCTTTGCCCCCCACATGGGTGGCGGCTACACCCTGATCGATCTGCAGAGCAACATTTCCAAATCCTTCAATGACGCCACCGACAAGGTGATGTTCTACGAGCGCCTGCGCGACCGGCCGTTCGTGAATGCAGTGCAGTTTTCCGGCGACGGCCAATTCGTGGTGTATGCGGCGTCCAACAAGCCTACCGGCTATGGCGGGATGATGGGTCCGCCCCCGTTCCCATATTGCGAAAGCTTGCGGATGGTGAACGCCAAGACCGGCGAGGTCGTCTGGCGGCGCGATGTCGCACGCCAGGATGGAATGGAGTTGTCGGCGATGGACAACGCCATCACGGTGGCCGACCAGGGAAAGAAAGTCGCCTACATCGACTGGGCGCAAAACGCGCGCATGCTGGATGAAACCGGCAGGGAAATCTGGGCCAGGCAATTGTTTGATTACAAGCCGATTGCCGGCAACAATGCCAACGCCAATCCCAAGCCACTCCGCGCGGAGTTTTCCAAGGATGCCACCAGCGCAATTTTTGCCAGCAATGGGCACATCATTATCGCCGACGGGGATGGCGGCAACGCGGTAGCGCTGGAAGTGCCGGCCTTGGTGGATATTCACATCGCGCCGGATGGAAGCTGCTTCTACACCGCCGACGCCGACGGTGTCATCGGTTGCTTCAAGCGCGACGGCAAGCAAGTTTGGACAAAGCAGACGACCGGCGATCGGCCAAGGCTGATCGCCACCGATAAGGGCGTGCTGGTGGGCGCCGGCAACGGCAATCTTCTGACATTCGACACCAGCGGAAATGTCGTTAAGACGCTGCCCTTGGCCGACCTGAAACTCGACAAGCTGGAGTTTACCGAGGTGAAACTGCAAGGCCCGGGAACCTATCGCGAGCCGGAAACCCTGTCGACCTTAAAGAAAGTTGCTGGCGCCAGGCAGGCCAAGGCGTGGCAGGGGGAAGGGGAGGCAAAGGAAGCGTTTGGCAGGAAATTCTATGCGGTGGGCGCGGCGGTGCAGTTGTCTGCTGCCGGGCCCGAACAGCACGTCGTTCACCTGGTCTACCGCCATAAGTTTGGCGGCGCCGCGGTGAAACAGGACCTGAATAGTGAATACGGCCTAAAGGCGACGATCGCGGAAACGAAGACTGAGGAGCCCAAGGTAAAGCAGCCCGCCGGTCCGGCTCCCAGCGTTACGGTGGACAATGGCGACAAGAAGCTGACATTCATCCTGGACCTGGCGACGCCGGAATATCGCGTGGTCGATTTGCCGTGCGACGCCAAGACTGGCTGCAGCGTCACGGTCAACCCGGCCGCCGATCTCGAGATCGCCGAGCTGTCCATCTGGTCGTTCAATTTCCCCGGCAGCAACGGGCTGTACATCCAGCCGGCCAAGGCGGGAATGCAGCAGACCGACGGTCTGGACGACAAGAAGAGCAAAGACCCGGATGATCCCGACACGATTGTGCTCGATCCCACCGACAACGCCTCGGTGGCCAAGGCGCACGCCGGCAAGATGAAGAACGCGGCGATCTTCGCGCTCAACGGCGATCCCGATCAGGTGCAAGGCCATTACGTCCGCCAGACCGGAAACGTGATGGATACGTTCGACGGGCAGAAGTTCCTGGATGGCAAGCCCAGCGCCTGGACGCCGGCCAAGGAAGGGGGGTTTGGCTCGCGGATGATGATTGACATGGGATACATCGCCAAGCCAAAGTTGTGCGTAACCTATGACCGCTCGCTCAAGCAGTCGGAAGTGATGTCGGCGGTGGCGGCGCTGAAGGCGAAGAAGACCGATTTTCAGGGAAACAATCCCGATCTGCTCGCCTTCGAACCGCGGGTGGTGCGCGGCGTGACAACAAATGATCAGTTCTTCAACGTGTTCGACGTTTCAGGTGTAGATATGGAAGCCTTGTGCGTTTATGTGGCGGGGGCCGGAACCGACCTGGGGCTGTCGGAAATTGAATTGTATGAGTAAGCGCCGCTTCGCGTGCATTCCGCTAAACGTTAGCCGACTCACTTGTGAGTCGCGTGAAGTGGAGCAGTGATATCCAAACACGCCGCTCGCAAGCGACCGGGCTAAACGGCGAGCCGCGCCGGCGAATGTGGCGGCGGGCGGGAAGTATCAGAACCCTCCGGTGCTGCCGGCGGTACTAGCAATCCAAGCAAACGATCACGTTTGGGCGAGTTGACAGAGAAAGGTGTTCCTTCATGCGAAAAGTGTTCCTTCTTGTGGCGGGCATTGCGGCCATCAGCGCGAATGTTCTGGCCGCCCCCATCGACGACGCCAAAAAGGCGATCGCCGACAAGCAGTACGAAAAAGTCGACGCGATTCTGGGAAAGGACCTCTCGCAGAAGATCCCGGCGGTGGAAACGCTGCGCGTGTCTCTGGACGCCGCCGTCGCCAGCGGCCGCATCATTACCGCCGACAAGCGCCTGACCGCACTGCTGAAAGCCACCGAAAACAAGGACTTGGACCTGCTCTACCAGGCGGCGCAGGTTTCCGATCGCGTCGGCGACGCCCGCACCGCACTGGTGCGCTACATCACCTTCATCCGCCAGAGCAACGAGAAGAGCGACAAGCTGGAACAGGCCTTCAAGTACGTCCTGCGCCGCGAGCCTTATGCCGACGAATACAAGAAATACGTCACCATCTTCGGGGCCGACGACAAGACCTGGGCGCTGGCGCAGCCGGTACTCAATAAGCTGGTCGAAACGCTGGACATGGACAAGGCGCTGGATATCGCCGAGTTCCTTGAAAAGAATTTTCCCAAGCCCGACTACGTCAGCTACGTCCACTCTACCCTGCGCAGCGCCGCCGACAGCTTTGCCTTCGGCCGCGAGCCCAAGGACCGCTATCTTCGCCCCCTGCTGGTGATGGTCAAAGGGGTGCCCTCCGACTATTCGAACATTGAAACCGTCTACAACGGCGCAATCCCGGCGATGACCGACGCCCAGCGCGTGAAGTTAATCCTTGACTACTGCACCAACAACAAATCCGTCCTCAGCCAGGGCATGCTGAATTCCTTCGGCGCCTCGGCGCGGGCTCTTCCCACCGATGAGGCAAAACTTGAGGCCGGCAAAGCCTATCTGGCGCTGGAGCCGATCTTTCTCGCCAATCCCAACAAGGAGTATTACGCGTACTACTGGCAGCAAATCGGTGAGTCGCCGCAGGTTTTCAACATCAAGGACAAAGCTCTGATTTCCCCCGAGGAGATTCAAAAGAAGCTGGAAGTCTTCAAGCAGAAGTTTGCCGACCAGCCCGGCCGCGAGCAGGGACCGATCCAGTGGACGGAACAGAACTATCTGGCCGCGCTGCCGGAGGTGCGCGCCGCGTTTCTGCGGGCAAACCTGAAGTCCTTGAATATCGGGATGGTGAATGAACTGCTGTCGCTGACCAAGCCCGAGCAGTTGGGCGCGGTTCTGGCCGAGGCGCTGAAAGGCCGCACCTTCCAAGATACCATCACTATTCGCACCAACGCGATGGGCATGTTCAATGCCGCCAAAGACAAGGCCGGCCTGCTCGACAGCGCCAAAGCGCTCGTCGAGGCGTATCCGGGAGGGTTCAACTGGCAACAGTTGGCGGGAAATTTCATTGCCAGCCCGTTGCTGGATATGAACGAGAAGATCGCGTTCATAAAGGATTTGATCGGCCGGGCTGGATATTCGCCGGCGGTGAAGGGTCTTTTGGATGCACTCGCGGCCGACAAAGTCAACTGGGGCGATAAGCCGGAGTTCAAAGTCCTGCGCGCTGAATTCGAGCAGAAGAAGCCGGGAAGCGATGCGGTGATGGCGACGCTGGTGCAGCTCGCCGCCATCCCCGGCAATGCGCAAAATCCAAACCCGGCCCTTGCGGAAACGGTGAAGAAGTTCCTGGCGTCGTACCAGGGCAAGCTTCCCAGCGGCGACGACAAAATCACCACGATGCCGGAATTTCAACTGCAGCAGATATTCCTGTCGCATCTTTCCGGCGTCGGCGGCAATGCAGCCGCTACTGCCGCCTGTGCCGAACTCTGGTTGCCGCGCCTTCCGGACGGCGCAAATTGGGGAAGTCTGACTACCACGGTTGCCAATCAGCAGAATTGGGCGGAACTGTACAAGCTTTTCCCCACCTACGTCGCGATGGCCAAGGCGGGCCAGGCAAACACCCCGCAGGTCTGGAACATGCTGGCGCTGGCGCTCAATCCCAAGGAAGACTACACGATTCCGTTTGCCGAGGTGCATGACAAAATCGGCCCACAGGCTGCAACCGGTTACGTTCTTCGCCAGGTGCAGAATCAGATTTGGATTGCCAAGCCGCAGGTGATCCTCGATGAGTTGGCGAAGATCGTCGCCCTGCCGGGGGCCGATCAGATTGACTCAGCGCAGGCGGCCGCCGCCCTGAACATGATTCAGGGTTGGAATACTCCAACGTCGAAAGTGCCGCCGGCGGTGGTGAACACCTATTGGAAAGCGTATCTCACTGGCGCGCAGAAGACCGGCCAGTTCATCGTCTCGAGTGAAGCATACGCCTGCAACGCCTACGGCAGCGATCCCAAGGCTGCCACGGTGCATGTGGTCGAATATCTCGCGGCGGTGAAGACGCGCACGCTCGACCAGCAGATCGACGCCGTCGGCAGCTTGTTCCGCTGGACGAATCTTGCCGTCGAAGAGGGGACAGCCCTGACGCCGGGAATGAAGCATCACACCATCCTCAAGGTGCTCAAGCCGCTCTATGACCAGCTTCCGGCCAATCACATTGAAGCTCTCGCCATCCCGGGAAATATTCTCATTGAGCTGAACGGGCTGGCTGTCTACCCGCCGAATCCCGACGCCGCCAAAGAAAAGGAAACCGCCGCCTTCCGGGCTGAGGCCGCCGCGATGCAGCGACAGATCGTCTCGATGTGGGCGCAGGGCGCCAAGTTTGAAGGTCCGGGAAGCTGGCTCTATCCGGTGCTGGACGCGCAGACCAAGGAACAGATTGCCGCGGGCAACTGGCCGGAAGTCAATCGGATGACCGGGCTGATGGCCGACGCCTTCGCCCTGGAGAGCAATTGGGACCAGAGCTACAACCAGGAGATCGTGCCGCTCACCAAGCTGATGGATGACAAGAAGGCGTTCGAGCCGGAATATGCCTTCATGGTGGCCGCCGAGAAGAAAGGCCGTCCCAACGAAGTCGCCACCAAGCAGATTCTGATGGTGAAGGCCAAGGCCGCCACCAACATTACCGACATGATCCCGGTCGCCGCCAGCGACCCGAGCTATGACCTGTTCGTCGCCGCCAGCGCCCTGTCGGTCAGCAACGAGGCCAGGGCGTGGGAGCTGACCGGTCCCAAGATCAAGATGCTCAGCGACATGTGGGAAAGCTTCGATCCCAAGTACGTCGCCTGGAGCGTCGAGCAGCTCCGCAAGCAGAAGATGCTCAAGGAAGGGCTTGAATTCGCCTTCAAGATCCTGCTACGCGAGGCGGACCTGGATCCGGAAATCGGCGCCAAAGTTTCGCTGACCAAGGGGGACATCTATCGCGACCAGGAAAATTACCAGGCCGCGCGCATCGAGTACGAGGCGCTGCACAACAATGCCCGCTACAAGAAGACCGAAGCCGGCGCCGCCGCCCAGTTCCACCTGATCGACCTGTACATCCTGACCAAGAACTATCAGGCGGCCGAGCAGATACTCGAGCGGCTGGTCGATGCCGACAATCTGCAAACCCAGGCCGAGGCGTACTACCTGTACGCGAAGATGTCGTACCAGAAGAACGAGTTCAAGGAATCGTACGACTACGTGAAGAAGGTGAAGGAGCGCGTGCCGAATCACGTCGAGGCGACGCTGCTGGAAGGGCAGTTGGCGCTGGTCGTGCCCAATACCGGGCTGCTTTCCAGCGGGGTGCTTCCCCTCGGCGAGCAGAAGCTGGCGACGGTGGTCATCCCCGGCCGGCCGCTGGAATTGACGCTGCAGGATCCGAATCTGTCGGTTGCCCGCGGCGGGACTTCGATTCCGGTTGTGCTCAAGACCAGCAAGGGCGGCGACGAGGAGCACGTCAAGCTGCTCCCCAGCTCGACCAACAAGAACCTGTTCACCGCCAAGATCGCCACCGCCCTGGGCAAGGCCGCCAAGAACGACGTCACCCTGCAGGTGCGCGGCGATGATGTGGTCACCTATGAAATCGAGCCGGATTTCCAGAAGCGCAATGACCTGACTTATCCGGCCAAGGAACTGGAGATCAAGTTCGCGGCCAAGCTGGCCGCCAGCGCCGGCGAAATCCTCACCGATGAGGAAGAGGAAAAGCGCGAGCTGCAGCGGCAGATGCAGCGGCGCATGGAAGTCGGCAGCCGCCGCGCGGAAATCAGCCGCGATGGCCACACCGTCCGCCCCGGCAGCAAGATTTACGTGCAGGTCACCGACTTCGCCCAGGACATGACCGACGAAGCCGACAAGGTGAAGGTCGATCTGCGCACCATGTCCGGCGACATCCTCGAAGGCTTCGAGCTGACCGAGACCGGCCCGCACACCGGCATTTTCCGCGGCGCGGTGCCGACCGGCATTCCGCTGCCCAAGGCATCCGCTTCCGACACCGACGAAGGCAAGAACCCGGCGGTCATCATCCGCGACGTCAAGGATGGCGCGTGGTCCAGCCAGCCGGACGGCAAAAAGCCCAAGTGGATCGAAGTCGACACCATGACCTCCTCGGAGGTCGCCGAGGTCAACGTCGATATCCCGCATCTCGATCAGATCAAGGATGTCACGCTGCTGGGAATGCTCGCCGATGACTATGAAGAGCAGGCCAGTTTCCCCGCCCGCCAGCGCTCGGCAAAAGGCGGCGTGCAGATTGATGTTGCGCCCGAGCAGACCGGCGTCACGCCCGAGCAGATTCGCCGCCACGTCAAGCTGGCCACGGCCACCAACCTGCAGCAGGATGAGGCCGCCTTTGACCGTGCCAGCACCGACTTCAAGGGGCGCGATGGATGGATGACCAACCGCGTGCGCGGCGTTTTCTATCTGCCGGAGAACCGGGCGCTGGAGATGAAGTTCATTCAGCCGCTGAGTCCCAACAACTGGCAGACAGCGTATCTGTTCATCGATGGCCAGCAGGTTCTGGGCAACAACATGACTGCCCAGACCATCAACCTGACCGGCAAGGTCGATCTGGCCAAGGGTCCGCACATCTACGAAGTGCTGGTCGTCGATCACAGCCGGACGGAAAAAGTGGTGGTCGGCTATCGCACCGATGCCGGCACGTTCGAGCCGGTGCCGGCCGACTGGTTCTCCATGAAGGCGCACCCGCAGCTCGAGGATTACCTCAAGCCCAAGGCGGAAATCGCCATCGCCGGCGACATGCTCACCGCCAAGTTCGCCACGCCCAGGCGGCTGCGGAAACTTCGTTTGCAGTTCAACGATTTCTCCGGCGTTTCGGTGGCCGTCAAGAATTTCGCCATCAAGGACAGCGCCGGCAAGCTGCTGGTTCCGGGCAAGGAAGATTTCACGCTCGGCACCACCAATTCCACTTTGGAAATCGCCCCGGGCGATGACATTTCGGTCACTTACGAAGATCGCAAGCCGCTGGTGGAAGATCAGGCGATGCTCACCACCAAGCTGAATTCTTCCTACTACAACGGCAGCATCGTGCTGGCCGAGGAAGTCATCACCACCAACGAAAACAACGACAGGCGCACGGATTATCTGGAAGCCAAGCGCTGCCGTCCCGGCGATCAGCTCATGGTGCTGGTCACCGACTACGATGAAGATCAGACCGATCAGCGCGACACCCTCGACGTCAACGTGACCACCTCCAGCGGCGAAAAGCTCACGCTCAAGGCGCTGGAAACCTGGCCCAACGCGGGCGACCTCTGGCAGCGCCATTCCGGCTTCTTCGTGGCGGTGCTGCGGATTGGCACCGAGACCAAGAAAGACACCATCAAAGTCAGCCCCGGCGACAAGATCACCGTGAGCTACCTGGACAAGGAAAATACGGTCCCCGGAATTCCGGTGGATCGGGCCTACACGATTTCCGAAGCCGGGCAGGCCGCCCCGGTGCCGCTGGTCTATCGCACCAGCGTGAAGATGATCGAGGACACCAGCCCCGAAGCCAAGGCCAAGCTGACCCGCCTGCTGGGGATCAAGTCGGTGAAGGATGCGGTGGTCTACAAGCCGCTGATCATGGCGACCCATCCGGAATTCGCCGCCAACGCCGCGGGCAAACCGGAAAACAAAGGCGCCGAGATCATCGCCGCCGTGAACGCGCCGCTGCTGTTCGAGGTGAACTATCCGAACATGGCCCTCAACGCCGGCAGCATCTTCAAGGTGCAGGCGGTGGCCGAATCGGAATTGAAGCTCGCCGATAAGGAAAAGCGCGAGCCGGTGGTGCTGGAAGTTCCCATGTACGTGCAGAACATCGAGCAGCTCGCGGCCATCAAGGGCTACCCGATCCAGCTCCAGAGCCACATCCGCCGCAACAATATCGAGATGCTGCGGGATGGCAGCTTTGCCGGCGTGATCCGCCTGCAGGTTGGCAGCAAGGGCGATCCGATCGATGATCTGGTGATGAGCGGCGAGAAAGAATTCGCCACCGCCGACCAGCGCAACAGCGAGGCCCAGGGGTTCCTGTATCGCGTGCCTACGCTGCTGGTGGCCGGCTCCGATGTCGTTCACATCCGCGTGACCGACGCCGGCAAGAACGTGACGGAAACCAAGGTGAAGCTGGTGTCCGATGCCCGACTGGAATTGATGGAGCGCACCTACACCATCCAGAGCGACGCCGTTCACCTCGGCGAGAAGTTCTTCGTCCGCGTCACCGATCCCGACCACGACCGCAGCGACGACCGCGATGAGATCGCGGTGAACGTCAAGAGTTCCACCGGCGATGAACTGACCATGAAGCTGACCGAGACGCTGGCGCACAGCGGCGTCTTCACCGGCAGCGTCGAGCCCAAGTTCCTCGGCGAAAAGGACAAGGACGGCAAGCTGCCGGCGCCCAACAAGGGCGACGATGTCCTCAGCGTCTATTTCGGCGACGAGGTGACGTTTGAGTATGTCGATGACATGTCGCTGCAGTCGTCGGCGCCGGTGAACATCACCCGCAAGGGGAAGATCTACTTCGGCTCCGACGGCGAATTGGCTTCCTTTACCAAGCGCTTCAAGGACCCGGAGATCGCGGTCAAGACCAACTTCCTGATGGCAGAGGCGCTGTTCGAGCTGGCCAAGGACCACCGCAAGATCGCGCAGATTGACAAGGCCAATGACGAGATCGCCGAAGGCAAGCGCATCCTCGAAGAGGCGATGCGCGACTATCCCGATACATCGCTGGCGGTGCAGGGTGAATACCTGCTGGCCAACCTGGCGCAGGAGCTGGGAACGTATCAGGAAGCGATCGGCCGCTACTCCAACGTCATCAGCACCTGGCCGGATTCGGAGTACGCCCCGACCAGCCAGTTCAAGAAGGCGCTCTGCTTCGAGAAGCTGCAGAGCTACGACCAGGCCTGCGAAGAGTACGTGAAGCTGACGTATATCTACCCGGACAGCCCGATGGTGGCCGACGCCACCGTGCGCCTGGGCAACTACTACTACAAGAAGCAGTCGTTCAAGATCGCCGGCAAGATCTTTTCCAACTTCCAGGCGAAGAATCCCACGCACAAGCTGGCGCCCGAGGCGCTGTTCCTGTCGGCGCAGTGCGACTACAAGCTGACCGACTACCGCGGCTCGGTGAAGCTCTTCGGCAAGGTCGTGGATGAATACCCCGACGAGAAGGATGTGCGCTCCGAGGCGATGTACTGGCTGGCCGATTCCAATTCCCAGCTTCAGGACTATGTCAAGGCGTATCAGTGGTTCAAGAAGCTCACATGGGACTACCCCGAGAGCAAGTGGGCCAAGCTCGCCCGCGGCCGGCTGACGGAAGAGAATTACTCCCGCATCGAAGAAACCACCGGCGGGTGAGTGCAGGTTGTTCAGAACGCTGAAGCAATGCAGGTGAAACGGAAGCGGTTTGAGGTTTGAGTATGGCGAAGTGCGTGAAAGTTTGGATTGGTTCTTTCGTCCTGGCGGCGATGCTCTGTGGGACAGTCCGCGCCGACTGGACGTGGGAGCTTCCGCCCGACCGCTACAAGAAGCTCGACCAGTTCGAGCGCGTGCAGTACGACAAGGCCGCGTCGCTGGCGAAGAATGCGAACTTCAAGGCCGCCAAGAGCGAATTCGAGAAATTCACCACCCAGTTCGACGCCTCCGACATCACCCCCTACATGGTCTTCATGCGCGGCTTCATGATGGCCTGTTACAAGGAACGCTACGGCGCCATCAAGTGCTATCAGGAAGTGCTGGATGTCTTTCCCGACAGCATTGACGCCCCGGTTGCCCTCTATCACATGGGCATGGCCCACCTCGAAAATGGCGACACCTTCAAAGGCCTGCAGTGCATGAAGACGCTGGTGGAAGACCCGCGCTACCAGAAGCACGTCCTCGCCGCCGGCGCCCTTCGCCGCCTCGCCGACAACCACTGGAAGAACAAGCAATTCGACCAGGCCGTCGGCTATTGGCGCCAGGTCGTCCGCGACTTCACCGGCATCAACAACGAAGAAGTGGCCAACGCCCAGCGCAATCTCGCCATCAACGCCATCCTCTTCAAAAATTACCAGGCCTATGAAGAAGGACTGATCACCGACAAGAACAAGGAAGACGCCAATTACCGCAAGTCGCTGATGCAGATCACCTGGGACGTGGCATGGGCCATCTACACCAACCCCAACTTCGAGCGGCCCAAGAAAGTCACCGACAAGGAACTCGCCGAGGAACGGCTGGCCTATTACAACTACATGAAGTCGACCAAGCCATGGTTTGAAAAGGCCAACGACCTGTTCGGCTACTATGACCGCACGCTGCAGATGGCGGCGCATTTCCTGAATGATCCCAAGGAGCGCGAGGCGGTCGTCACCGAAGCCATTGAGTTTGTGAAGAAGGGGAAGGACAAAGCCACCGCCGACAACCAGTACACCCGCCTCATCGACATCCTCCGCCAGTCGCGCAATCCCGACCGCGCCCGCTACGTCGCGGCGCTGATGAGCGACCGCACCGCCGCCTCCTGGAAGTCGTATGAAATAACCTGCGATGAGGGAAAGTGGCCGGAGGCGGTCAAGCAGCTTGAAGACCTCGAAACCAGCGCCCCCGACCAGACCTGGCGGGCCAGGGCCCTCAGCGAGCGGGCCCGGCTGTTTAAGGATGTGCTCAACCAGCAGGAAAAGGCGATCGCGCTGTACACGCAGATGAACAATCCGCCGTGGAACCTCTGGCAGATCCAGGATTCCTACAACCGCTGGGGCAAGAAGGACAAGGCGATCGCGACGCTGACCGAAATCTCCAGCATGTTCCCCGATGACGCCCCGCGGGCGCTGTGGCAGAAGGTGGTTTATTACACGGAACTGAACGACATCAAGAAGGCCTCGGGACAGGCTGCCCGCCTGCTGAAGATGTATCCCAAGGCCCCGGAAACCGCCAACGCCCACCTGTGGGGCAACGAGCACCACATCGATCTCGGCGGCGGCGACATTCACATGGACGACTGAACCACGGCTCAAAACGGCATGAGGAAATCAATGACCATCACCGAATCTTTTAAGAACACCAAGCTGGCGGCGCTGGCCTGCGCCGCCTCGATGGCGCTGGCGGGGCTTGCCGCGCCGGCGTCCGCCCAACCGGCGCCCGCAGCCAATCCCGCCGACAAGCCGGCGGTCAAGAACGATGCGGCCTCCGAAGAAGCCAAGATGGAATTCAAGGCCCGCGACCTGCTCAACCGCGGCATGGAATTGCTCGACCAGAAGCAGGATGAGCGCGGCATCAAGATGATCTCCTCGGTCGTCGAGATGTTCCCCAAGTCCAAGGTGCGCTTCAAGGCGTTCCTGGCCATGGGCAAGCACTTCATCGATGTCGGCCAGTACGACCTCGCCATCAAGCAGTACGAGCACCTCAATGACTCGGAAAATCCCGACGAGCAGGCCGAGGGCCTCTATCAAACCGGGATTTCCTATTACAAGCTCAACAGCTACGACAAAGCCTTCATGACCCTGCGGCGAGTCACCAACGAATATCCCTGGAGCGTCTTCGCCAACGAATCCTACTACTACATCGGCCAGTGCCACTTCAAGCTCGGCCGCTGGGGCAAGGCGATCGAGGCGTTGCAGATGGTCGGCACCAGCGTGCCATCAGATGTCAAAGGCGAAACCCTCGCCGAAGCCGGCCAGCGCCTCTACGTCAAGGTCTTCGACAAGGACCTCGTCGTCCTGCGCTCCAACAATCAGAAACAGACCGTGACCGTCACCACCGAGCACGGCGACAAGGAAACGCTGACGATGGAGCCGCTGGGCAAGAGCGGCGAATATTTCATCCAGTCCATCCAGACCGTCCCCGGCGAGGCGGTCGTGGGAGATGGCCAGCTTCAGATTCTCGGCCGCGAAAAAATCTCGGTTGACTACGATGACCAGAACACCGAATCCGGCAAGCTGAACGTCAAGCGCCTCGCCCAGGTGCAGATGGTCTCCACCGCATCCGTCGGCTTCACCGACGGCGCCTACAAGGAATACACCCACGGCGTATTCGCCGACCAGGACTCCTTCATCCGCGTGAAGGACATCGACTGCGACACCACCAAGGATGCCGACAGCGTGCGCGTAAGGGTGGCGACGGAATACAAAGTCGAGCACGAGCAAAGCGAAAATGGCGGCGTCGATCTCGAGCAGGAGGCCGAATTCGCCCAGCGCGACTCCATGGAGCTGAACCTCACCGAGACCGAGGCCCACAGCGGCATCTTCGCCGGCAAGATCACCACTCATCTCGTCGCCGATCAGGCCGAAGTGAATCCCAGCGACAACGTCCTCAGCGGCATGAAGGGCGACAACGTCGTCGTCACCTACGTCGATGACGCCAACATCACCGGCAAGCCGCGCGAGGTGAAGTACAAGGCCAAGCTGCTGGTCGGCCAGATCCAGGATGTGAAGATCATCCACTACGAGGTGAACAGCGAAGACCTCAAGGCCCGCAAGAACCTGATCGAGGCCCGCATCTCGCTCAAGCTCGGCAACATCTTCAAGGAAGTCGGCCTTTCCTCCAAGGCCAACGAAAAGGCGCAGGAAGGCCTGGAGAAGGTGGATGAGGTCATCAATCGCAGCCTCAAGGCCAGCCTCGACCGCAAGATCGTGGAAGATGCCTTCAGCGTGAAATGGGACCTGCTGCTGGTGCAGGACAAGCTGCAGCAGGCCATCGACGTCTGCCAGGCGCTGACCCAGCTCTTCCCCGATTCCACGCTGGTCGACCGCGCCCTGTTGAAGATCGGCCAGGCCAAGATGGACAGCGAGACGCCCGGCGATGCCCTGGGGATTCTCAGCGCGGTCATCCGCCTGCCCAAGAGCGAGCTGAAGGCCGAGGCCCAGTTTGCCATCGGCGAGACGCTGGAGAAAGTGGCGCAGATCGACGCCGAAAAGAGCACCCGCCCGCTCAACCTCGCCAATGCGATGATGGCGTATAAGTCCTGCGCCGATAACTATCCCCAGTCGCCCTACGCCGGTGACGCCCTCGACAAGATCGCCAACTACTACATCGGCACCAAGGACTACGCCCGCGCCGTCGAGCTGATGGACCGGGTGATGACCGATTACCCCGACGCCCAGTTCCTCGACAAGATGCTGCTGAAGTGGGTGATCGCATCCTACCGGATGAACAATTTCCCGGTCGCCAAGACCAAGGCCGAGCAGTTGCTGGCCGAGTATCCGAACAGCAAGTCCGCCGAAAAAGCCCGCGGCTTCCTCGACATCATCAACAAGAAGATGGGCGGCGGCGAAGGCGGCGGCGGAAACACCGGCGGCGGCGAAGCCCCCAAGACCGGCGGCGGCGAGGAAAAGACGCAGGGTTAAACGTAGCACGGGTTTCCAACCCGTGCCCAGCGGCGTGGAGTGTCGCGGAGTAAATGGAGGGGGAAGCGTGTTCGGCATGGGTTGAAAACCCATGCTACGAAATGTTTTTTGAGGTAACTGACTATGCTCGATTTTCTCGTTCGTGGCGGATGGGCCCTCTGGATCATCACCGCCTGTTCCATCATCGCCCTGGGGGTCACCCTTGAGCGCTGGCGCACGCTGCGCAAGGCCGACATCGATTCCGAAGACCTGCTCGACAAGGTCTCCCGGGCCCTGGAGCAAAACAACATCCAGGGCGCCATCGGCATCTGCAGCCAGACCCCCGGCCCGGTCGCCGAGACCATCGCCATCGGCCTGCGCAAGCTCACCTTCCTCGAACGCATCGGCAAGAAGCCCGAGGAGATCGAAGAAGGCATCGTCCGCGCCATGGAAGAACACGGCGGCCACGTGCTCAACTTCCTGGAGCGAAACCTGACGCTCCTGGCCACCATCGCCTCCCTCGCCCCGATCCTGGGCATGATGGGAACCGTGGTGGGCATGATCAAGGCGTTCGGCTCCGTCGCCAAGGCCAAGGCGATGACCCCCGAGGCCGTCTCCCTGGGTATCTCCGAGGCGCTGCTGTGCACCGCCGGCGGGCTGATCGTCGCCGCCATGGCCACCGTTGAATACAACTATTTCACCACCCGCGTCACCAGCACCCTCCTGCGCGTGCAGGCCGCGGCCACCCAGCTTGTCGAGCGCGTGCTGCACGCCCAGTCCCGTTCCAGCCTTGAAATGGCGGAGAAAATGGCGCCATGAAGATCATTCGAAGAAAACCTCCCGAGCCGCACATTCCGTTCATCTCGCTGGCGGATATTGCCTGGCAGATCATCATTTTCTTCCTGGTGGCGTCGTCGTTCGCGCAGAGCAGCTCGCTGAACGTCTCCCTGCCCAGCGGCAGCAACGAAGCCAATGTCCCCGCCAGCGCCGAGAAGACGATCACCGTGGAGGCGGCCGCCAACACCCTGCGCGTCAACAACGAGGAGGTCGCCGTCGACCAGTTGCAGGCGAAAATCGCCGGCCTGCTGGAAGGCAAAAAGACCGAGCAGGAAAAGGCGGTGGTGGTTATCGCCAAGGATGACGTGCCGTTCCAGCGCGACGTGGACATCATGTATGCCGTCCAGCAGGCCGGTGGAATCCTGGTGATGTCCGAGGAGGCCCAATGAGGATGCCAAGAAGGCGCAGCGAGCCGGTGAAAGAGACCCAGATGGTCTCGCTGGCCGATATCGCCTTTCTCATCATCTTCTTCTTTCTCCTGAGCTCCTCGTTCATGAAGGACAAGGCCAACGTTGACGTGCCGGTGGCGCCCCAGACCGCCAAGAGCAAGTCGCAGCTCACCGTGCGCATGGACAAGGACCGCAAGATTTTTCTGGAAGGCAACGAGATTTTGACCAAGGAAGACCTCGAAGCTCAGCTCAAGGGCGAATTGGTCGGCCGAACCAAGCCCGAGGAATTGCAGGTGCGCTTCAAGGGCGACAAGAACCTGCTCTACAAGGACTATTTCCCCGTGTACGAGGCGATCAGCAACGCCGGCGGAGTGATCGCGATCATGCACAACCTGAAATGATGCTTCCCGCAGCACGGGTTTCCAACCCGTGCCGTACAACGTGGTGTTCGTGTAGGGTCCGCTTCAGCGGACGTTACCGGCACCGTCCGCTGAATTTCGTGTAGGGTCCGCTTTGGCGGACGATGCTGGCACCGTCCGCTGAAGCGGACCCTACAGATACTCGAAGAAGGATATTGATTATGGCCACGACAAAAACAACTCCCCCTCCCGCACAATCGACGCTGCCCCCCCGCGCAACCCCCGGCAAGCCGACCCGTGCCACGGTCGGCCCTGACAACACCCGCCGGATGCTTCGCGAGGCCTCCAACTCCGCGACTTTCTTCTGGGTGGGCATCGCCTTCCTGATTCACCTGGCAATCGCGGGCGCAACCTCGGTCGACTTCATCCGCGACAGGATGGACCCGGCCGGCGCCGAGAAGCGCCATGCTGCTTCGGCCGCCGCCGCAACCCAGCCTTCCACCACCGCGCCGTCCGCCACCGCCAACCCCACCCCGGTCGCCCATACGACCGCGGCCAAGCCCGGCACGACGGCAGATCCCAACCTTGACGATTCGCAAAAGAAGATGATCGAGAAAAAGGAAAACCCCGTCGTCAAGAACATCACCGATACCGCCAAGCCGTCGGAGCGCCCCAAGGAACCGACGCGCCGCGGCCTGGATGACCTCGACACCGATCTGAAGTAAATGCCCGACGGGATATCATGGCCACTCCTTCCGTAGAACAACCGAGAGCCAGGGCAAAGCCGCCGGCCGCCAAGCCGCCGGCCGCGCCCAAGGACCCCGCCGCCTCCGCGCGCATCGCCCGCGCCCAATGGCTCCTCTGCATCCCGCTGGCGGTGATGGCCCTGCTCTGCGCCCTCTTCGCCCTGCGGATGAAGCACTACGTTGGCGTGCTCATCGACAACATTCCCGCAATTGAAAAGCCCTTCGACGAAAACTCCACCTTCGCCCTCTTCCGCTGGCTGCGCCTTGCCGTTGCCGCCGGCGCCATCCTCTTCGCCGCCACCGCGGCGCTGGGCCTGTTGCTGCGCCGCAACTGGGTGCTGATCCTCATCCGCATCGCCTATTTCGCGGCCTACGCGGTCCTCAGCTTCTGGATCTTTACCGTCATCACCGCCGCCAACGTCATCGTCGACACCGGCGTCGAGATCTACGGCGACACCCTCAACGACCTGCAGGCGTTAGGTGTGAAGACCCATTACAACTGGCCGGCGGCGGCGCTGATGGCCGCCCTGATGGTCTTCCACGCCCTCTCCTTCCGCCGCTCCACCAACGCCCTGTATGAGCGCCACGAGTACCACCCCTCTGTCGAAAGCGCCACCCTCGAAAAGGTCGATCCCATCTATCGGCAGAGCTTCTGGGTCAGCCTTGCCGTACATGCAGTGGTCATCCTCATCCTCCCCTGGATGTTCCAGGTGCGCGGCTGCGCCACCCAGGTCTTTGAAGTCCCCGGCATCGGCGGCGGCGGCTCGGCCGGCGGCGGGCCCAAGAAAGGCCATGAAGTCGACGTCGTCGCCAAGATCAAAAAGCAGCCGAAAAAACCCGCCAAATTCGTCCTCAACGCCAACAGCCCCATCTCCTTCAAGTTCCCCACCATGGAGCAATCCGAGATCCGCGAGGTGACGGAAAAGGAGACGGAAAACACCTTCCAGGTCGACTTGAGCAACATGGACCAGTTCGACGAAAACGCCACCGAAGGTGCCTCCGGCATGAGCGGCGAAGGCGAAGGTTCCGGCATCGGCGGCAAGAAGGGCAAGGGCAGCGGCTGGGGCTACGGCAATGCCAATGCCGAACTGCGTTTCATCCGCCTCGAATACGAAGGCAACGGCTGGGATGACGGCAAGAACGAAGGCGCTGACCGCAACTTCCTGGCCGCGCTGAAAAAGGTATCCAAGTTCAAGGCCCGCCCCGATGGCGAATCCATGCCCATCGGCGCCCTGCGCACCTACAAAAAAGGCTATCAGCCGCCGATGCTCTACATGACCGGCCGCGGCGCCATCAACACCACCACCACCGACAACCGCACCATCCGCGATTACCTCCAGGCCGGCGGAATGCTCTTCGTCGACGGCGGCGGATCGGGCTTCGACCAGTCCTTCCGCCAGTGGATCAAGCAGGTGATTCCCGACGACTCACTTACCGATATCGCCAACGATGACCCGATTTTCCAGGCGCCATTTCGCTTCCCCAACGGCGTCCCCCAGCTCTGGCACCTCAACGGCAGGGCCGACAGCCGCGCCATCGGTATTCGCTATCAGGGCCGCTGGTGCGTTTTCTACGCCCCCGGCGGCATCAAGGATGCCTGGCGCGAAGGCCACTCCGGCGCATCGCCGCTGGTGCAGAAGCAGTCCTTCCAGATCGGCATCAACATCTTCGTCTACGCCTACAACCACTACGAAGAGGCCACCCGGCAATATCATAAAGCTCCAAAGTAATCCGATTGATTCATGTTGGATTGCAAGGCGATGACTTTATGCCTGCATTTTTCTGCTAACGGAATGGTGGCGCTGTATTTCGTTGCGGTTTCCACGGAATTCCCGCAACGCGCCGGGCATAGGGCAGTAATAGTGTCAAGGGAAACGGAGTTCCCCGGGCTGACATGTTTGCACGGGACTCTGAGCATTCAAGCTAACGCGCAGCCACGCGAGGCCGGCCGCCATGTTCCCGCACCCCGGCTGCCGATGCCATGTGTCTGCAAACGATCGGTTTCTTCCGGGAGGGAGAAATTGCAAAGCCCGGCGCCCCGCGCCGGCGCTGCGTGGACACGTTCGGTGGGGCGGACATTCTTGTCTGCCATGGCTGGATGAGCGGCAGGTGTACGCACCGGCCCGAATCCAGCCATATCCCCTCAACCCCACCGTCATCCCTCCCCTCGCAATCCGATCGCGCTGGCCGTCGCGTGTGTCTCGATGTGGCTGATCGAGATGTGCCAGCGGGCAATTCCAAGCTGCTCGGCGATCCGCTGGCACTCCCCGCTCAGCTTGATCTTCGGCTGCCCCGACGGCTCGCGCAAAATCTCGATGTCCGTCCACGCGATCCCCCCGCGCCAGCCCGTCCCCAGCACCTTCAAGACCGCTTCCTTCCCCGCGAACCGCCCGGCCAGATGCTCGAAATAGCGCTTCGGATTCTGCGCGCAATACTTCTGCTCCATCTCCGTAAACACCCGATCCAGAAAATGCCCCGCGTGCTGCTCCACCAGCCGCCGAATCCGCGCAGTCTCCACAATGTCTATTCCATGGCCAAGAATCGGCATTCCTCCACCATACGCCCCCCGTTTCAAAATCCAAAATCCGCAATCCAAAATTCCCGGATCTTCGCTACCCTATCTCCATGTTTGACGAACCCGACGAATCCCCCGCCGAGCTCCCCCGCGACCCGGCCGAGCGCGCCCGCGAAAAGGCGGACGAATTCCGCGTCCACGCCCAGCTCGCCGCCGTCTTCGAAGGCCCGCGCAAATTCGACGCCCAGCTTCTCCCCGGCCTCGATCCCAACATCGCCCGCGACATCCAGCGCACCGTCGGCCGGCTGGAAAAATCCAAGCCCGCCGACAGCCCCATCCTCCCCGATTCCTCCGCCGCCGAAGCCGCCGCGCTGCTCAATCTCCACGCCACCGCCGGCCTCTCCACCAACGGCTACCACATCCACCGCCGCCCCGGCGAGGTGATGATCGTCCGCTGGCTCGCCGGGCCGCAGGTGGAAACCTTCTACCAGCGCCTCCAGGCCCACTTCGATGCCGCCCTCGAAGGCTTCAAGGAAGATGAGCGCCAGGGGCAGGAATGGAAGCAGGATCCCCAGACGCTGGCCTATCTCGCCGCCCTCGACGCCGTCGAAGTGCGCATGGCCGACCGCTACCTCCGCGACCTGATCCGCCAGCACAACCTGTATGTCCTCTCCACGCAGACCGCCGACGAAATCGACATCCTCCACCTCGCCGACTACATCATGGGCGCAACTCCCGCCGCCCTCGTCGGCGCCCAAAGCACCCCGCCCGAAAACCCCACCGAATCAGACCGCGCCTGGTTCTTCAAACTCTTCAGCCTCCGCGGCATGAATGAAGGCATCGAGCAGATGTGCTTTTTCACCTACCTGCAAAAGTCGGACGACACCTTCGACGGCCAGTAACACGCCACATGACCACGTACACGTCCGCCCCTCTGTCATCCTGAAGTACTCTGAAGGATCTGGCCTCGTATAAAGATCCACGCAGATTCTTCAGAGTACTTCAGAATGACAACTCTGCATTTTGGACAGCGCGTAATCGCCCACGGTGATAAGAATTTGATCGCGCATCGCAAACGCCCCGCATATACATGCGAGTTTCGTCTCTCACTCCCGCTCTGGCGCCCCGTCAAAAAACTCCACCACGCCCGTCTCCAGCGAATATTCCGCCCCAACCACCAGCAGCCCATCCTCCTGGATCAGTTGCTCCAGCACCCCCGAGCCGTGCCGCAAATGATCGGCCGACGCCCGAATATTGGCTCGCACCGCCTGCTTGACCAGCGCCTCCGGATCGCCGGCCAGATCGGTCTGCAGCAGCCCCTCCACCGACGGCCGCACCCGGTCCACGATCGACTGCAAATTGCGCGACTGGTTTGCCGTCGGCCGGCGCAGCTCTTCCAGCGTCGCCAGAATCGCCCCGCAGCGCGAGTGCCCCAGCACCACCACCAGCCGCGTCCCGAAGCGGGCGGCCGCGAATTCCACGCTCCCCACCTGCGACGGGGCCACGATGTTCCCCGCCACCCGAATCACGAACAAATCCCCCAGCCCCTGATCGAACACGATCTCCGCCGGCACCCGCGCATCGGAACACCCCAGAATAATCGCAAACGGTTCCTGGCTTTGCGTCAGCTCCATGCGCCGAGACTGATTCAGAAAAACATCCGCCCCGCCCACGCTGGCGGTAAACCGAAGGTTCCCTTCCTGCAGGCGGCGGAGCGATTCACGGGCTGAGATCATCGCGATCACTACTCCCTTTATCCAAATTTGGTGGGGCGGACATTCCTGTTCGCCGTAGGACAGGCATTCTTGCCTGTCCGCTGAGGGACTGCTGGCTTTCCGCTTTCCGGACAGCGATCTGGCGTGGCGCGAAGATCATAGCCACATCGCAGGCACTGGCCCAGGCGCGAGCGGGCATCGCGCCGTTGGTTCCGAACAAGCCATCGACAGCGCAGCACCGACGGCAAAGCCGAAACAAGTACCAACGTCCACATAGGGAGATGGGCGCGCTCCCGCCGGTTCTCCACGGTGATTAAGGGCGAGCCCTCCTCGTCCGCATCGCAGCCACTGCAATCGGGATGATCGAACGGCCAAAGCTGCGATGGATAGTCACGATGGATGACTCGCCAGCCGGATGTGTATGGTTCGATGTGCGCGTACGACTGCGTGGCTTCGTCGAATGGGCCGGAATAATCGCACACGCAAATTTCGAAGCTCAATATACCCCGCACGCTGCACACCGAATATTTTCGCGTAGCAACCAATGCCACCTCATCGGCAACGCGATAACTCCGCCCCCACAATGCCGCGGCGGCCGCGCAGAACAGCAGCGAAGCCACCGTCAGAATGTGGAACAGCCAACGTCGCATGGTGAACATCGCTGATAATCCCGATCCATCTGCGGTCCGCGCCCACTCACGCCTTCACCGCCTGCCGCTTCTCCTTCGGCTTTCTCGGATTCAGCGCCCGCTCCAGATTCCGCATCGCCTGCCGCAGCCGGTGCTCGTTTTCCACCAAAGCGATGCGCACGTAATTCTCCCCCGCCTCCCCAAACGCCCGCCCCGGGGCCAGCGCCACCTCCGCCTCATCCATCATCCGCAGACAGAAATCGATCGTCCCCTGCCCTTTCAGATGAGCATCGCTGATCCGCGCCCACACGAACATGCTGGCGCGGGGTCTTTCATACGTCCATCCCAGCTTGTCCAGCCCGGCGCACACGATATTCCGCCGCTGCTCGTACAGCTTGGCCTGTTCCTCGGGAAAGTTCGTGTGCTCGCGCATGGCGATGATGCTGGCGATCTGAATCGGCGCGAACATGCCATAGTCGTAATACCCTTTGATCGTCCCCAGCGCCTTCACCATCTCCGCATTCCCCGCGCAAAACCCGCAGCGCCACCCGGCCATGTTGTAGCTCTTGGACATCGTCGTGAACTCCACGCCGATCTCCTTGGCCCCCGGCGCGCTCAGAAAACTCGGCGCCTTGTACCCGTCAAAGCACACCTCGCCATAGGCGAAGTCGCTGATGATCATCACCCCGTGCCGCCGGCACATCGCGATCGCCCGCTCCCAGAACCCCTGGTCGATCGTCATCGCCGTCGGGTTGTGCGGATAGTTCAGGATCAACAGCTTGGGCGTCGGATACAGTCCCTCGATCACCTTCTCGATCCGGTCGAGAAACGCCTGATCGTTCCCCAGCGGAACCCGGATGACGTTGGCTCCGGCCATCGCCACCGCATAAATGTGAATCGGAAACGCCGGATCGGGAACCACCGCGGTATCCCCCGGCCCCAGCAGCGCCAAACACAGATGGCTGAACCCTTCCTTGGAGCCGATGGTGGCGATGATCTCGTTTTCCGGATCGAGCTCCACGCCATATTTCTTGTGATATTTCTTCGCCACCTCCCGCCGCAGCCCGGCCACGCCGTTGCTGACGCTATAGCGGTGGTTGCGCGGATCCCGCGCCGCCTCGGCCAGTTTTTTCACCACCGACTCCGGCGTCGGATCGGTGGGATTGCCCATCCCCAGGTCGATGATGTCGATCCCGGCCACACGTTTCTCATACTTGGTCTTGTTGATCCGCGCAAACAAATACGGCGGCAGCCGGGAAATCCGGGCGGAAACGTCGATGTTGAAAGGCTTGGAGTTCATAGTGAATCGTTCGCTGTTGATGATAACGTGTTCGCGGGCGCATGACACTTTACGCGGCTCTGCCTTGTATTGGTGGGGCAGACATTCTTGTCTGTCATGGCTGGATGAGCGGTGGATGTACTCA
>DAIOHQ010000030.1:0-28377 GCA_036744635.1 Tepidisphaeraceae bacterium | reverse complement strand
CTTGGCGCTATCGCCAGGGGCGTTTTGACACGCGAACTGCGGAAGTCGGGCTAACCGGCTGGAAAATCTTGATGCGCGAGGTTTTCGCCCTGTATCGGTTGTGAAGGTTGATTGGGGTGCATCCCCGGCGAAGTAAGGCGGTGAGAGGAACCCGCCGATATCAGGGGGGCGAGGGGGGATATCACACCAATTGACTGGGAGAAACGATGGCTGGTATTGCGGAATGTGATGCGGTTCAGGCGGGAAACGCGGAAAATGGGGTGTGCCCCGCCTTGGAGCCGTCAGTGCTGCGGACAAGGATTGTCGGAATGTTGCGCGATGAACTGGGGACGAATGAGCAGGAGCCGGCTTGGCTGGCCGAGGTGGAGCGGCGGGTGAAGGAGCTGTGCGCGGAACTGGGTGGCGACGGACACGCGGAGTCGGGGGCGGTGGCGGGGCTGGCTAACACGAGTGACACGGTCGGGTATGGCCCGATTCAGCCGCTACTGGATGATCCGACCGTCACCGAAGTAATGGTGAACGGCCCGGGGCGGGTGTATGTCGAGCGCAAGGGTAAGCCGGTTCTGACGGACGTGAAGTTTGAGGATGATGCCCACGTGCTGCGGGTGATCGAGCGAATCATCGCGCCGCTGGGTCGGCGGATCGATGTCCGCAATCCGCTGGTGGATGCGCGGCTGCCGGATGGGTCGCGGGTGAACGCGGTGATCGCGCCGGTGGCGATCGACGGGCCGAGCATCACCATCCGCAAATTCGGGACGACGCGGCTGGGCGTGGACGACCTCGTGCGCTTCGGGACGATGACGCCGCAGATCGCCGAATTCCTCCACGCCTGCGTGGTGGCGCGGCTGAACATTGTCGTTTCCGGCGGAACCGGTTCCGGCAAGACCACGCTGCTGAACGTGCTGTCGAGCTTCATTCCCTCCGATGAGCGGATCGTGACGATCGAGGATGCCGCAGAACTGCAGTTGGCGCAGGATCACGTGGTGCGCCTGGAGACCAAGAAGGCCGAGGCGGATGGCGGCGGGGGGGTGAGCATTCGCGATCTGGTGCGCAACGCCCTGCGCATGCGGCCGGAGCGGGTGGTGGTCGGCGAGTGCCGCGGCGGCGAGGCCCTGGACATGCTGCAGGCGATGAACACCGGCCACGATGGGTCGCTGACCACGCTGCACGCCAATTCGCCGCGCGATGCGGTGTCGCGCATCGAGACCATGGCGCTGATGGGCGGGATCGATTTCCCCATTCGCGTGATCCGCGAGCAGATGGCATCCGCCGTGCAGTTGATCGTGCAGCAGGCGCGCATGCGCGATGGTACGCGCAAGATCACGCATATGACGGAAATGGTGGGGATGGAGGGCGACAAGGTGATCATGCAGGAGATTTTCCGGTTCACCGAGGAGGGGTTGGATGAGCACGGAAAGGTAAAGGGCCAGCTCCGGCCGGGGGGGCTGCGGCCGCAGTTCATGCACAAATTGGAAGCCGCGGGGTTCAAGCTGCCCCCAGAGGTCTTCACCGCGGGAGCCCTGGCGGGGGGATTTCGTAAATAGACCATCGGGGTGGATTTGCCCGCAACCCATGGCGCGCAGCTCTTCCAGTGAAATGACAGTGGCCGGCGGGAGCAGGCCGCGATTGGTGGTGATGACATAGGCGCCGCTCACGCCAGGCGGTGGGGCGGCGAAGGCCTCGGAATACGCAAGCTTACCCCGGAAATACAGCCCGCTAAGGAAGCGGAAGATTTCGCCGAGAGGCGCGCCGCCGGGGGAGCGAATCTTGGCCGCGAGATCGAAGCTGGCCGAATCGTTGAGCAGATACCCCGCCCGCTTGCCCCCGCAGTGCGCCGGTGACAAAAGGAAGATGCGCTGGGGGGCGGACATGTCCGAATAATAGCAGGCTATCAACCTGCTTTGGGAACGCAGGCTGAAAAGCCCGCACCACAAACGTTACCGCTGCCAGATTTTGGGAAATGGGTCAGGTTGAAATTTATGGGTGCCACAGGTCGCGGTACTCCGAGACCTGTGCCGCATAGCGACGCAGTAGGACACAGGTCTGCGAGTACGCCGACCTGTGGCACCCAAACTGACCCACTACCAGATTTTGCTTGACACTTCGAAGGGGGCGGGGTGATCATATCCTTCGCACCGATATGCGGTGTGAACTCACTTCTCCAAGGAAAGGGACGAACATGTCAAAGTCGCACTCTTCTCGGGCGCTCGCCGTTTCGCGCAATTCTGGCCAACTGGCAAACCCTCGCCGGCGCTTTCAAATACGGAGTTTTGTCGCCGAGGCTCTGGAAAGCCGCACCATGCTCAGCGCGGATTTGGTTGTCTCGTTTGTCGGCTCGCCGCCGTCAGCGCTGCTGCCCGGCGGCAAGGCCAAGCTCACGCTCAACGTCACCAACCAGGGCGATGCCGCCGCTACTGGAACTATTGCAGCCACACTGTGGGCATCCACCGACCAGACGCTGGACGGCGTGGAGGGTGGCGATTTCTCGATCATCACCAGTTCCAAGGCTGGGACGATAGCTCCCGGCCACAGCAAGAAAGTAAAAGTAAAGTTCACCTCGCCCAACATCCCGGACAACAGCTACTTCTTGCTGGCCCAGGTGGACAGCACCAATGTGATCGCCGAATCCAATGAGGACAACAACGTCACTCCCACTGACACCACGGTGCAGATCCGCCAGCCCTTTGTCGATCTAAGCGGCGAGGTGCCGACGCCGGGGCCGATCACCTTGGGCGGGAAGGTCAAGCCGCAGAAGCTTACCGTCACGGTTCACAACAACGGCAACATCCCGGTAAAATCCAGCGCCCACATCACGTTTGTGGCCTCCCCCGACACCGCCTTTGATCCCAACAACCTTGACCCCGGCGACCACCTGCTCAATACCTTCAGCGCCAAGCTGAACCTCAAGGCGGGGGCAACGAAGGGCGCCAAGGGCACGTTGATCGTGCCGGCTGATCTGCGCAGCGGCGATTATTTCCTGATCGCGTGGATTGATTCGGTCCTGCAGGTGGCCGAGAGCGATGAGAGCAACAACTTCCCCGCCTCGCCGGGGAAGTTCACGCTCACCAACCCGGCATTGCCGCCGTTGCCGGTGGGGCCGGATCTGACGGCACTGCAGCTCAGCGCTGACCGGGTGTTGGTCAACACCAATGAACTGCTGACGTTCACCGCGACGGTGGCCAATTCTGATCCTTCGGTGGCGGTGGAGGTGGATGAAACCGATGCGGCCGGGAACGTGATCGGCAAGGTGACGGACTTGCTGGATAACGGCGACTTCATCAACTCCGACACCACCGCCAACGATGGCAAGTTCAACAATGCCACGGCCATCAGCTTCTCCGACACCTCCACGCGCTATTTCCAAGCGAAACTGGTGAATACCGGGCAGTTGTCGGCGATCACACCGGTGAACGGAATTAATGCCCCGACGCAGGAGTCGCTGCAGGCCCTGAATGACAGCAACGCCGCCATTCAGCAGCAAGTGACGGCGGGGATTGCCGGAGGTCAGACGCCGGCCCAGGCCCTGGCGGCGGCACAGGCGGCTCTGCTGGCGCAGGGGATTGCCGCGGATACGATTGATGTTTCGGCCGACGCCATTGCATGGAAAGATGCAAGCGGCATTATTTCGGTGGTGACGACCAATCCGCTGGGCGGCACCCCGTCGCGGGCCCGGCCGCTGCTTGTGTCCGATGGCGGCCTGGCAGCGCCTTCCTTGGGCGCCGGCGCTCAGGACCCCTGCAAGAGCGCGATTGTCATCGATCCGTTCCTCTTTGCGCAATCCCAGAACGAGGCGGGCACTATTATCGACAGCTTTGCCAACAAAGGATTCAACATCGCTTCCCGACGCAACTTCGTCGCTGAACAAACTGTCACTGTCGAGGACTTCAAGAGGCTCGACCGGTACGTGGGGGTGGCGATTGTTTCCGATGGCGCTTCGCTGCCGCGCTACAACGAGGTCATCGACACGGACCAGAGCGCTTCGCTGGCGAATGAGCTCACCTACGCCGCGGACCTGATCTCCAACCGCCTGACGGTGTTCAATGGCCACCTGGCGATTACGCCGCGGTTTATTCGCGCCTATACGGGCAAGATGAACAAGTCCATCGTGTATTGTGATACGCCGTTCAGCGCTGCCGGACCGTTTCTGGGAGATGCCTTTACCAACAGTGGCGCTGCGGCGTTCGTTGGTTTTAATGCCAATGCCTTGACCGATGGCACGGGCACCTCTGCGGGAAGTCTCTTGTTTTTTAACCTGCTCTCAACTCCCGCCCCGGGTGTTGGGGTTGCCGTTGCAAATACAAACATCTCAAGCGTGGTCCTGAATGGTGATGACACCGCCACCATTTCCGGCAAGTGCGACCTGCTGAGCGAGAACGACCTGTTCATCCAATATAGCTGGTCCCAGACGGAGAAGGACCTGGACAGCATCACCACCTTCCTTGGCGACCAGGTGGGTTTTGCCGCGCCGGAGGCCCAATTCAATTACATGACCTGGAGCGGCGACAACACCAGCACCGGCGGCACGGAAACGGTCACAATCGACTTGGCGGCCGCCTTCCGCGATGGCAAGATCACAGCGGGGCAGACGGTCCCGGTCGACCTGCGGGCGGGATGGTATCAGCCCTCCGGCGGCACCGGCCCGGCCGTGCTCACCGTCGCGCTGAAGAACAAGACCACTGGCGAGACTACCCAGGTCAAGCAGATTGACATCCAGCCCGGTACGGAAACCGGCGCTGCCGAGCAACTCGTGGGCGGTCTGTCTGTCACCCTGAACAGCGATCTCGACCCCGAGCTGAGCATTGAATTGAATGCTGCATGACTTCCCTTTGTGCCTTCGTGCCTCCGTGCCTCTCGGACGGGGGAAGGCACAGAGGCACGCAGGTACGAAGGGATGGAAGAGGAATTCAGTCGCGGGCAAACAGGCCGGATTTTCTGCCGAATCTTTGCAGATTTCGGCCCTTCAGCAGCCGCGCCAGTTGCCGGTTATGAATGGTGGTGAGGAAAACCAGGGCGCAGATCGCGCCCACGAAGGCGCAGGCCATGTCTTTCTGCGTGTCCCAGACATCTCCCTGCCCGCCCAGAAAGGCATCGGCCTTGGATCCGCTGACGGCGGCCGTCAGCCACTCGAACAATTCATACCACGCGCTGATCGCCATGCAGATGCAGATCACCAGAAAGGTCAGCCACTTCCCTCGCCGCAGCGGCGAGGTGCGCAGCAACACCTCGCGGGCCAGGATGGCCGGCACCAGCCCCTGGGCGAAATGTCCCAGCCGGTCGTAATGATTGCGGCCGAAATGAAACGTATCCCGCAGCCAGTTGAACAGTGGCACCTGGGCATAGGTGTAGTGCCCGCCGACCATCAGGATGATCGCGTGAATCGTGATCAGCACATACGCCAGCGTCGTCAGCCCAAAGCGCCGATAGGTCAGCAGCAGGAGCGGCACGCCGAGCAACACCGGCAGCACCTCCAGCACCCACGTCAGCCGATCGCGCGGATACAGGGCGGACCAGAGGAAGACCGCGGCCGCTATGATCATGCATGTCGCCAGCACCTGTATTTGCTTGGACGTGGGCCGCGGGGTGTGGGCGCTTTGCGGTGGATCGAGTTCCACCCGCTCGCTCTTGCCGTTGCGATTCGTTGCCGTGCTGTTCGATCCATCCGTCAAATCCGCTCCGCGTCAGGTCCTTCCGCGCGATTCTAGCGGTCTCCCCGTCTTCCCGATAGCACCAACGTGTTTGACAATGCACTTCACATTCACCGGCGCAACAAAAAACCGGGAAGCGCCCGCCAAGAGAGAAGGAGCAGGGGGGGGTCCCGGTGATTCCACGTTGTGCGATGTCTCGAAAGCTAGCGCTCGTTGATGCGCTTGATGTCAGCGCCGACGGCATTGAGCTTCTGTTCGATTTTCTCATAGCCGCGGTCGATGTGATAGACCCGGTCGATGCGGGTCGTGCCCTTGGCGACCAAACCCGCCAGCACCAGCGCGGCCGAGGCCCGCAGGTCGCTTGCCATCACGCTCGCCCCCTGCAGCTCCTTCACACCCTGAATCACCGCGGTGGGGCCTTCTTTGCGGATGCGGGCGCCCATGCGGTTCAATTCGCCGACATGCAGGAACCGGTCGGGGAAGACGCGCTCGGTGATCACGCTCATCCCGTCGCCCAGGCAGAGCAATGCCATGAGCTGTGCCTGAATGTCGGTTGGGAAACCCGGAAACGGCTGGGTGGTCATCTCGATGGGGTTCAGCCGGCGCGATGAGCTGACAAAAATCGTGCCGTTCTCGCGGCTGATCTTCACACCCACTTCCTCCAGCCGGTCGACCACGGCAATCAAGTGATCCAGATTACAGTGCTTGAGCTCTAACTCGCCATTGGTGATGGCGGCGGCGATCATGAACGTGCCGCACTCGATGCGGTCGGGGATGATGCGGTGCTCGACGCCGTGCAGTTTCTCGACCCCTTCGATGCGGATTTCCGGCGTGCCGTGCCCTTTGATCTTCGCCCCCATCTTATTCAGCATATCCGCGCAGTCGCTCACTTCCGGCTCGCAGGCAGCGCCGACCAGTACGGTTTCCCCTTCGGCCAGCGCCGCCGCGCACAGGACATTGATCGTCCCCAGGACGGTCGGTCCCTGCGCCCCGCCCAGATACATCCGGCATCCTTTGAGCCGGCCATGGACGGTTCCGACAATGTTGCCGTTTTCGGTGCGGAATTCCGCCCCCAGCTTCTGCAGGCCGCGTATGTGCAGATCGACCGGCCGGTCGCCGATGGCGCAGCCGCCAGGGATGGAGACGATCGCCTTCTTGCGCTTGGCCAGCAGCGGGCCGAGCACGCAGATGCTGGCGCGCATCGTTTTCACGATGTCGTACCGCGCCTCGCACTGCTTCTCATCACGCACTTCAATATCGAGCGGGCCGTCCAGCGCCGGCCCGTGGGCCGACTTGTCCTTCGGCTCGTGCCGATAGACATGGCAACCCAGCTCGCCAATGAGCTTGCTCATCGAGTCGATATCCGAGAGGCGCGGCACGCCATGAAGCGTGGTTTTGCCTTCGGCCATCAGACAGGCCGCCAGGATCGGCAATGCGCTGTTCTTGCTGCCGCTGATGTCGATTTTGCCCTTGAGACGTGTCCCGCCGCGAATGAGAAAGCTGTCCATTTTAGCCCTTCCTTGGCCTGCCCCCCCTGAAGCCCCAAGTGGTACGGGCGCCGAAGAACGTTTCGGCGCCACCGTTTCCTTGGCTCTATCGGCCAGTCCCTTGGCCGATGATGATTCAATGCTGCCGCGCTGCTTTTGCCCGAGTTATCGGCCCGCCGGCAACAGATTTTCGGACCTGCCGGCCGGACCACAACACGGTTGTCATCTTGCATCCGATACGAAGATTTTTCAAGCTCGTTCAACAAAAAAATGCTGAGTATCTATCTTCGCTGCCCGATCGGCTCGACCTTCCTGCCGAACGGGCCGGTGTAATCGTCGAGGGGGCGGATGATGCGGTTGTTGGCGTGCTGCTCCATCACGTGGGCCGTCCAGCCGGCCACGCGGGCAATCGCGAAGATCGGGGTGTACAGGTCGATGGGGATTCCCATGGTGTAATAGGTGCTGGCCGAGAAGAAATCGACGTTGGGATTGAGGTTCTTGGCTTCCTTCGCCAGCGGGATCAGGCGCTCGGACATCTCGTACCATTTGAGATTTCCCCCTCCGCCCGCCGCCTCGCCGAGCTGGCGGCTCATCTTGCGCAGGAAATAGGCCCGCGGGTCGAAGGTTTTGTAGACGCGATGGCCAAAGCCGGGGACCTTTTCCTTGTTTGCGAACATCTGCCGGACACGGGCTTCGGCGGCGTCGGCGGTTTCGCACTTGAGCAGGAGTTCCATCACTTCCTGGTTGGCTCCTCCGTGCAGCGGGCCTTTGAGGGCACCCAGGGCGCTGGTAATGGCGCCGTGCATGTCGGCCAGCGTGGCGGCGGTCACGCGGGCGGCGAAGGTGCTGGCATTGAAGCCATGCTCGGCGTGGAGCACCAGCGCCGCGTCCAACACGCGGCTGATCGTGTCGTGCGGCTTCTTGCCGGTCATCATGTAGAGAAAGTTGGCCGCGACCGGGAGCGCCGGATCGGGATTGACCGGTTCCAGTCCGTTGCGCAGGCGATGAAAGGCGGTGACGATGGTGGGAAGCTGCGCGGTAAGCCGGACTGCTTTGCGGCGATTTGCCGCCGGCGAATTATCCGCCAGATCGGGATCGAGCGCTGACAGGGCGCTGGCGGCCGTCCGCAGGGCGTCCATCGGCTGGGTTTGGGGCGGCAGGGCCCGCAGGATCGACAACACGTACTCGGCAAGACTGGCGCCCGCGCCCAAGTCCCGGCGCAGCGCGGCCAGGGCGCCGCGGTTGGGTAGGTTGCCATCCCACAGCAGGCAGGCCACTTCCTCAAACGATGCGTTCTCGACGAGGTCGGCGATTTCATATCCACGATAGACCAGCCGGCCGGCGATGCCGTCGATAAAGCAGATGGCGCTCTGGGCGGCGACCACGCCTTCCAACCCGCCGCCCCCCGAACCCTTGGACATTGTCGCCGTTTCCGCCATGGAACAGTCTCGTTTGAAAAGTCTTCTTGTCGCACTGAAAGGCTGCAAAACTCGAAATATTCCTGGGGATGCGCCCTTGCCCAACCTGATTCGACTATAGAGAGACCCAGCGCCGCCGTCAATTTATTTTGGCGCATCCACATTTGCCGGTATCCTTTGGCCGCACATGTCGGCGGCGGGAATTACACAAGCTGACCCCATTTTCTGGCGGCGGCCGGCGGTGCCGGTTGCCATTGTCTTCATATCCGGCGTGTTCGCCCACGCCGCGCTGCCGGCCTGGCCGACCCTCTATCTCATCGCGCTGGGCGCCTGCGTCATCGCGGCGCTGATCCTTTTCAACCGGCCAATCTTCTGTGCCCCATGCCTGCTGGCGGGAATCTTTCTGGCGGCGCTGCTGCTGGCGCAATGGCGACTGCTCTACTTCGCCGACAACCATATCGCCCGTTTCACCACCCCATCTCCTCGGCTGGTGGAGCTCGAGTTGCGGGTCGTCGAGCCTCCGAGGGTCATCGCGCCGGCTCAGGCCGAAAGGCGTTTCGTCCCCGCCAAACAATTCACGATGGCCGAGGTACTGCGTATCCGCACGACCAGCGGTCGGAGGGGCTGGCAACCGGCCAGCGGGCGGATCAGCGTCACCATTTTGCATCCCCATAATGGGCTGGCGATCGCGCAGACCATCCGGGCGGTGGGGCTGCTCGAGCGCCCGCCGGTGGCGAGCAATCCGGGGCAGTTTGACTTTGCTGAGTATTACCGTCATCAGCGCGTGCTTGCATCGTTGCTGATTCCCAAGGCCTACCACATCGAGATTCTGCACGAACAGCGCACGCCGGTCCTGGCGGCGTTGCGCGGCCGTGCCCGCGAGGCCCTGGCGGCAGGATTTCCCAACAAGCACGGGTTGGACTTCGCCGTGCTCCAGGCACTGCTGCTGGGGGACCGCACGCCCGAAACCACCGAGGTGGCCGAGCAGTTTGCCCAATCGGGAACAGCCCATTTGCTGGCCATATCCGGTTTGCACGTAGCGGTGGTGGCATTCTTCATTTACCTGACATGCCGGCTGCTTTGTTGCCGGCCACGCATCAGCGTTTGCTGCGCGTTGACCGCTGTAATGCTCTATGGTCTGGTCGCCCACGCCTCTCCATCCGTGATTCGCGCCACGCTCCTGTGCCTCAGCGCCGGAACTGCACTCCTGCTCAAGCGCAAGACCGATGGCCTGCAACTTCTGGCCCTCGGCGCGCTGGCGATGTTGATCTATCAACCGCTCGATCTCTACACGGCGGCGTTTCAGCTTTCCTTCGGCGCGGTCGCCGGTTTGCTGCTGTTTTCGAGGCGGACGGCCGCGTTTTTCGCCTCGCTCCGCGCATCGCCCGATCCCCCGCCGCAACTCGCGCAAGGTGTGTGGTTGAAGCTGTGGCGCTGGTTGAGGCATCATCTGGCGTCGCTGGCGGTGGCGGCACTGGTGGCGTGGCTGGTGTCTCTGCCGCTGATCGCGTTTCACTTTGAGCAGCTCAATCCGTTCGCGATTCTTGCCAGCATCCTGCTTGCGCCGCTGGTGTTCATCGCGATCATCGGCGGGCTGCTGAAGATCGTGCTCTGCCTGTTGATCCCCGCCGGCGCGCCCATGTTCGCGTGGCTGGCGGCGCTGCCGATCGCCGCCATGCGCCATGGCGTGGCGTTCTTTGCCCACTTTCCCAAGGCAGATCTGGCGTTTCCACGGCCAAGTTTGTGGCTGATCGCAATCTATTATCTGCTGTTATCGCTTCCCGTGACCGCACCACTGCTGGTCCGGCAGCTTCGCCGCAAGCCGCGCGAGTCTGCAGATGAGCAGGCGAAGCCGACGCGTTTCGTGGTGTACTGCCGGCGGCTGGTGCAACTGAGTCCGGCGGCCGCATTTTCACTGGCCTGTCTGGCAGCGGCGCTGGCGCACTCCAGCATCGGCGGCAGCGCCCAGATCACCATTCTCTCGGTTGGCGCCGGCAGCGCGGCCGTGGTCGAATTGCCGTCCGGCAAGACCATCATCGTCGACGCCGGCTCGAGCACCTACTCCGACATCTTTCGCACCGCCATCGCCCCGTTCCTCCGCCATCGCGGCATCCGGCAGGTGGCGGCCATCTATATCAGCCATCCGAATTACGATCACTTCAGCGCCGTTACCGAGTTGGCGGAAACGTTCGATGCGCCGGTCTTCATCACCCCCTATTTCCAGGCCGCCACAAGCCACAACGCGTCGGCCGAGGCCCTGCTGGATGACCTGGATGCACTGCACGATTCGGCCCAGCTTCGCACGCAACTGCCGCCGGATACCCTGGAGGAACGGGCGAGCTTCGAGATGCTCTGGCCGCCGCCGGGGCGCCGACTGGACAACGACAACGAGTCTTCCCAGGTGATCCGGCTCACCGTCAATGGCCGGTCGATCCTCTTCACCGGGGATATTCAAACCCTGGCCGAGACGGCCCTATTGCAGGATGCGGAGAAATTGCACTGCGATGTGCTGGTGGCGCCGCACCATGGCAGCAGCGAGCAGACCACGCCTGCGTTCCTGGCCGCTGTGCATCCCCAATACATCGTGTCATCGAATGACAACTCCCTCTCCCAGAAGCAGCGCGCGTTCGACCGCATGGCGACCGGCATTCCGCTCTATCGCACCGACCGCTGCGGTGCGATCACCGTGACCATCGATGCCCAGTCCAGAATTCAGGTGACGACGTTCCTGTCGGCGCCGGCCGGGCGGTGATTCGCGAACGCTCGGCGATCCGCGCACGACGCGGCGGGAGAAACAGAAGCAGAGAGGCGAAAGGGAAGTGTGTGTCGCCTGTGTAAAGCGGGGGGAGGGAAATAAAGGGGGGAAATAAAGGGGTCAGGAACTTTTTGCCGGAACGGCCCGAAGGGTACTTGGCACAAAAGGTTCCTGACCCCTTTACTTCGGTAGTAGTCGATCTGTCAGGACTGAGTTAGGATAACTTATCTCCACCAAGTCGCGTCGCCCCGATATGCGAGCCGTTCGCCTTCCATTGTCGCCTGACACCCGGCCTCAAACCTTGCCGATTGTTCGTCCATCCATGCAAGCGGCGGGAGGACGAGCAGACGTCAATCATGTTTCTCCGCCGGATGCCAAAATCGCGCTGTTTCGGTCATTGTTTCGCGGACGCGACGATGTGTATCCCCGACGATTTGAAAGCAGAAAAACGGGGAAATCCGGCTATTCACCCGTTTGCGCCAACGAGTGGGTTCGCGGCGTCTGCGAAAAACCTCGAATCAAGTGCGCGGAATGCCCGCACCGACAGTTCCTTCCGGTCACGGACGACGTCATCCGCAGCCATCTCTCCGGCCAGGATGACAATGGGCGCGATTTCGTAATGGGCGTGTATCCCATGCTCCTGGACGAGACCTGCTTCTTTCTGGCGGCCGATTTCGACAAAGCAACGTGGCAGGAGGATGTGAAGGCGTTTCTCGACACATGCCGGCAATTGAACCTGCCCGCCGCATTGGAGCGAAGCCGCTCGGGAAACGGCGGCCATGTTTGGCTGTTTTTCGGCGAAACTCTCCCGGCCACATTGGCGCGCAAATTGGGGGCTTATCTCCTGACCGAGACGATGGGACGCAGGCCCGACATAGGATTGGACTCGTATGACAGGTTCTTTCCGAATCAAGATACGCTGCCACACGGCGGTTTCGGCAACTTGATCGCTTTGCCGCTCCAGAAACGTCCCAGGGATTTGGGTAAAAGCGTTTTTCTCGACGACCAGCTTGTGCCTTTTCCAGATCAATGGGCATTTCTATCGTCGATCCGCAGGTTGAGCCCTCACGAAGTTGAAGCCGTTGTCCGCAACGCCGAAGCGAAGGGACACGTCGTCGGCGTGCAGTTTGCGCCGGATGACGAGGAAGGGAACGATTCGGCGCCGTGGACTGCGCCGCCATCGCGCCGGCGGCGGGATGCCGAAATCATGGGTCCGCTGCCGGAGAAACTGGAACTCGTCCTGGGCAATGAGATCTATATTGCGAAGGATTCGTTATCTCCCGCGCTGCGCAATCGGCTGATCCGGCTGGCAGCATTCCAAAATCCGGAATTCTACAAGGCGCAGGCCATGCGGCTTCCGACCTACGACAAACCCCGGATTGTTGCCTGCGCCCAGGATCATCCCAAGCATATTGGGCTGCCGCGCGGATGTTTGGATGAATTGGTTCACCTTCTGTCAAGCCTGAAGATCGAAGCGACCATCCAAGACGAGCGGAATGCCGGCCAACCCTTTGAGGCAACCTTTCAAGGAGAATTGCGTCCCGAGCAGATCATCGCCGCCGAGGCCATGTTGGCCCACGACACGGGCGTACTGTCGGCGACAACCGCCTTCGGCAAGACCGTGGTCGCCGCCTGGTTGATCGCCAAGCGCCGCGTCAACTCGCTGATCCTTGTGCATCGACAGCAATTGCAGGAACAATGGATCGACCGCCTGTCCACGTTCCTTGGATTGCCGGCGCGCTCCATCGGGCGAATCGGCGGCGGGCGAAAGAAGCCCACCGGCATTCTGGATGTAGCACTCATCCAAAGTCTGGTCCGCAAAGGCATTGTAGACGACATGGTGGGGAACTACGGGCATCTGATCGTGGACGAATGCCACCATCTGTCCGCCCGCAGTTTCGAGCTTGTTGCCCAGCAGGCCAAGGCGAAATTCGTCACTGGTTTGTCGGCAACGGTGACGCGGAAGGATGGCCACCATCCGATCATCTTCATGCAATGTGGCCCTGTGCGCCATCGCGTCAATGCCAGAGAGCAGGCGGCCGCGCGTCCGTTTGAACATTTCGTCATCGTGCGACCGACCGACTTTCGGCCCCTGCGCGCCGCCAATCCGGACGCGAGAATGCAGTTCCAGGACCTCTACGCTGAATTGATCGCTGATGAGGATCGCAATCAACTCATTTGTCATGACGTGATTCAGGCCGTCCGGGATGGACGTTCGCCGATTGTGCTCACGGAGAGGAATGATCACCTCGATCACCTTGCCAGTCGGCTGACATCCAAGATTCGTCATTTGGTCGTGCTGCGAGGCGGGATGACAAGAAAAAAACTTGAAGCGGTCAACGAACAACTGGCTGCGATCCCGCGCGGCGAAGAGCGGGTCCTGCTTGCGACGGGACGATATGTCGGCGAGGGCTTCGATGACGCCCGGCTCGACACGCTGTTCCTGACCCTGCCCGTTTCCTGGCATGGAACGATTGCGCAGTATGTGGGTAGGTTGCATCGCCTCTACGATGCCAAACGCGAGGTGCGCGTGTACGACTACGCGGATCTCAACGTTGTCATGCTCTCACGGATGTTCGACCGGCGATGCAACGGCTACGAGGCAGTGGGCTACACCATTCAGCTTCCCGGCAGCGCTGTGCCAGGTTGGCCTGCGGAAGTCCCGCTCCCGGTCGATCCCCAATGGAAAAGTCAATACGCCGCCAGCGTGCGGCGGCTGGTGCGCGACGGCGTGGACCCGCCGCTGGCCAATCTGTTTGTGCATGTCGCCAAAACGCCGGATCTTATCGCGGAGGGTGCCGATCGCGCGCGAAGCGCCACCGAAGCGTTTCTATACCGCCGACTTGAGACGCTGCCCGAAACAACTGGCAAGTTTCGCCTGAATACGGAGTTGCCGATTCCCTTTGATGGTCGGGGAAAAATGGAAGTCGACCTGCTCTACGCCAATCTGCGCGTCGCGGTCGAACTGGATGGTGGCCAACATCTGGGCAACGCAGATGCCTATCGTCGCGACCGGCGCAAGGACAGGCTGCTACAAGAGAATGGTTACCATGTGCTGCGGTTTTTGGCAGAAGATGTCGGCACATGCCTTGACAGCGTCCTGGAGGCGATCCTGCGCGCCCTTTCGCACCGGAATGCCAAAAACTGATGTCCGGCGGTCAGCACGTCATCGGCCAAAGAAAAACCCTTGATTCCTTAGCAGAATCAAGGGTTCTACAGTAAGTAGCGGGGGGAGGATTCGAACCTCCGACCTCCGGGTTATGAGCCCGACGAGCTACCAGGCTGCTCTACCCCGCGATCATGTATCTCATCTTAGGAGCCGTGGCCGAGATGTCAAGCATGTACGACAAGCATTACCGCTGCCGTTTTTGTTAAACCTTCCGCGCCAGTTATACTGCGCGCATGATAAAATCCATCAGCTTTTGGTCGATGCAGACGGCTTTGCCCGGCGAGGACCCAATTGAAGCGGCGCTGCGCGCGGCCCGGGAAAATCATTTCCCCGGACTCGAGTTGTGCATTGCAGCCGACGGCGTGCTGTCGGTGACGAGCAGCCGCGAAGAGTGCCAGAAAATTCGGGATGCGGTGGATCGATCCGGCGTGATCGTCGAAACCCTGGCCAGCGGAATGACCTGGGGCGTCAATCCCGTCAGCGATGATCCGGCCGTGCGCCGCCTGGCGATCGAGCAGCATGCCGCGGCGCTGCAGCGGGCGGCGTGGCTCGGGTGCAAGGCGCTGCTGTTCGTGCCCGGCGCGGTGTCGGTCCCCTGGAATCCAGCGTTTCGGCCGGTGCGGTATGACAAGGCGATCGAGCGCGCCCGCGAGGCGGTCGGGCAGCTCCTGGAGACGGCCGAGCGGGTGGGCGTCGATCTGCTCCTGGAAAATGTCTGGAACGGGATGTTCTATTCGCCGCTGGAACTGGCCGCGTTTGTCGATTCGTTCGGTGCCGCGCGGGGCGCGCGGGTGGGCGTGTACTTCGACGTGGGAAATGTGCTGGGCTATCACCAATACCCGCAGCACTGGATTGAAATTCTCGGCCAGCGCATACGCCGCGTACACATCAAGGACTTCAAGCGCAGCATTGGAAACCTAGCGGGATTTTGCGACCTGCTGGCCGGCGATGTGCCGTGGCCGGAGGTGATGGGGGCACTGCGGGGAATCGGCTATGACCGCACGATCGTCGCGGAGATGGGGCCTTGGGATGAGACGCTGCTGGCCCGCACCAGCGCCGCGATGGACAAGATCCTGGCGATGTGAAATCTCCGACGACAGGCAGGAATGCCTGTCGGACGGCAGACAGGAATGTCTGCCCCACCAATGCGCATGTCAGCGATCGTCAGCGAACGTTTGGCGGGCATGCCGGTAGGAATGGGTAGCGGTGACGACTTGGTCGATTGATATTCTCCGGCAGGGCGAGTGGGACCTGTGGGTCTGGGTATGCCTGGCGGCGACGCTGGTACTGGTAACCTATGCGCTGCTGGGGAAGCTGTGGACGAGCGTGAAAGGGTGGGTTGCTTTGGGGCTGATCGGGGCGGGCGTGGTGGGGACGGCGGCGGTGTTGGCGCTGCCGGCTTTGCGCACCCCGATGCACGGGATGGTCTGGACGTTTGCGCTGCTGTCGATCCTGTCGGCCACGTTTTATTTGAACCTGCAGGCGCAGCTTGGCAGCGGACGAGCGGCCATGCTGCTGGCATTGCGGGTGGTGGCGCTGGCGCTGCTGGTGCCGATGCTGTTTGAGCCGGTGGTGCGCTATATCGCCCGGCCCAAGCCGGAGAAGCCGCTGTTATTTCTGGTGGATGCGTCGGGGTCGATGTCCTTTCCGGATGTGCAGAACGGGCCGACGCGGATTCAGTCGGTCTGGCAGACGTTGCGGCCGCAATTGCCGCGGATCAACGACCATTTCGTGCCGAAATATCTGACGTTTGCCACCGGCGTCGATGAATTGAAAAGCGCCGACGACCTGGCCCGGGTGACGGCGGATGGGAAGGCGACGGATATCGTCAGCGGGATTGCCAAGGCGCTGGCGAAGTCGGATCGGCCGGATGCCCAGGTGATTTTGATCAGCGATGGGATCGACAACACTTCGCCGAACGTGCTGGATGCGGTGCGCGGGTCGCGCCGGCCGATCCACACGATTCGGGTGGGTTCCGAGCAGGCGGAATCGGCGACGGTGGCGAACGTCGCGGTGGACAATATCGAGACCGCCGACGATTTCGTGGTGGACCACGAGACGGTCGTGAAGGCGACGATCAAGTCGACAGCGCTGCCCAACCGGGTGGTGGATGTGAAGATGGCATCGATCGACGCCGACGGCAAGGTGATCGGGGAAACGCAGTCGAAAAAGCTCGTGCTGCAGCCGCTGGCGGAGGGGCAGACGGTGGAGCTGCCGTTCAAGCCCAAGTCCATCGGCGTACACCGCCTGGCCGTGTGGGTCGATCCAATTCCGGGTGAGCGCAGCACGGTGGACAACCGCCAGGAATTTCAGGGGCTGGCGCTCGATCCGCGCATCAAGGTGCTGTACGTCGAGGGAAGAGCGCGGCCGGAGTATCGCGATTTGAACCGTGCATTGGCGCGTGACCCGAACGTGGAAGTGGCGAGCCTGCTGCGGATTCAGGAGAGCCGGTTCGCGGCCTCCGGATCGATTGAGGGGACGGCGTTCAAGCAGTTGCCGGCGACATTGGAGGAGTGGAAAAAGTTCGACGTCATCATCATCGGCGATCTCGACATCAGCTTCCTGACGAAGATCCAGCAGAACGCCATCGAGCAGGTCGTGCGCGATGGCAAAGGGCTGTTGATGATCGGCGGGCAAAACAGTTTTGGTCCCGGCGGATATCAGGGAACTCCGATTGAAAATGCCCTGCCAGTGTTCGTGGGAGACCTGAACGCGGGACAGGAAAAAAGCGAGTTCGTGCCGCGGCTGACGGCCGAGGGATCGACGCATCCGGCGATGGAAGGGTTGGCCGACTGGTTCGGGGTTGAGGAGAAGGCGCCGGCGAAAGTGCTGCCGCCCATTCGCGGAAACGTGGTGGTGCCCAAGCCCAAGAGCGGGGCGCAGGTGCTGTTGATTCACGCCGGGCGCAACGGGCCGGACGGCAAGCCGCAGATCGTGCTGGCCGCCCAGCGCTATGGACAGGGGCGCTCGGCCGCGTTCACGGCGGACACCACCTTTCTCTGGTATCTGCCGCTGCGCGGGCTGGGGCAGGACAGCCCCTACAACCGCTTCTGGGGCCAGCTCGTGCGCTGGCTGGCGGGAGAGGATGTGCGCAATCGCCAGCACGGCGCGGGTATCGAAGGGCTCCTGAACAAGAGCATCTATCAGCTCGGCGAGAGCGTGCGGGTGCGGGCCCTGGTGCGCGATGAAAAGGGCGATGCTACCCGCTACGCGACGGTGAACCTGGCGCTGAAGCAGGCGGGGAGCAAGGATGAACGGCAGTTTCCGCTCAGCCCCGTCGGCTCGCGCACCGGCATGTATGATGTGACGATTCCGAATCCGGAAAAGGGGGATTGGGTGGCGGAACTGGTGGCCACCAAAGATGGCAAGGAACTGGGACGGCAGACCCTGAAATTCACCGTGATTCCGCCGGCCGACGAGATGCTGAAAATCGCCGCCAACCCAAACCTGCTCGGCCAGATCGCCGAGCAGACGCGCGGGTTCAGCTATCCTTTGGCGCAGTTGCCGCAGTTGATCGATGAGCTGATTCGCGCGGACAAGACCACCGCAACCGCCACGCAGGAAACCATCCCGCTGCACAACACGATCCGCACGATCGTGGCGGCAACCGGAAGCGTGCCGCATTGGCCGAAGAAATATGACCTGCCCATGCAGGCGATGCTGGTGATCGGATTACTGGCGGCGGAGTGGATCTTGCGGCGGCGCTGGCAATTGCCATAACCATTGCATCGCGGGCGCCTCGGGCAATTTTCAGGCGCTGTCCGATCGCGCCAGCAATCCGCCCGGCATCTGCTGAAACCGCAGCACGGGTTTCCAACCCGTGCCCAGCGGCGCGAAGAATGAACACGGCCTGTAGGGTGCCAGGGACTTCACACACGGGTTGAAAACCCGTGCTACGGGAGAGGATTATGAGCGATATCACGGCCAAACCGTACCTTCCACCCACACCTCTTGATGAAGGCGCCATCCGCGTCACCGCCATCGAAACGGTCATTCCCGAAGACATATTCACCGGCCTGATGCTGCTGCGCATCCACACCGACGCCGGGATCATCGGCCACGGCGAGACCTATTACGCCCCGCACGCGGTGGCGGCCCTGGTACACGACTGGATGGCGCGCCGGCTGCTCGGCAACGACGCCCTGGCCATCGAATCACACTGGCGCTTCCTCTACGAACGCGCCGCCAACTTCGGCGTGCGCGGCGCTGAATTGCGGGCGATCTCCGCCATCGACCTGGCGCTGTGGGACATTCTCGGACAGGTCTGCAAGCAGCCGATCTATCGCCTGCTCGGCGGGCCGGTGCGCGACCGCATCGCGGTCTACAATTCCTGCGGGAATCCCGGATACGGCAAGAATCCCAACCGCGACCAGGGCTGGCCGGGGTACGGCAGCTTCGGCAAGGCAGGGCCGTTGCAGGATTCCTACAATCTGTTTCACGACCCGGCCGGCCTTGCCGAAGAGCTGATCGCCGAAGGGTACACCGCGCTCAAAACCTGGCCGTTTGACGGCGCCGCCCATCGCAACGGCGGAATGCGCATTTCCCTGGAAGACCTCGAACACGCGGTGCGGCCGTTGCGCGAAATCCGCAAGCGCGTCGGCTCGAAGCTGGAAATCCTCGTCGATGGCCACGGATTTTTCATGCTGCCGGCCGCCCTGCGGATCGCCGACGCCCTGCGCGAGATCAAGCCGCTGTGGCTGGAGGATATTCTCAAGCTCGACAACCTCGACACGCTGGCTGACTTTCGGCGGCAGAGCGGCATGCCGATCTCGGCCAGCGAGATGCTCCTGAGCCGCGCGGATTTCGCCAAGGTGCTCACCAGCCAGGCGGCCGACTACGTGATGATCGACCCGACCTGGGTAGGGGGCATCTCCGAGACCGTCCGAATGGCGCATCTGGCGCAAACGTACAATGTGCCATCAACCATGCACGACTGCACGGGGCCGCTGACGCTTTTCGCCGGCCTGCACGTGAACGCGGCGGTGACCGGCTGCTGCTTCCAGGAAACTGTTCGCGCCCATATCCGTACGATCTACAAAGACTTGATCGACACCAACGTGGTAATCAAGGATGGATATGCCGAGCTGCCCAGGGGCCCGGGCCTGGGAACGCGGCTCAATCCGGATCTGTTTCAAGAGGGCGTGGCTAACTATCGCGTGAGCAGGGCATAGACGCGATTGCCGCGACGCTCACACGATCATCCTCGGCGTCAGGAAGATCAGGTGGGCAGCGCACACCGGCCGGCCGGTGATTCGTGTCAGGGCTTCGCGATACAGCTTCATCTGCGCGGCATACAACTCGGCGCGCAACTGAATCGTCTCGGCGGTGACGTTGTCCGTCTTATAGTCGATGATCGTCAGCCCCGCGGGTTGATCGACTACTAGGTCAATCCGGCCACGGATCATCACGCAATCCTCCGGCGCAGGTTGACCGGCGATGGCTGGATCGACCACGCCGGGGGGAACGGCGAGGTAGAACGGCAGTTCGCGCAGAAGAGAGCCGGCATTGCTGCACACGAGCCGGCCGACCGATGAATTCAAGAACCATTCGAGACAGGGCCGATCGACAAGAGCGGCCTGCGCGCTGGTAAGCAATCGGCGATCGACCATCGATTCGATCTGCCGCTCGACATCACCGGGATCGCACGGCTTGGCAAAATCCAGATATTCCAAAACCAGGTGCGTGGCCGTGCCTTTGTCAGTGGCGCTGGGTATCTCGCCGATCACACACTTTGGCGCGGGCAATGGCGAGCTAAGCGCGGAGGCCGAATATCGTTCGCCGATCCCAACGCTTGCGGCCGCCGATTTTGTCAGCGCCGTCACCGCCTTGGAAGCGGGCAATTTCGCGAAGTCCCTGAAGCCATAGCGATGATCGAGCCGTGCAATGATCGCGCTGGCCGCGGCATTTTCGGCCGGCGCATCCGCCAGCGGCTCCAGCCGCGCCAGCGCAATCTGTCGCGCTGAAAACTTCGGCAGCGGCGATTGCGGGTTCGGCCAGCGCGCGATCTCCTCGGCGCCGTGCATGGTGATGGAGATCCGCTCGCGCTCGGAGTTGATCGCCGCGGAAACCGGGCCGATCCAGTCGAGCATCGAACCAGCGCCAAGAATGTCTTCAACCCCCAGCGGGCCGCGATGATTTGTCCAGCGGTTGGTCCACGTCTCGCGCGCGCTGTCGGCGCAGGTCCCGACCAGGATGAGATGTTCGCGGGCGCGGGTGGTGGCGACGTAGAGCAGGCGCAGCTCCTCGGCCAGCGTCTGCTGCTTGAGACGATTCTGCACCACCGTCGAAGCCAGCGACGGATAGCGGATCCGCCGCTCCTCATCGACGGCGGACAAGCCCAGCCCCGCGCGGCGGTCAAAGAGTATCGGCCCCTGGCAGCTTTGAAAATTGAATTTCTTGCCCAGGTCCGGCAGGAAGACGACCGGAAATTCCAGCCCCTTGGCCCCGTGAATGCTCATCACCCGCACCACGTTCTCCGACTCCGCCGCGATCGATGGCTGGGCGACGTCGTGCTCGGCCTGCAGGCTGTCGAGGAAGCGCATGAAGCGGTAGAGGCCCTGGCGCTGGAACGTCCCGAACTGGCGGGCGCGCTCGTGCAGGTGCAGCAAATTGGCGCAGCGCTGTTCGCCATCGGGCAATCCCGAGCAATAGGCCAGATAACCGGTGCGATCGAGAATCGTCCAGATCACTTCCGCCAGCGGCCGGCGATGGGCGAGCTCGCGCCACACCCTGAGGTGGCCGAGGAAGTCATCGAGCGCCGCCGCCAGCTCATCGTGTTGCTCGGCCGCGTAGCGCACCACCGCCTGATGAAAGGGAACCGGAGGATCGGCGTCACGATAGGCCAGGTGAATCCGTGCCAGCGCATCATCGGTGCTGGCGATCCCCGACAGTGGGCTGCGCAGCACCGCCGCCATCGGAATATCCTGCCGCTGGTTGTCCAGGAGGTTCAGCAGCGCCAGCATGTCGCGCACTTCCATGGACTGGAAATAGCCGGTGCCGGCGCTGCTGTGTAAGGGTATGCCGCTTCGCCGCAGCACGTCGACAAACTGGTCCGCCTTGAACTTCAGCGAGCGCAGCAAAATGACGATGTCGCGATATTCGATCGGTCGGGGCCGCATTGCGCCGTCGAGCTTCTCGATGACGTTCATCCGCGCCCGGCCGTCGGCGCCGAGAAGCTGGCGGATGCGCCCGGCGATGAAAGCGGCTTCGATATCGGTGCGATCGAGGTCGGAGGGGTCGGAGGAATCGGCATCACCGTCGGCCGGTTCGACTTCGGAAAAATCCGGGCGGGCGGGGAGCAAGTGCAATTCCAGCGGCGCCCCGCTGAAATATTCCGCCGTGCCGGCGGGATAGTCCGCGCCGGGGCGGAGATGGTGCGAGGCGTCATAGGTGATGTCCGCCGCCTCTTCCACCATCAGGCGCTCGAAGAGCGCATTGAGCACCTCCAGCAGCGGCCCCCGGCTGCGGAAATTCGCCTGCAGGTCGATCACCGTCCCCAGGGTCTGCCCGGCTTCCCGGAAGCGGCGCTGCCGCTCCAGGAATCGCTCCGGCTCGGCCAGGCGAAAGCCGTAGATGCTCTGCTTGACGTCGCCGACCGAGAATAAATTCGACGCCGGCGCATTCCTCCTATCCCGCAAACATTCCGTCGAAACGAACCCAAGAATCGCATCCTGAATCTTGTTGATGTCCTGATACTCATCCACCAGCACATGCTTGAACTGGCCGTGGCACATCCGGGCCACCGCCGACGGCACCGCCGACGGCCCATTGCTCTTCTTGTCCCGCAGCACCCGCAGCGTGAAGCGCTCCAGGTCGGCGAAATCCAAGCTGCGCACGTCATCCTTGGCCCGCCGGTAGCGTATGGTGAAATCCTTGACCAGGCCAAGCAGGATGCGGGCATGCGGCACGGTCGCGGCCACGCCCTGGCGCCACTGCGCGGCGGTGAACTGCATGCTGGCGAAGAGCGGCGAATCCTTCTTCATCTGCTTCTTCACCGCATCAATCAGCGAATAAGCGACCTCCTTGCCCGGCGTGGCGTTGGCGATGGTCGGCAGCTTCGGCAGGGAGATGTCGCTCATTTCCGCCAGCGCATCGATGCCAGCACTGCGCAGCACCTCGCCCCAGTGCTCGATGATCTGGCATAACTCGTGAACATGCCCGTCATATTTTTCAAATCCCTTCATCCCCCGTATCACGGCAGCCGCATTCCGCGCCTGCCCTCCCAGCGCATCCAGCTTCTTCTGCGTGAGAGCGATCAACTGCCGCCCCAGCGTCGACTCCTCCAGCGCCAGGTTTGCGGCCTGTTCAAGCTGCCCCAGCGCATCATCCATCCACCGCACCGGCTCGACCAGGCTGCACAGCAGGTCGTGCAAGGCCAGCATCTTTTCCATCAGCCGCGCGTCATCGCCATCGCCGTAGTCGTCGATGAAGCGCTGGAAATCCCCGGCCGAATCCCTGGCGTAATAGTCCCCAAACAGGTCGCGCGCCACCTCGTGCCGCAGCAGCGACGCCTCATCCGCGTCCAGAATCACGAAGTTGGGATCAAGCTCCAGCAGGTGAAAGTGCTGCCGCAGCAGCCGGGCGCAAAATCCGTGCAGTGTGCTCACCTGAATGCGCTCGATTTGCGCGAGCTGCCGAGCCAGATGCGGGTCATCCGACCCGCGCAGCCGCTCCTGCAGCGCCTGCTGGATGCGCGACTTCATCTCCGCCGCCGCCGCTTCGGTGAATGTCACCACCAGCAGCTCATCGACTCCGCAATCGCAGTTGCAGACCAGATGGGCGCAGCGCTCGGCCAGCACGGCCGTCTTCCCCGACCCCGCCGCGGCCGAGACCAGCACGCCCCGCCCGACCGTGGTGATGCCCCGCTCCTGGTCGGTCGTCCATGTGCGCCCATTGCCGCCCGTCGGATTGGAACTCCGTTCAGACATCGTTCCCTCCCCCCGCAAGCTGCGCCAGCACTTCCTCTCGCCCAAGCTGCCGAACAGAATTGTATTGATTGATCGCCGGATCGAATCGGCACACGCTGCGATACGCGCACCGCGGGCACGGCGTCACCTGTCCCATGCGATAGGGCGCCGCGTCGATCTTTCCCGAAATCATCTCATCGGCCAACTCGCCCAGCCGCTTCTCCACATGCTGCAAGAGTGCCGCAAACTCCGCCGGCTCGGCCGCGTCGCTCTTGTTGCGCCATCCAATGGTGCCATCCTTCTTCACGAACGCGTTGACGACATCGGAGGCGCCGCCGCTGAAGTCTCCATCCAGCGCCGGCAGAAACTGGGCATCAAATATTCCGCGCGGCTTCACCCGCAGCGGATAGCGCGGATCATCCGGCGCCATCGCCGCCTGCGGATTCTTCACATCCTCCAGCCGCCGCAGCAACTGCACGTAGAACGCCGCGGCCGCCGTCAGTTTCTTTCCCGCCAGCGACTCTCCCTGGCTCTGCAGCACCAGCAGATAGGTCAACAGTTGCAGCGAAATTCCATGCTGTACGCGGTCCAGGGAGAGCACGTCTCCTGACAACTTGTAATCGATGACCGCAAACGCCCCCTCCTTCGTCAGGTCCACGCGATCGATTTTTCCCTGCACGAAAACTTCGTTCCCCCTGGGTGTCAGCAGGCGCAAGGCTGCCAGCACTCCGCCATCGTCGTTGAATGTCACGTCCACGTACGCCGGCCGAAACGCGCCCCGCGCGCCGATCGCCTTTTGCGACGCCACCACTTCGTTCAACGTCTTCTCGATGCGCCCCAGCAGATACTGATTGCGGGCGCTGGAAAGCATCAGCTCCCCGCGAAGCTGGCTGCCCACCGCCCCGGCGAGCTGCTCGATCCGCGACTCGGCGGCGGCCGGCTCCAGCGCGGCCAGGTCCTGCCGCTTCATCAACAAGTCGCGCACCAGCTCCTTGAGAATGTCGTGATACACCCGGCTCAGGTCCTGCTGCGTGACATCCTCTTCCTGCCGCTCCCGCAGGCGCAGGCCATAGCGCACGAAATGCTGAAACGGGCAGCTCGAAAAGCTCTCGATCTGCGCAACGGTTGCGCGCAGCGGCGACTTGAAAAATGCAGCGCTGATCTCGGCCGACAGGAATGCGACGTTGTCGTAGCTCAGCGCCTTCCACGCCCGATAGCGCATGGTGTCGATCGCATCATCGCAGCACTCGTGCGTGGCCAGCCATTGATACAAAACCGGCCAAGGTGCGTCGTTGCGTGGTGATTCGGCGGATCCGTCGCCGTCTCCCAGCCCCCGCACCCAGCGCATCAGCGCTGCAATCGCCTGCCGCGGGGTGCCGACAGTGCGGGCTGGCTCCTGTTCGCCACGCGGGACGATCTCAACCGGCGCCTCCGGCGCCACCGCCCGCAAGCGGTTCCAAAACGACGACGGGCGGCGGGCGTTTCCCTTCTCATCCGTGGCCGGGCGGGAAACGATGAGCTGCTTCGACGCCCGCGTAAACGCGATATATCCCAAGAGGCGCTCATCCAGCAGCCGCCGCTCACCATCGCCGCGCACGTCAAGCTGGCGGCGCTGCAGGTCGCGGCGGTCGCGGTCGGACAGGATCGAATCCTCGCGCGGGGTGGCCGGAAAAACACCTTCGGCCAGCCCCAGCACCAGCGCGTGCGTGACCGCGGGCGTGATCGTGCGCTCGATCTCGCCCACCAGCACCTGATCGACCGTCGGCGGCGTCAAGGCCAAGTCGAATCGCTCCAGGCCCGAGTCCAGCACATCCAGGAAATCCTCAACGCTCACCTGCTCAGTGCCCAGCAGGTCGCACATCTGATCGAAGAGCGCCATCACCTCCGCCCACACCTGCTCGTGCTCGCCGCGCTGCTCGTAGTCCAGGCGCTTCGCCGCTTCCTCCATCCAGCCGGCGATCGTTCGCGGAACGTCGAGTTCCTTCAGCAACCCATACAGCGCCAGCACAACCTGGCGCACCGGCATCGTCTCGCTCGCGGCGAGTTCGGCGAGGAATGGCCGGAGTTTGTCAATCACTCGCCGGCGCAGCCCATCCACGCGTTCCGCCTGCTCGAGTTGCGGCGGCGGTAGATCCTCCTCCCGTCCCAGCGTGCGGCGATAATGCCACGGCTCTTTCTGCCCCCACCCCGCGCCGCGGATGCGGTGCTCGAGCACGTAATTTTCCACCTCATCCGCCTCCGCCAGCGACAGCCCGACCAGCTCGCTCTTCAACAGCGCCATCACCGCATCGTGCGGCCAATGATGCCGAGCGATCAGGAAGACCGCGCGAATGAGTTGCAGAAGCGGATGATGCGCCCCCGTGCGGCGCCGGTCGGCGAAGAACGGAATATCGTGCTCGTGAAAACTTGCCTCGATCAACTCGTGGTAGCTGTCCAGATCCCGCACCAGCACGACGATGTCGCGCAGGCGCGAACCCGCACGCATCAGCTCCCGAATCCGCCGCGCTGCCGCATCCACTTCCTCGCGCGGCGATGGGGCCTCGATGAAGACGAGCCCCGCCTCATCGCCGCCGGCCAGTTTTTCCTCTGCCTCTGCCTCTTCATTTTCCTCCGCCTCAACCCGCGCCAGCACCTCCGCCCCAAACCGCCTGATTCCCGTCAACCGCAGCGGCTCTTGCATCTCGACATCGCGCTCGCGCAGGGCGAAAAACAGCTTGCGATAGGTCTCCTCCGTGCGATGAAACAGTCCGCGTTCGTCCGGAATCAGATCGGGTGTATCCAGCAGCCGGCTGGCCGGGTCCATCAGCACCGTGATTTCCATCAGGGCGCAGGCGCCCCCCAGCCCCGCCAGCATCGCCCGCTCATCGTGGCTGAAATCCAGAAACCCATCCACGAAGATCGTGGCATTGCGGATGAGCGAACACGCCGGCAGATGTTCCAGCACCTGCTCCAGCCGACGGCGGGGGTCGAGCCAGTCCTGGCCGAGATATTTTGTGTATGCCGCATAGAGCAGGTGAATGTCTGCCAGTTTGGCAACCAGCGGTTGCTCCTCGGCCGGGCTGGCGCCCTCCCGCATGTCGTGCAGCAGGGCGGCCAGATCGGCCGCGTTCTTGCCGCAGCGCTCGAACTCGGCGATCGTGGCGTCCAGCTTCACCGCGAGCCCTACCTGCCTCGCTACCCCCTTGAAAAACTGCAGCTCTCCTTCGTGGCGGCGCAGCAGGTGGCCGAGGATCATCTGCCGCCCCAGCGCTGTGATCTGCGGAATGGCGTTGCCGCCGCACTCGCCCAGGATGGCATCGCCGAGGGTGTCGAACGACACAACCCGCGCGCGGCAAAATGCCCCCATCTGCACGGTCAATGCGCGTTCGGCCTGAAACGTCGCCTGCCGGGGCAGCAGCCAGAAGAGGGCTGGTCCCAGCGGCCTGGCGCGCATTTCGGCCACCAGCGCATCCAGACAGCGCCGGGTCTTTCCGCTCCCCGCCCGGCCAATGACAAACCGCACCGCCATATGCCGCCACGATAATCCCCGGCCGGCCGATTGTCACACGCATTGGCCGCGCCGAAGGCGCCTTGCGGCGGGGAAAATAATTTTCATAACGCACTTGACAATGAAATAGGACTAATATATCCTTTAATCGTGGCAGGGGGATGGTTGTTGAATCGAGGTACTGTTTATGCCAGCGATTGTGGACACTGAAAAATGCACCGGATGCAAGTCTTGCGAGGAAGCCTGCCCCAACGGGGCGGTCGCCGTACCTGACAAATATGCGGTGGTACAGATTGACGAGTGCATCGACTGCAGCGCCTGCGTCGATGCGTGCGTCGATCATGCCATCGCCCTGGAAGACTGAGGCTACCTCAGCGAAGGTGCGCGGGGAATGATTGGGCAGGGGCCGCGGGGGTCGGAGGGCCGGAGGGCGGAGGGCCGCGGGAAGTGGGGTGAGCGCGCGTGGCGGGACCAACCGCAGCATGCGCGCTTTTTTATGCGCTGACCAAAACGACTTCACATCAAGGCCGCGATGGCCGTTATTGTTACTCTGCGAGGAGGAACGTAGGATGCCGCTTTTGGCGGGCTGAAACCTATGGCGCGTGTCGCGAGTGAAATGCAGAGCATGTGGTCGTACGGCCGGCCCGGCGCATTTGTCGCCCGATTCTGGGGGCTGCGCGACCTGCTGTCGCAGTTCATCTCCCGCGGCGTGCAGGAACGCTACAAGGGCTCGTATCTTGGCATCCTCTGGGCCTTGCTGACGCCGATGGCCATGCTGGTGGTCTACACCTTTGTCTTCGCGGTGATCCTGGGCGCCCCGAGCTGGCCGGATATGAAGCCGGGGCTGATGGGGTTCGCGCTGATGCTGTTCACTGGTTTGGTGGCGTTCAACGTCTTCGCCGAGTGCATCACAACGGCGCCGTCGGTCATCCTCCGCAATCCGAATTTCGTGAAAAAGGTGGTGTTTCCGCTGGAGATCCTGCCGGCCAGCGCGGTCGGGGCGGCGGTGGTGCATTCGTGGATCGGGATTTTGGTGGTGGTGGCCGGGCTGCTGATCGGATTTCACGAGCTGCACTGGACGCTGGTGTTCCTGCCGCTGTTTTACCTGCCGTTGATCATGCTGACGCTGGGGATCAGTTGGTTTCTGGCGTCGCTGGGGGTTTTTCTGCGCGACATCGGGCATTTGATCGTGGTGCTGGTGCAGATTTTCATGTTTCTGACGCCGATTTTTTATCCGGTGAAGCAGGTGCCGGCGTGGGCGCGGCCATGGTTCAAGCTCAACCCGATGTTTGTCATCGTGGAAGGCTTCCGGGATACGATTGTCCGCGGAGTGCTGCCGGACTGGCCGGCCTGGGCGGGGGTGACGGTGTTCTCGTTTGTGGTGATGATGGGGGGGTATATGTGGTTCATGAAGATCAAGCGCGGGTTTGCGGATGTGATTTAGGGGGGAGGGGAAGTGATTTTGAAATGTGGGACATTTGGGGACATTTTGGGACATGGGATTGTCATT
>DAIOHQ010000029.1:14314-28758 GCA_036744635.1 Tepidisphaeraceae bacterium | reverse complement strand
CCTCCAGACAGGGCGGGGAGACCCCGCCCCTACGCAATCCCGTAGGGTGGGCGTACCCGCCCACCGCTTCTCACGCCGCCAACTCCCGCACCGCCGCCCCCCGTTCCAAATCCGCCGCGACAAAATCCAGCAACCGCCGCGTAATTCCCGCATAGGTAAAATGCTCAATCACCGGCCGCCGCATCGACTCCGCGATCCGCCGGCGCTGCCCAGGATCGCTCAGAAAATGCTGGATTTGTCCGTGCAACTCATCCCTGGATCCAAAGGCCACCTGATCGTATTCCGGCCATACCGCCGAGGCGGAAGTGAGATAATCCCCCGCCTCGTTCATCTCCAGCCACATCGCATAACTCTGTTCGGAATCGAGCAGGTCGGTGCCCATCAAAGCATTGACCCGTTCGATCAGCGCCCGAATCTCCGGCGTCGCCCGATTGCGAATCTCCACATTCGACCGCGCCCCGCCTTCCCGCACCCATCGCACAATCTCCGGCAGAAATTCCCGCAGCCGATCCCCGCCATGCTCGCGAAGCAGAAAAAACCCGCCCGCGCTCAGCCCATCCAGCAACCGCTGATGCACCACCCCGAACGGAACCACCTGCAAATTGATCCGGCTGGCCTGATAAATCGCCGAAAGCTGCGACTGATTGTCCGCCACTCCCCGCGCAAATTTCTTGAAACGCGGATTCATCTCCCATCCCCGCCCATACAGATGCATCTCCACATCCATCTCCGCCGCCCACGCCAGCGTCTGATGCCGGTACAGCGTGTTGTTGATCCGCCCGGTGAAAAATTCCGCCAGCGCCGGCATCTGCGCCGGCGCGATCTCCGTTTTCGTCGCCAGCAGTGACTGGCGGATCAGCGCCTCAATCGCCCGCGGATGCGTGATGGCGCCGCCGCCGTCGTAGATCGCCTTCAGTCGCTCAAATACATCCGTCAGCAGCCGCTTCCCTTCCGCGGACCCAATCTTCTCGATCTGCTCCGCCAGAATCGTCTCCGCCGGCGTGCCGCTGTGGCTGACAAATGAAATGTCGCAGGTGAATCGTTCAGCCTCGTCAGCGCCCAGCGGCCGCGGGGCAAATCGCTTCGGATTGCTCCCCACCCCCGCCGGCATGAAGCGCCCCGCCGGATACCCATACAATTCAACGCACTCCTGCATTCCATGTCCCAGCACATAGTCCCAGCGACCCTGCGCCGCCCCCGCCTGTGGCCGAAAAATATTCGGCAGAAAATCCTGAACCCACATCACGCACGGCGCACACTGCGGCAATCCGCCAAACTCCGCCCGGTAATGATCGATGATCAGCACCACGTCCGGCCGAAACTCCGCGCACGCCCTGGCATACACCAGGTTGGTGGAAACCTCGTGATCCGCATCCTCAATCACAAGCTCCGTCACGTGCCCTAACTCTTCAAAACCGGCCAGCCAGTCGCGCATCGAATGCTGCAAAAACGTCGTGTAGCGCGAAGTAATCCCCAAAATTCGCAGCGCCTCCCCGGACCGCAGCCGCGCCGCAACGACGGCCGGGCTCTGCTCGGCATAGTGCTGATCGAGCGCCGCCAATGCCCGCTCCAGATCGCTCGTGATCTTCTCCCGCGCCGCCGCCAGCACAGAATCAAATCCACTCTGTCCAAGTTCCGGCGCTCCCGTAGGGTGGGCGTACCCGCCCACCGTCTGCTCCTGCGCAACAGGCCAAATCGCATTATCGATCGTCAGCGCTAACCGTGGCCACGGCGTCCGTAGTTCCATCTCCAAACACTGGCGAAGCTGCCCGGCCGCATTCGCCCCACAAAACAGCCGCACCCGCGTATCCGCCAGCAGCTTCCGCCAGTCGTGCAGGTGCAGCGCGATCCAAAGCTGCTCGATCTCGCCCACCAGAAAAAACAGCGGCGGCCGATGCCCGGGCATCGCCGGCACGGATATCGGCAGCGCATACAGCGCCTGCCATAGCCACCCCTGATCCACGCCCGCCACCAGCACCGCCTCAGTGCACGCCCCGCTTGGAAAAATCTGCATCACTGTCTGCTGTGCCGCCGCCGGGGAAACTCGCTCGGGGATGGCCGTGAGGGCGCCAGCGGGCGACCGTGTCGCCAGCGACAGATTCGATGCTCCCGGCTTGATGAGATGCTCGTGCCGAGGACGAAAGCCTCGCAGCTCCGCCGCCAAATCCGGATAGCGTGCCGCAAGCGCCTCGCAGTTGCCCTCAAACTGCGCCCCCAGCAGCGTGAGGCGAATCCAGTCGGTCTCGGCGGGTGTGGCGTTCAAGCGTTCCTCACGAAGCCAGCCGCGCCGGCTCAACGCGACTCGGCTGTTGGTTGGTCAAACGCCCCAGTAGTTGTTCAGTAGTGATCGGATGATTCCCGACGTGCTGCACCTCAATCGCCGCCGCCAGCGATCCCAGAAACGCCGCGGCGTGTGCCGTCCCGCCCGCCGCCAGCGCCAAGCTGGCCGTGGCCAGCAGCGCATCCCCGCACCCCAGCGGATCGGTCGCCACCGATGTCATGGCCGGCAGATACTCGCTGCGCAGCCGCCGCTCCCACGCCTCTTGGCCATCGGGCTTGCGATACTGGTCGAACACGATCAGCCCCTGCTTGCCCATGGTGATAAACGCGTGCCGGGCCGCCGTCGCCTCAAACAGCCCGCACACCACCGCATTCAGCCCGCTGGAAAAATCGTGCATCTCCTCGCGCAGCTCGCGCTCGGTCGGGCACAGCAGGTCCACATCGCGAAAGCGCAGCAAATTGCTCTGCATCCCGCTGATGTCCGCGGTGATCACCGCCACCCGCGGCCGCAACTCCGGCAAAATCCGGTCCAGCAGCGGCGCCGTCAGCACGCCGTAGCCGAAGTCCGCGAAGATGATTCCATCCGCGCCCTCCGCCGCCGCGAAAATATGCTCCATCAGGATCTGCTCCTGCGCCGAGTCCAGCGGCGCCGTCCCGCCCTGATCGATCTTGAAGAGCTTGGATTGATCGACGAGATAGCGATGCTTGGTCACCACCTGCCGGCGATGGTGCAAACACTGCGTCTCCATCCCCCGCGCCATCAGCCGCGCCTCGATCTCCAGTGATTGGTCATCGTGCGCCAGCGACGTCACCAGCGTGGCCTGCGCCCCCAGCCCCGCCAGGTGCAGCGCGATAATCGCCGCCCCGCCGTCATAGTCTTCGTGCCGCAGATGGCGCAGCGACATCATCGGCCCTTCCGATGCGATGTTCGTTGCGTCGCAGAAGTGATACCGATCCAGAATATAGTCGCCCACCACCACGATGCGCCGGCCGCGAAAGGAATCGATCAGGTTGGCCAGATGGAAGTCGGTCAGGTTGTACTGCTGGCGAAAACGCTTCACCTTCTCATCCTGAAACACTTCGGGCTGCTGCAGCGTTCCAATCAATGAAGTCGAGGAATAGACGATGTCCCCGCTGGAGAAAACCACCCTCCCGCCAAAGCGCATCACGCAATCGCGCTCGGCCAGGAAGCGCGGGTCCTGGTTATGCTCATACTCCCGCCCCTTCACGTAGACATCCGGCCGAAGCTGCTCGATCAGCTCCACCGCCGTCGCATCCGGGTTCACGTACACATAATCGACGCACTCCAGCGCCGCCACGCTCGACGCCCGCAGGTCATCGGGAATCAGCGGCCGGTTCGCCCCTTTGTTCACCTGTGGATCCGCGCTCACCGAAACGATGAGCACGTCCCCCTGGCCGCGGGCGAACTGAAGGTATTGAATGTGCCCGGGATGAACGATGTCGAAGCAGCCATGGCAATGAATGACCCTGCGCCCCTTGGCGGCGGCCTCCCGGCGCAGCCCCAGCAGGCGGTCGAGCGAACAGATCTTCCGATCCGGCGACATGCGTTCTCCGAAAATCTACCCCGGCCAAAGCGGCGTTCCCGCCGGCCGCGAACAGGCCACGCAACGGCGACAGCGCCCCGGCACGAACCGGGCAGCTTGAAAGATGCATCGGCCAGATAAGTCGATTTGATTGAGTGATTATCGGACACAGGCAAATATTGCCGCTGCCGCATGCGCTACCCCTTCCCCTTGATTGGCAGGCCAGACATTCCTGGCTGGTGAGACAGACATTCCTCATTGGTGGGGCAGACATTCCTCATTGGTGGGGCCGGACAATCCTGTCTGCCGTTTGACAGGCATTCCTGCCTGTCATCCCTGCTTCACGGCGTTCCCCCTTTGCCTTCGGTGCGCGGCTGGCGCTTTTGCCGCTTGTCCTTGATGTCCATCGGGGCCTGGTCCTCCCCCATTGGTTCCTCTTCACGCATCGAATGATCGGGCTGCGGCGCTGCAGCAGCATCGCGCCGCGCACGGGCATCCTGCCCGGCCTGCTGCTGATCGGTCTCATCCTCGGCGTTGATCTGACGCAGCGCCTGCTTGTTCTTCACGGCCTGATGCATCTGGTCCGCGCCCTGTGCGGGCACCGCCTTGTTGTTGTCCAGCCGGCCCATGCCGGATTCCTTCGCCGGGTCGGCGCGCTCATAGACGCGGGCGGTATCCGGGGCTTCTTCCTTGGTGAGTTTGCGATGTTTTTCTGCCACGGCTCAGCTCCTTTTCAATTGCCCATGGTACTGCGCGCGTCCAGACTTTTTGAACGCTGAATCTCCGCTGAATCTCCGCTGCTCACGTGCCGGTGTCCATCTTCACCACGCCGCGCTGCCGCTTGACCGCGATGATCCGCTCCTTGAGGGCATCGAACACCGGCCGCGGGTGCGGCAGCCCGTGCAATAGCAGCCGCGGCGTGGTGGTGTCGTGCGAGACGATGAGGATATTTCCCACCCCCAAGATGCGATCGATCAGCGATTGCTCGAAGCTGATGTCCTCCACGTGCCACAGCTCCAGCGTGTCAATTCTCTTGGTAAAGACCCCGCGCTCGTAATCGATGCGATAATTGGTGATGCGATAGCGGATGGTTTTGGCGAAAAGGATTGGTGCGGCCAGCAGAATGCCGCCGCCGATCAGAAACACCGCCGTCAGCCAGAAGCCCGGCCACCAACTCCATTTCCCCATCGCGGCGACAATCGGCACCGCGATCAGCACGATTCCAAACAGGCAATATCCGAACATCCGCCCGACGTTCCCGCGCAGCAGCGGCGAGCCTTCGTAGTAGACCTCTTCCTTATCCCCTGGCTCCTGGTGCGGCGGGGTAAGCGGAATGTTCACCGAAGGAAATCCCTGCGGGTTTGGGTCGCTCATGGTCGGCTCCGGATCGGAATGGACAAACCTGCCGCTGATTTTATTGCCCCTCGGCCGCCAGTTTCTCAACGCGCTGCCACATATCCTGCGGCACCGGCACCACGCTCAGCCTGCCGATCCGCAAGAGGTCCCATCCGGCGAACGCCCTGTCCGTTGCGGCCGCTCTTACTGCCGCGGCATTCCCGTCAGCCGCGGCCCGCCGGGGCTGGCGGGTTGTTGCGGCGCTTCCTGCAGCGGGCGCTGGATCGTCTGATTCACCTTGCGCAACAGATCGATGAAATCCACCTGCGCCATGTTCAGCGACTTGACCTTGATGTGCGAGACGATCCGCGACTGCAGCGATTCGAGCTGCTGGCGCTGGGCGTCGGTAACCGGCATGCCCGATTGCTCCTGGCGGCCAAGGGTCTCGAGCTGGCGGTCGAAGTCGGCCAGCAGCCGCGAGGCGTCGGGATCCTCGGCCACCAATTTCTGCGCCTGTTTGTATTTGGCGACGGCCGGATGCTGCGCCACCAAGTCGCCGAGCTTGGCGGCGGCATCGAGAATTTCCTGCGTATCCACTGGCATTCAGACTCCTTGTTGAGCGCCCGACTATAGCCGAATCCCCCCATCGCCACTACGCCCATGCTGGCGATAGTACTTCAGGCCTTCGATCAGGGCGCGGATGTTATCGCGGTTGGTGCCGGGGGTGATCGAGGATGAGACGCCCAGGAAAAGGCCTTGCCCTGGGCCGTGCTCGACCAGCCAGCGGAGTTGGTCGCGCACATCCTGTTTGGTGCCGAAGGGAAGGGTGGTGGTGACGGAGACGCCCGCCCAGATCAGCAGGGGATTGCCTTCGCGGTCGCGCATCCGGCAGATGCGCGGGTAGTCCATGCCATCTTCGTATTGAAAGCCCTGAAAGCCGCCGAGTCCCGCCTCAAGCAGGCGCGGGACCATCTCTATCAGGTTGCCATCGCAGTGCCAGAGGATGCGGATGCCGGCGTCGAGGAATGGCCGGATACAGCGGGCGAAATGGGGGAACCAGAGGCGGTCCAGGGAGCGGACATCCACCAGTGTGCCGCGCGAGTCGGCCATGTCGTGGTCGAGGCGGATGATGCGCGGCAATCCGCCGTCGATGATGGCCCGGGCGGCGGCGCGGTTGATGAGCGTGGCATAGTCGGCCTGCAGCGAAAAATCCTTCTCGATCACTTCCGGATACAGGCCATACGCCATGAAATAAAATTCGTAGCCGTAGCTGTAATAGCGGAAGTGGGGGATCGAGAATATTTCATAGGCGCATTTCAGAATATTCCGCCCGAAGAGAGATTGGACGCGGCGCTCGTTGGCGATGATTTTCACAATCCGCGCCGCTTCGGTGGATTGCAGGCCGGCGGTCGCGCGCTGGAGCTGGGGAAAGACGAAGCGCTCCATGTGCTCGACGACGGCTTCCGGAGAGTCGATCAGGATGCCGTCGCAGACGATCTGATCGGCGCCGGCGGTGGCGGATTTTTCGATCGGGCCTTCGTAGCCGCGCTCGGTCATCGACAGAGGGTTGTCGGGGATGTACTGGTCGATCATGCAGGCGCCGGCCAGCTCGTTGAAGCCGAGATAGACCTTGTCGGGATCGCGGACATAGTCGCCGGGGGCGTGGCCGGTCATCTGCTCCATGAAGGGGACGTCCATGGCGTAGATGGTGGCGGCGGGAATTCCCTTGGTGGCTTTGAAGTTGATCGTGTCCAGCGCGAGCTGCGCCCGCTCGCCGAGCGGCGCATCCTTTATACCCGTTGCTATTGATTTCGTCTGAGTCATCTCATCGCCTCTCGAAGATTTCTCAACGCGGCGCGGTGGTGACGGCCGTTGAGGTTGTCGACGCGGGCGCGGTTGCGGGAATAGGCAGGATCGTGCGTCTGGGGAAACCGAGGTAGAGGCTCAGGATCAACACGATGCAGGCGAACATGCTCTTGCTGAGGATTCCAAAGAGCCTGCCCTTGGCCGCGCCTACGCCCACGCGCATGGAGTGGGAGATGTCGCCGCGCTGCAGCATTTCCACTGCCGCTGCGCCCAGGAAGCTGCCGAGGAGGATGCCGACGACCGTGCTGACGATGGGGATCGGGATGAAGGTCAGGAAAATCCCGCCGAGAATTCCGCCGACCAGGGCGCCGAGCATGCCGAGCCTGGAGGCGCCGGCTTTCTTCGCTCCGGCGCCGGCGGCGAAGAACTCGATTAGTTCGGCCAGCAGGGTGATGCCGAGCAAGATGAGCCAGTGCCGCCAGGTGAGAAATAGCCCGCCGGTGCGCCAGATATAGATGGCGTCGGCGGCCAGCATCACCCACAGGCCGGGCAGGGTGAAGAGGTTGATGAGCAGCCCGATGAACAGCAGAGGAATGAGCAGGCAGTAGTAGACCCACGGCATGTCCGCCATCGTATGCGGAGGGCCGCCGCGGCGAAATGGCGGGCATGCTGGCGCGCTTCACGTTGAGTTCAAATGTGAATGGCATTGCGCATCTCCCATGCGACCAGTGCGATGAAACCGACCACGGCGAGCACGAGAATCCAGAGCGCCGCGCGGCCCAGGCGGGCCAGCGAAATGTAGCGGCGGACGTAGCTTTGCACGGAGGGAATCACCAGCTCTTCGGGCGCCTGCAGGCGGGCATAGGCGGCGGCGACCCGGTCGCTCAGTGCGCCGACGGTGTCTCCGGCCACGCTCAGCAGCGCCTGGCGGGCGGCGATGAGATGGTTGGCGGCGGCCTCGGTGGAGCAGTCCATGGCGATGGCCAGTTGGCGGGTATCGAGCCTCTCTCCCTGGGCGAGAATGAACGCCTCCTTCTGCTGGATGGGAAGGTGGCGCAGCGCGCGGACGAACGCGACGTAGGCCGGATCGGGGGCGGTGGCGTGGGAGACCAGGACATCGCGCTGGGCGTCGGGCTCGTGCCTCCGCGTGCGGCGGGCGGTGAGGACGGTGTGGTGCTGAAACCAGCGGTGGGGGGCGGTTTCATCCTGCCAGCGCGGCATGGCGTGCAGCCCCTGGCGGACGACGAAACGGACCACGGAGCGGGCGGCGTCATCGCGCCCGGTCAGGCCGCGGGCCATGCGATAGACCATGGGATATTCCTCGCGCAGCAACGCGGAGACCGCGGCGGGTTTGAGCTTGCGAGCGGCGGCGAGGATATCGGGGGAGATCGGCATGATGGTTCCGTGGCTGCTTGGCTCAAAGACCCTTTCCAAATGTTTGAAGACGGGCCAATGAGTACATTGTCCCATGGCAGACAAGAATGTCTGCCCCACCGGAAGAGAGTGTCTGAATCAATCTTTTAGCCATTTGGCTCCTCCCGCGCGGCGGCGACGGCGCTGAGGGTTCTGGTGTAATCGGTGGCGAGGATTGTGGCGGTTTGCGCCTGCAGACCCCGCGCGCGCAGGAGGAAAGCAGCCAGGGATGCCAGCGGGAGGGCGCTGAAGCATTCGCCGATCTGGCTGTAGAGGGAGAGGAGCGCGGGGGGATTCGGCTGGTTGAGGATGGAGCGCTCGACGCGGTCGATCCAGGTATTGTTCATGGAGCCGACGACGAGCGGAGCGGGCGGCAATTGGGCGATGACGCGGGTGGCCAGCGTGGCGGTATCGCGGTCGGTGTGGGCGGTGGCGGAGGCGAATTTGAGGAGGTGGCCACGGGGGCGGGCGCCGCGGGCTTCGGCGTGGGCGCGGGATTCGAGGATGAAGGTGACGGCGGCGGCGGAGACGAGGAAGCCGTGGGATTTCTCATCGGCGGTTGCGGCCGGGGCGGCGGATTGGACGACGGGCCAATGAGTACATTGTCCCGTGGCAGACAAGAATGTCTGCCCCACCGAGATAGAGTTCGATGTCGCCTGGGCGGCGGAATCGGGGGTTGGTCCGGCATAGAGGTCGCAGTGGCCGTAGGCGGCGTTGACGAGTGGGGCGTATTCCTCGGCGGCGCCGACGACGGCGGTTTGCCACTGGCCGCCGGCGATGCGCAGACTGGCCAGGCGCAGGGCGTCGAGGCCGGCGGTGCGCGAGCCGATGATGGTCTGGCAGGAGCCTTTGAGGGCGAGCATGAGGGAAAGGTGGGCGGCGGCGGCGTTGGGGACGCCCTCGGCAAAGAGCATGGGATTGGCCGCGTCGATGCCTTCGGTGATGACCTGACGGTAATAGTCTTCGGAATACTTGGCGCTGCCGTGGGCGGTGCCGAGGATGGCGGCGCAGTTGGCGCCGAAGCTGGCGAGGTCGGTGATTCCGGCATCCTGGCAGGCGAGGGCGGTGGCGGCCAATGAGAGCTTGACGTATTCGCTCATGCGGCGAACGCGGCGGCTGTTGAGCAGGGGGGCGAGGAGGGCATCATCGACGGCGGCGGGGTCGGAGGTGAGGGGCTTGTCTTGTGATAGTAGAGAAACAAACTGATTCGCGCCGGCGGCGCTGGGGAGGATGATGCCGATGCCGGTGATGAGGACGTCGTGGGGAGAAGGGGGAGGGACGTCCGCTGAAGCGGACCCTACGAGCTGCCCGTGTGCTTGCCGCTCGGGCGGCGGGCGCACGGGCTGGTAGCCCGTGCCACGAGGGGACGCGAAGCTCGCCCAAGGAAGCTCGGCGCGGGTGAGGGCGATGCAGGTGTTGGCGCCGCCAAAGCCAAGCGAGGTGTTCATGGTGCAGCGGAGGGGGGCGGATTTGGCGGGGGCGGCGGTGAGGCGGAGGGTGGGGAATTCGCAGGTTTCGGGGGTGGTGTTGCAGGTGGGGGGGATTTGCTGGTCGCGGAGGGCGAGGGCATTGAGGATGAGTTCGACAGCGCCGGCGCCGCCGAGGGTGTGGCCCAACATGCTTTTGTAGGCGACGACGGGGATGTCGGGGAGGCGGTCGGCGAAGACCTGGGCGAGGGCGGCATATTCGCCGGCATCGTTGTCGGGGGTGGCGGTGGCGTGGGCACTGATGAGCGAGAGGTCCTGCGGGTCGATGCCGGCGGCTTCGAGACAGGCGCGCATGGCGCGGGCAGCGCCTTCGCCCTGGGGGTGGGGCTGGGTGAGGTGGTGGGCGTCGGCTGATTCGCCGAAGCCGGCGATGCGCGCCAGCGGCGTGGCATGGCGCCGGGCGGCGTCATCGGCGCGTTCGAGGATGAGAATGCCGTAGCCTTCGGAGACTTTCATTCCCTGGCGCCCTCGGGCGAAGGGGCGAATGGCGTCTTCGGCCACGAGGCGGAGGCTATTGAAGCCGGCGTAGGCATATTCGCTGATGGTGTCGTAGCCGCCGGTGATGACGCAGTCGAGCTGGCCGGTGCGGAGGAGGGTGACGGCGAGGGCGATGGAGCCGAGGCCGGAGGAGCAGGCGGAGCAAGTGGTGGCGGCGAAGGCGTTGAAGGGCAGGCCCTGGGTGGCTTCGTGCAGCGTGCTGTTGGCCAGGAAATGGCGGAGGAAGGAGAAGTCGCTGGTGCGGAGATATTGGCCGGCCGCGCGCATGCCGTGGAGAGTGGTGCCGAGCATGATGCCGCAGCGGTCGGGGGGATAGGGGATGGACTCGGACAGGCCGGCATGGTCGAGTGCTTCGCGAATGGCGCGGGAGAGATAGCGGACTTCGCGGGGAGCGTGCTCGAATTGTTTTGAGAAGGCGTGAGCGGTTGGGCACGGGTTGGAAACCCGTGCTACTGGGGAGGAGCCGCGCGCGTCGGGATTTTCATTGGTCGCGGGTGTGGCGGATTTCGGAGTATCGATTTCGGGGCATTGGCCGCCGCCTTTGTTGGGGTTGAGCGGGGATTCAATGGCCGACAGCGGGGCCATGGCGCAGGTGGCGTTGAGGATCGCCTGCCAGGTGGCTTCGCGGCCGAGGCCAAGGGGCGTCATGAGGCCGGCGCCGGTGATGAGGATTTGGGTGTTGGCGTCAGTCATGGGGTTTGGGGGTGAAGGGAGTGACAAGGTGAGCGGTGAGAATGCTCTGCTAAAATCCTCTGGGCAGGCCACGGAGCCCTCACCCCGACCCTCTCCCGGAGTACCGGGCGAGGGGGTAAGAACGGAAGCGCTTCGAGAATTTCAACAGAGCAGGGTGACAAGGTGGAGGGATCATTGACGCGGCGGCGCGGCGACGCGGCGAGGAAGAATGAAACGACGAAACGGTGAATCGGCGAAACGGCGAGGGGAAGGGGGAGGTCGGGGAATGCATTTTGAGATGTGGGACATTTTGCGACATTGTGGGACATTGGTGGTGCGTTAGTGCAGGTTACAAATGCACTTAGGGAAATGTCCCATAAATTGACGTTTTGGATGATGTGGGACATTGGCAGACCCCCCGGTGCTGGGGCGCGAGATGAAACCTGGCGGATTCTGGCGCCTTTTGACTGCGAAGATGTTGGATTCTCTACACTCATGTTAGCATTATGTTTGGTATTTGTCAAATTAAATCTTCGCACCAGGCGCGATGGATGACGATCCATTGGTCGGGGTATTGTTTGACGTATTTTTCGATGACGGCGGCGATTTTGAGAAGTGCGGGATGGATGTCGGCGCCGGTGTCGTCGGGATCTACGAAGATGGGTTGTTCGACTACTACGCGGATTTTGCCTTCGGGGGTGCGGAGGGAGAAGACGGGGATGATGGGGGCGCCGCTGGCGAGAGCGAGCTTGACGGGGCCGGGGGGGAGCATGATATGGCCGCCGCAGAAGGGGACGCGCGCGCCCTTTTGGCCGGGCATGACGCGGTCGCCCTGGAGCATCACCACCTCGTCGTTTTGCAGGGCATCGCGCAGGCGCATCCAGATGGTCCAGCCATCATCGACGGGGGCCTCGATCACGCCGAGTCGGGAGCGGAGGGTGGAGCGCATGCGCTCGAAGCGAGCGATGCGGTCGCGCTGGAAGACGACGTGGATTTTTTCCTCGTGTTCGCGCAGGGCGGAGACGCCGGCCTCGAAGGAGCCCATGTGAGCGGTGACCACGATGGCGCCCCGTTTGAGGGCGCGGGCGGCGACATAGGTGTCGTGATTGGTGACGCCGTCGATCTGGGCGGCGAGCTGCTGGGGCGAGCAGCGCAGGCAGAGGCCGATGTCGTAGACGAAGTCGTAGAAGGCGCCGATGATGCGGCGGGCGAGCGCTTCGCGGTCGGCTTGGGAAGCGGACGGACCGAGGAGCCAGCGGGTGTTGGCCATGACGGCGTCGCGGGTGAGTTTGGCGAAGCGCCACATGAACCAGAGGTAGAAGGATTTGCTCTTGCGCGTGATCCAGGGGAGGTGCTGGCTGTGCCAGAACAGCACGTTGCACCAGAAGTCGCCGGCGCGGCGGCGGATGCGCTGGGAGAGGCGCGGGGCCTGGGCCGGGAGCCGATCAACCGGCGGGGCGGTGGGGGAGATGGCTGCCTTCACGGCTGATGTCTCGCTAATAGGCTTCACGAGTCGGTTTCACCAATGGCTTGCACACGCGGGAAAATATGGCTGGATTCGGGTGGATGAGTACATCCACCACTCATCCAGCCATGACAGACAGGAATGTCTGCCCCACCCAATCCAGCACCGTATCAGTGGGGACTCGGGGCGGAACCGCCTTCCAACCCCTCCAGCGGCCGGCTGATCGTGGTCCCAGGCGGCGCGACGAGATCGAGGTCGGCATCGGGCAGTTGGGAGTTGATCTTGAGATGGCTGAAGGTGATGAGGGTCCGGTCTCCGTCCGGATCGTTCATTTCGACTTTGACTATACAGCCGGTGTCGGAGTCGATCAACACGCGGACGGATTCGAGATGTTCGGCGAGGGCGGCGTCGGTGGGCGTGAGCTTGATGGCGAGGTGACTGGGAGCCGGGTCTTTTTCGAGGGCGGCGGCGTCGAGGGGTTCCATGGTGAAATGCTTGCGCATGATTTGCAGGCGGGGGATGGGGGAGGCGGCGAGGTCGCCGAGGCGCTGGCCGAGGGCGTAGATTTCCATGACCTTGCGATCGACATAGAGGATTTTCACTTCCTTGTCGTCGATGGACATGATGGTGTGCCGGGGCTTGGCGGTGTCCCAGCGCATGCGGCTGCCTTTGACGAGGATGGCGCCGGCGCTGGTGAGGGGTTTTTTGAGGAGGGTGGTGAATTTTTGCTGGGTGAAGGTGGCGGAGAGGTCCTGGATTTTGGCGACTTTGTTGTCGAGGGTTTCGAGCTGTCTTTGGAAGGTGGGGTCGGCGGGTTGGGAGGTGGGGGAGGAAGAAGGATTCACCGCGGAGACGCAGAGGACGCAGAGAAGATACATGGGAAGCAGAGCGCTGCGCTTCGGGCGCATGGGCTGGTAGCCCATGCCACGGGGCGGTTTATGGTGGAGCGTGTTCATTCGCGGGGGAGGGTTAGGGTGAGGGTGCCGCGGGCGATGGTCTGTTTGTTGGCGGTGGCGGAGACCTCGAAGTGCTGGAGGTGGCCCATCGAGGTGCGGGTGCGGGCATGGAGGGAGATGTCGACGGGTGGAGAGACGGACTGATCGAAGCGAATGTCTACGTGGGCGAGTTTTCCGTGCCTGGCATCTCTGGCGGACGCGCCGACGATGCCGGCAAATTGCGCCAGGGCCTCGGCGATCAGGACGCCGGGGACGATGGGGTTGTTGGGAAAGTGGCCTTTGAAGAATTCCTCGGTTCCGTCGATGGACCAGATGCCTTCGCCTTCGGTGCCGGGCTGGAGAGAGATGACGCGGGAGACGAAGCGGAAGGGGTCGGCGTGGGGGAGGCGGGCGAGGTAGTCTTCGGCGGGGGCATCGCCGGCCGGGGCGGGGGGTCTATCGCGGACGGCTTTTTCGATGTAGGCGGCGAGGGTGGCGACGTTCTTGAAGACTTCCTTGCCGATTTGCTCGCTGGGGATTTTGAAGCCGAATTCCTTTTCGATGCTGGTCATCAGCAGCAGGACGTCGAGGGAATCTAGATCGAAGTCGCCGCCGAAGAAGGGCATGTCATCGGGAATGTCGGCGCCGGGGCCGAGTTTCAAGTCGCGGCGGAGGATGGTCTTGATGCGATGCAGGGTTGGGTTTTCGGTGGCTGGCATGGTGATGTAAGTGTATCCGATTTTTCGGCGAATCGTTGGCGGGTAGTATGCAGAGTGTGCGGGGGGTTGCAATCGGGACTGGAAGGGGACGGTTTTGCGCGGCACGAGGATTGAGGAGATATGGCTGGATTCGGGCAGGCGAGTACACCTGCCGCTCATCGGGCCATGGCAGACAGGAATGATCTGCCCCACCAGAATTGAGTACACCTGCCGCTCATCGGGCCATGGCAGACACGAATGATCTGCCCCACCAGAATTGAGTACACCTGCCGCTCATCGGGCCATGGCAG
>DAIOHQ010000029.1:14065-14214 GCA_036744635.1 Tepidisphaeraceae bacterium | reverse complement strand
ACAAGAATGATCTGCCCCACCAGTGAAAGGCCGCGGGGATGCACACGCCGCTGGCAAGCGAGCGGGCGAACGGGCATGGCGGACAAGAATGTCCGCCCCACCAGTGAAATGTCTGCCCAACCAGTGAAATGTCTACCCCACCGGTGAAA
>DAIOHQ010000029.1:0-13965 GCA_036744635.1 Tepidisphaeraceae bacterium | reverse complement strand
GCCCCACCAGTGAAATGTCTGCCCAACCAGTGAAATGTCTACCCCACCGGTGAAATGTTCGTCACAACAGAGTTGGGCAGAGTTGCCGACTTGTTCGGGGGTGGAGTGGCCACTAAGCTAGGGGTTTATCAATGAAGGAGTTTGCATGGGATTGCTTGATGGGAAAAAGGGATTGATCCTGAATATCGCCAACGACCGGAGCATCGCGACGCACATCGCCAATAACGCGATCAAGGAAGGCGCCAAGTGCGGTTTCGGATTCTTGCCGATGGACAACATCGAGAAATCGCAGCGGCGGGTGCGCAAGGCGATGGAAGAGAATGGATTCGGCAGCGAATGGCTGCACCCGTGCGATGTGGGGAATGATGAGTCGATCGAGAAGTTTTTCGCGGGGGCCAAAGAGCAGTTTGGGACGATCGATTTTCTGGTGCACTGCCTGGCGTTCGCGGATCGCAATTTCTTGAAGCTTGATGAAGGGGTTTTTGCTTCAACGCCGCGGGAGGTTTTCAAGCAAGCTTTGGATATCAGCGCGTACAGCCTGATTGCGCTGACGCGGGCGGCGGCGCCGCTGATGAGCAATGGCGGGTCAGTTATTGCGCTGACGTATCTGGGTTCGACACAGGTGGTGCCGGGATACAATGTGATGGGGGTGGCCAAGGCGGCGCTGGAGGCGACGGCGCGGTATCTGGCGTACGACCTGGGGCGCAAGAAGATCCGGGTGAACACGGTGTCGGCCGGGCCGGTGAAAACATTGAGCGCGATGGCGGTGGGGGGCATCGATGAGATGTTCGCACACATGGAGCGCAAGGCGCCGCTGCACCGCAATATTGACGGGGATGAAGTGGGCAAGACGGCGGTGTATCTGCTGAGCGACCTGTCGAGCGGTGTGACGGGGGAGAATATTTTTGTGGATGCGGGGTTTAATATTGTGGGGTTGTAGAGGGGAGAGGTAGAAGCTAGAAGTCAGAAGTTGGAACTCAGAAGTGGGGCCAGAGGATTGGTGGGGCCGCCCCGTGCCCCGCGCAAGCAGGGTTTTCTGTCATCAATTTACTTTTTTGTTTAGAAGCTGGGGGAGCGCCGCCGATACGAAAATGGAATTTCCATTTTTTTGACAGCGGGCGGCGGCGATGGATGTGATGCTTGTTGATGATGATGTGGTGATGCGGCGGGCGCTGGGGAAGCTGCTGGAGATCGCGGGGTATCACGTGATCGCCGAGGCGGGGGATGGCCGGCAGGCGCTGGAGATGCTGCAGACGCACGCGCCCGGGCTGATTGTCACCGACTGTCAAATGCCGCGGATGGATGGGCTGAGCTTCACGCGGACAGTGCGCGGCCGGGGAGTGCCGACGCCGATCATCATGTTCAGCGGCCAGAGTGATGAACGCGTGCGGGCGGCGGCGCTGGAGGCCGGGGCGAACGCGTATATTCCCAAGTCGATGCGGCCGGCGGATGTGCTGGCGCGGATCTGTCATACCCTGAATCCGCTGATCAGCGCGGCGTGAAAAAACTCGGCGTGCGGATATTGAAATGGCGGGGGGGAGGCGATAGGATTTGCACGCACGCGGGTGTAGCTCAGTGGTAGAGCGTCACGTTGCCAACGTGAATGTCGAGGGTTCGACCCCCTTCACCCGCTCTTTTGCCGGTCAGTGCCGATGAGGGTAAATCGGCCTGTTTTCCCGGCAAATTCGCATCTTTTCGCCCTTCCCCTATCGTGCCGGTCAATGCCAGTAAATGCCCCTTTGTGAGAGCATTTGCTACCCTATTTGCTCCCTGCTCCCCACCGTCCGTTCCGTTTGTACCGGTCGCCGCCTGCGCCTGCTTTTCATCGAGCATCAGGGAAGGCAATTTTTCCACCGCCGCGGCCAGGTTGAAGATGCGCGGATCGGTGTAGACCTTCATCGTCAACCGCATATCGGTATGCCGCATCAGGCTCATCGCTTCCCGCGGCGCTACCCCCACCTTGGACAGCATCGTCCCGTAGGTGTGCCGGAGGCTATGCACGTCCGCCCGGCGTCCAGTGTCATCGACGTAGGCAATCCCCGCCGATTCCAGCCAGCGCCGATGCTCTTTCGCCCTGGGAACGCGGCGGAATACCCGATCCGCGTCGCCGGCGTCGCCCCGTGTGCCGCGCAGCCCCTCGGCCAGTTCGATCCGCAGCGGGATAACGTCGGCCCGCTTACTCTTGGTAGTCTCGGCCCGCAGTTGAATGAACGGGCTGGGTGAATCCAGCCGCACGTCTCCCCATTGCAGCGCCGCCGCTTCCCCGGCCCGCAGTCCCGTTCCCAGCAACGTGCGATAGAGCAGCTTGTATTCTGCCGGCAGCGCCGCCAGCAGCCGCATGACCTCCCCCTCATGCAGCGCCCGCCGTGCCCGGCGCACGTCCCCGCTCTCTATCACCGGCTCGATATCACTGACCGGGTTCGTTGCCATGCGCTTGCGGCGCACGCACCAGACGCAGAACGATCGAAGGGTAGTCAGATAGTGATTTATCGTGCGCGGCCCCAGCTTGCCCGGCTTGTCCCGCCAGGCGATGAAGGCATCGGCGGAAATGCTCTTGAGGGTTTTCCATCCGCAGTCGGCGACAAGGCGCTTGATCCGGCTTTCGCATAGGCCGATGTAGATGCTCCCCCGCCCGGCCTGCCGAAGCTCGGTAATCCAGTCGGCCAGGTGATCGGTGATCGACCGGCCCTTGTGCGCCGCGAAGGGATCGACCAGCCCGTTTTCTCCGCGTGCGATGGCGCGTTCAAGCTCGACCAGCTTGGCCTTGCTGGCGCTCTTGTCGGTGTAGGCCGCGATGCGCTTGATCTGGTTGCCGTCGCGAAAGCAGACACGATACGTCCCGTTGCGTTTTTCCAGCCATGCCATGGTTCACCTGTCCCTCGGTTGTTCGATCCTGATATGCAGCCCCAGCAGCGCCGCGATCTTGTCGATGGTATCCGTTGCCATCGGACGCCCGGCCATAAAGCGGGAGAGTGTGCTTTCCTGAACGCCGGTAAGCTGCGCGATCCGGTAGCGGCTCATGCCGCATTGCTCGATTGCCCGCCGCAGTTCATCGCTGAAATCCAGTCGTTTCTTTGCCATCGCTCATCATCCTATCGACTGCCTTGCGGCTAGGCAAGCACTATTCAGGAAGAAATAAAGCGCCGCCGTATCGGTCCCGGCGGCGCCATAAGGAGCTTCTTCACCCTGCGCCAACATTGGCGCAGGTTCATGGGTGCGTAGGCGTGTCATCGGGCGACGCATCGAAGGCCAGCGGATGCGCAATTTTCAGACTGTCGATCCGCAGAAGGCCTTGCTGTCGCTGCTCCCGGGCGCCGTCGTGTTTCCCAAGTAATTCCCTGTGCTGCTCCGCCAGCACGTGGCCGCGCTGCGCAATCTGGCCGTCCACTTCCACCACCTGTGGATGGATTCCATCGAGCATCTCGCGCTGCTCGGCGTTGATTGACGCTGATGGTAAGCGGCCGGCGAAAAAACTCCGATGCTCATTGAGTAAGGCAGCGCGGCGGCGCTCCAGTTCGTTCAACTCGGTATCCATCGCCTGATGGTGCTGGCGAAGCTCGGCGCCATGCGCCGCCACGGCGGCCTCGCTCGGAAGGCTCGCCTCCAGTCGCTCGACCGCCGCCGCCGCCGCCGCCAGCTCCTCGACTTGGCCAACAGTTAGGCCAAGGGCGGTCATGGCCGCAGCGAGCGCCGGCGCGATCGTGTCGTCGTCCAGCCGCCGGATCAATTCGCGCAGCGTGCGAAGCTGCTCGGCTCGGCTTTCCTGCCGCAGGCGTGAAATTTCAAGAAGTGCGCCCATTTGATTCCTCAATTCTGCCGGCTTTGCCGGCGGTTATAGCTTGTCCGTGTCCACGTCAAGCAAAGTTTTGACTACCTGTAGCGGCGCAGCGCCAAGAGTGATTTCCATTTTCTGCGCTTCCGACTGCGCCGGTTTCCCGATGGCGTAGTTCAGCAACATTTGAGCGGCGGCGATATCGCCGCCCTTGGCCTTCTCGATCAGCTTTTCGGCAATCTCGCCCACGGCGGCCGGTGTCAGCTTATCGAGCAGCACCGCCCGAACCTTCGCCGCCCGGCCGGATAGCGGGTTGCCGCGCCCAAGCTTGTTTCCGGGTGTGAATCTGCCGCTGGCGTCCTGACCGTTGCAGCCGTGAGTTGACGGGTTATTTTTCATGGGTGTTCCTCAAAAGATTTCCGCGTCGGCTTCCTGCCCGTCGCCGAACCGCTCGGCGTCAGGTTCTTCGTTCTTCGCCAGCCAACTCGCCTTCAAGCCATAGCAGCGGCGCAGCGCCTTGAGCGCCCGCCTGAATCGAATCTCTGCCGGCGGGCCAGCGCCAACGGGTGTCAGCCGGACGATCAGCGGTTCGATGCTGGGGGTATTGGCGCTCAATCTATTTCTCCCGTGGAACGTGGCGACGGCGACGAAAGTATGAATTCCCCGTTGTTTTTGACACTTGTGTCGCTGTCGCCGCGCCCAGCGATGGGAAAATCAGGCGAATCCGCCAGGAAGAAAATCGTGCTCGGCCTGCCCCCGCTGACGATGGTATCCCAATTCCCCAGCCCTTCCGTCACCAGCTTGGCAAGCTCGGCCTCCGCCGCCCCCGGATCATCGCGGAATCGGCGCGGCCCGCGCTGCAGGTCTCGCACCGTCGCCCGGCCGCCACGCTCCGCAATCCACTGGCGAAGCTCCCGGCGGTGGCGCTGCTCGCCGCTCTCACTCATCGCGCCGTACACCCGCGCCGTCTCCATGCCGAACCATTGCGCAAGGGTGATACCCGCTTCCACGTCGCCGGCGTCGATGTAGTCCAGTTCCTTATCGCCTGCCGCCTGCCGGACGCAATGAAACACCAGCGCGAACCGCGCCGCATACCCTTCCAGCTTCGCCGCCGCCGCACGCTCGTTCCCCTCGAGCGCCTGCAGTTCTTCGTTGTGCTGGTTCACAAATTGAATCCATCCAGCCCGCGTGTCATCGGTCAAGTCGATCAGCTTCGGCTCTGCGCCGTCAATCCCATCGTCGGGGCGCAGCGCGTAGAGCGCATCGAACAGGGCATCCACCGCCGCCATCGTCTCATCGCTGATTTCCGCCTCGCTCCAGCGCTTCGCCTTCGTCTCCGGCATGGTCACCAGCAGCCGCGCCGCCAGGCCGTTATCGAAGAACTCCGGCAGCAGCGCCCGCCGCAACGTCGCCGGCTGGATTGTGCCGCTGATACTGACAGCCGCGTGCGGGATATAGATTGTCGGCCGGTCCCCGGTCTTGCGATCCACCTTGAGCGCCCGCGCCCCATGCAGCGCCAACCAGTGCGCCACGTCACCCCCGCCGGATTTGTAGGCGTTGAATGATCCGAACCATGCCGACAGTTCTTCCGGTCCCACCAGAACGCCCCGCGGCGTCGCCAACACGCGATCCGCCAGGGCCTCCATCGTGATGTCGGTCGTGATGGGATGTTCGCATGGGTCGGGCGCTTCCGGTTCTTCACCACGTTCCTTTTTTGACAGCGCCTTCCACTCCCTCACTTCGGCGTCATGCTGCGCCCGCGCTTCACCGTAGGCTTTCAAAATCTTCCGCTGGCGACGCCACGCCGGACGAACCGCCAGGTCGTGCGCCGGTGACTTGGCCGTGCCGCTCTCCCCGACACTCGCGGCCCAGACAACCGCCGGTTCGCTCCATCCTTTTTTCAGGCGGATGCGCCGGGTATTGCCGATCGCGCTAGCAAGAACCGGCAGCATTGGCACCGCAATGTAGGCCGGATCGCATCCCAGCGCCGCCGCTCCCTCGATGATGTAGGCGCGAATCGGATCTGGCAACGTGTTCAACGGGAAGCTCATCGCCAGCCCCCTTCCACCAGCGCCAGCACCACGATTGCGCCGGCCAGTCGAATATCGGCCAACCCCAGCGCGAACAAATCGTCGGCGGCCTGGGCGGTGGTGAAGTCGCGCAGCTCTTGCGGAGTGAGGAACAGCTTTCCGCCGCGCCACTCCAGCCGCTCCAGCAGCGCTTCGGCCAGCAGCCGGCGGCGCGGATTCAGCCGGGAAAGCGGGTCGATGGTTGCCTTTTCTATGGTTGCGTTGTAAGGTGTCATTGGTTTCTCGATTCATGCCCCGGTTGTCGCCGGGGTTTTTTATTTGGTTGTCTGCTCGTCGATCCACGCCTCGACCGTCGAGCGCCTCCACCGCCGCAGCTTTCCGCCGATGCTCAAGTCAGGGGCGGGAAATGTCCCCATCGACACCCACCGCCAGACAGTGCGCGTCCCCACCGCCAGGGCATCAGCCAGGTCATCGACCGTCATCAGCATCGGCGGGGCGCTGTGCTCATGTTCCATCATCTGCGTCATGCTTTTCCTTTCGTTGGTCACACTAGGGGGCGGGTTTGCGCAATGGCGCAGCGGCTTTCTGCGCCATTCAGCGCGCGAAATGTCCCTATAAATCCAGTGCGGCGTGAACCGGCACGAAAAAGAATGGCGCAAAATAGAGGGTGCGTTTTTGCGCTATTTGCGCAATTCGCGGGTGGGGTTCACGGCGTACATGCGATTAGTAATCTGCCGGGGTTTCCTGCCGGCTTGAACGCCGGGCAAGAGATGCCTCATTCTCAAGAATTTAAGGTCCTCTTGGAGCGTTCGCTTCGACACGTCCTGTTCCGCCATGATCTTGACGATGATTGCTTCTTGACTTGGATAGACGGCACTCCCGTCGGGATTCTTTTCGCTCGCCAATTCGGGATATCGAGTGGCGACAGCCTTCCGCCGTGCAGCCTGCTTGCTTAGCGTCGGGTCTACATCCGGGGAAGCATCGGCGGTTCTGGGCAGCGCCGTGCTCACGTCGCAAACGATCCGCTTGACTCGGTTTTCAGAGTGGTCCTGAATGACTGGCCCGCCCACAATCACAGATTTGATGTACTCGCGCCAGAGTGATAGGACGTGAATAATATCTTTCCGGGAAGTCGGGGAGAGCGCGGGGCGCGCCCCATCGTGACCGATCAATTCAAAGTCTTTCGAGTTGGGATCGCCGAAGGGACTCCAAATCTGTACGCATGGATGCTTCACTTGAACCCCATTCGCCTGCATCGTTCGTTCCCCATACCGTATCGGAGTTTGAACCCGCAGCAGCGTCGCAAAGCTCGCGAGCGAATCAATGATCGGCTTGCTCCACGCAAATTCTTCCCCATGCGGCGCATCAGCGATTGCCGCAGCCAACTGGTTTAGCAGCGACGTGAATTGCGTTGCAAATCGAATGTCCATGCTTCACCTGTCTTCGTCGGGCCGATCCGGGCGGGGCGCTGGACAGGTGAAGAACAGCGCCGCCGCCCGAACCGCTTGGCCGGACGGTTGCAACCGCGCCGGCCTTCCCGATCTCAAATCCTACCCGTTCCCGCCGCTTCTGGCGCGTTTGATCGTACAGGGAGTGCCAGAACACCATCCGCCCCCGCATCGTCGCTCTCCGTTCGATTGGTGAGGATTCATGCCTTCACCGCCAGCGCCATGATGCTCGCCCGCGTCGATGCAGACAGCGCCGGCCAGGCCTCGACCACGGCTTGCAATTCGGCGTCGGGCGCACCACAATCCGAAACTTTGCTACCCTGTGCGCTCCCTGAAATGGAATAAACATGCGGATTTCCCGGCGAATCCGGCGAATTGCGAAGGGTTCGACCCCCTTCACCCGCTCTTCCAAGGGACAAGTGACGCCGGGCTTTTTCGCCCGGCGTTCGCATTTTGCGGAGGCTCGTTGGAGCGATATGCCATATGCGGGCGCCCCGTGCATTGACCATTCAACGCTTTAGCCAGTCGGAGAAAATCGATTGATTGGATCGCTTTTGCAGCCGGAGATTGATGAGATGGTGCGGGGGCGCCAGTGGGATGAGCTGCGCGAGGTGCTGGCGGAGATGGACCCGCCGGACGTGGCGGAGCTGATCGAGGATCTGCCCGATGAGCAGGAGGATGTGGCGGTCTTTCGGATGCTGCCGCGGGAGCAGGCCGGGCGCGTGTTCAGCTACATGAACCGGGAGCATCAGGAACTGCTGCTCCGGTCGCTGTCAAACGATCAGATGCGGGCGGTGCTGGCGGGCATGACGCCTGACGATCAGGTGCGATTGCTCGATGAGTTGCCGGCGGAGGTTACCCGGAGGCTGCTCGAGACACTGTCGCCGGATGAATTGAAGGCGGCTCGCGATCTGCTGGGGTATCCGGTGGGCACGGCCGGGCGCTACATGACGCCAAACTATGTTGCGTTGCCGCCGGATATGACGTCGCGAGAGGCACTGAGGCATGTGAAAAAAATCGGCCGGGGAAAGGAGACGCTGAACATCCTTTTCGTGGTGGATGCAAACGGCAAGCTGGTGGAGGAGTTGCGCCTTGGGTCGCTGGTGTTGGCCGACGATGAGACGAAGGTGGCGGAGATCGACGATCGGCCGCTGGTTTCGATACCGGCGACGGCGACGGGGGATGAGGTGGTGACGGCGTTTGAACGCTACGACCGCGCGGCGTTGCCGGTGGTGGATGCCGAAGGGAAGATGCTGGGGATCATCACGCATGATGACGTGCTGGAATTTGCCGAGCGCAAGGCCACGCGGGAAATTCAGAAATTGGGCGGATCGGAGGCGCTGGATGCGCCCTACTTCGACGTTGGATTCTGGCCGATGGCGCGCAAGCGCGGGGGGTGGCTGGCAGCGCTGTTCCTGGGTGAAACGCTGACGGCGACGGCGATGGGAAAATACGAGCACGCGATCGCGCAGGCGGCGGTGCTGGCGCTGTTCGTGCCGCTGATCATCAGCAGCGGGGGCAATTCCGGTTCGCAGGCGACGTCGATTTTGATCCGCTCGCTGGCGCTGCAGGAGGTGAAGCTGCGCGACTGGTGGCGGGTGTGCCGCAAGGAACTGCTTTCCAGTTTTGCGCTGGGAGTGTTCCTGGGCGCCATCGGCCTGTTTCGCATCTGCCTGTGGTACTGGCTGGGTTGGCAGACGTACGAGGATCATCCCTACCTGATGGGGTTCACCGTCTGGGCGAGCTTGATCGGGGTGGTGATGTTCGGTTCGCTGGTGGGAAGCATGCTGCCGTTTTTGCTGCGGCGCCTGGGCTTTGATCCGGCCACGGCATCGGCGCCGTTTGTGGCGACGCTGGTGGATGTCACCGGGCTGGTCATCTATTTCACGGTGGCGTCGGTAATCCTGCGGGGGACGCTGTTGAAAGCGCCGGATCAGACGCACGCGCCGACAGAGGTGACGGCCCATCACGCCACGCACGCCGGCGGTGAATCTGCTATGCTTTTGCCATGATCGAGACGATTGCCTGGACGGGGGATGCGGTGCGGCTGCTGGACCAGACCAAGCTGCCGGGGCAGACGGTTTTTCTGGATATCACCAACGAACGGCAGATGTGGGATGCGATCAGGCGGCTGTCGGTGCGCGGGGCGCCGGCGATCGGAGTGGCGGCGGCGTTTGGGGCGTATCTGGGGATTGCAGCGGTAAATTCCGCCGATAGTGGAGCGCTGCTGGGGCGGCTGGAGGAGGTATGTGCCTATCTCGCCACGGCGCGGCCGACGGCGGTGAATCTGTTCTGGGCGCTGGAGCGCATTCAGCGGGTTGGGCGTCAGATCGTGCAACCTTCCGTGGCCGCATTCAAGCAGCGCATTTTGGACGAGTGCCTGGCGATGATGGCGGAGGATCGGGAGGTTTGCCGCAGGATCGGGGAGCATGCGCTGGAGTTGTTGGCGCCGGGGGGAGGCAGGGGGGGTGAGATCGGCATACTTACGCATTGTAACGCCGGGTCGCTGGCGACGGTGCAATATGGAACGGCGCTGTCGGGCATCTATCTTGGCGCCCAGCGCGGGGTGAAGTTTCATGTGTATTCGGATGAGACCCGGCCGCTGCTGCAGGGGAGCCGGATTACCGCGTATGAGCTGCAGCAGGGGGGGATTCCGGTGACAGTGATTTGCGACAGCATGGCCGCGGCGGTGATGAGCCAGGGGAAGGTGGCGGCGGTGATCGTGGGGGCGGACCGGATTGCGGCCAATGGAGATGTGGCCAACAAGATCGGCACGCTGGGGGTGGCGATTGGGGCGAAGCATTTTGCAATACCGTTTTATGTGGCGGCGCCGGTCAGCACGATCGATGTGAAGATCGCCAGCGGGCGGGATATTCCGATTGAGGAGCGGGGGGGCGAGGAGATCACCGAGGGGTTTGGCAGGCGGACTGCGCCGGCGGGGGTGGATGCCTATAACCCGGCGTTTGACGTGACGCCGGCGGAGCTGGTGACGGCGATCATTACCGAGCGGGGTGTGCTGCGGGCGCCGTATCGTGAAGCGATTTCGGGGAGTTGCTTGGGTGCGTATGGCAGACAGGAATGATCTGCCCCACCAGAATCGAGTACACCTGCCGCTCATCGGGCCATGGCAGACAAGAATGTCTGCCCCACCAGAATTGAGTACACCTGCCGCTCATCGGACCATGGCGGACAAGAATGTCCGCACCACCAGAACGGTGGGCGAGCACGCCCACCCTACAATGCGATGCGGACAGGAATGTCCGCACCACCAAATCCAACCCACAACTTGCAAAGGGAGATGAATGTTTCATAATCGCGCGCCTCGTGCGGCGGTGAAGCAGCGGGCGGCACCGCGGCGTTCGGTCGACAATTCATGGCCTGATTTTTGAGATTGAAATTATGCTGCGTCATCCTGACTACACCCGCAATCGTCTGGCACAGATCGCGCCGCGCATGGAAGGGAAAATTTATGCCCAGCGCCGGGCGGCGGATCAGATCCTGGTGAGCGGGCGCGTCGATCGCATCGCATACGCCGAGGCGCAGAAGCTGGCGTACAGGCCGGCGAAGCTGGGGCAGGAGTTTGGCCCGCAGTGGGCGACGTTCTGGTTCAAGGTGAAGGCGACAGCGCCCAAGGAGTGGGCGGGAGAGCGGGTTGATCTGCTGTGGGTATCGCAGAGCGAGGCGACGCTGTGGGTGGACGGGAAGTCTGTGCAGGGGCTGAACAAAAACGCGGGGGACAGGCCGGATGCGCTGCTGACGGCGCGGGCGCGGGGCGGGCAGAAGTTTTCGCTTGATGTGGAGATGGCCTGCAACCAGAAGTTCGGCACGTGGGTGGCGAGCCCGCTGCCGGATCACAGCCCATACGTGCTCACGCAGTGCGAGATCGCCCGCTTCGATCCGGAGGCGTGGGATTTGTATCACGACTACATCGTGCTGCAGGAGCTGGAGGCGGAGCAGAAGAACGAGCCGAAGGATCTGGACCGCACCTGGGCGGGGGAACTGCTTTATGAACTGAATCGATTTGCCAATCTTTACGATGAGAACGACCGGTCGACCTGGGCGCCGGCGCGGCGGATTCTGAAGGAGTTGTATTCGCGGCGCAATGGGACGCGGGTGCATGAGCTGAGCGCCATCGGGCACGCGCACATCGACACCGCGTGGCTTTGGCCGCTGGCGGAGACGTATCGCAAGTGCGAGCGGACGTTCAGTTCGCAGACGGCGTACATGGACGCGTATCGGGACTACAAGTTCTCCTGCTCGCAGGCGCAGCAATACGCGTGGATCAAGGGGCGCAATCCCGATCTCTACAAGCGCATCAAGGAGAAGGTGAAAGGCGGGCAGTTCGTGCCGGTGGGGGGGACGTGGGTTGAGCCGGACTGCAACATCCCATCCGGCGAGTCGCTGGCGCGGCAGTTTCTGCACGGGCAGCGATTTTTTGAGCGGGAATTCGGCAAGCGCTGTTCTGAATTCTGGAACCCGGACGTATTCGGATACAACGGGCAGCTTCCGCAGCTCATGCGGCTGGCCGGAATTCAGCGCTTTCTGACGCAGAAGCTGTCGTGGAATTATTTCAACAAGCCGCAGCATCACACCTTTACCTGGCAGGGGATCGACGGCAGCGAGGTGCTGGCCCATTTCCCGCCGGCCGACACCTACAACGCGATGGCGGATGTGAAGGAGATTCGCCGCAATGCCCGCGAATACAAGGACCACGACCGCTCGCGGCACAGCTTCATGCTCTTTGGCTTTGGCGATGGCGGGGGCGGGCCGACCAAACGGATGATCGAAACGCTGCGCCGGGCCAAGGATCTGCAAGGGCTGCCGCGCACGCAGATGCGGAGCAGCGAAGAGTTCTTCGACCTGCTGGAAAAAGACTGCGCGGATCGGCCGACGCTGATCGGCGAGCTTTATTTCGAGTTCCATCGCGGCACGTACACCACGCAGGCGGCCACCAAGAAGGGGAACCGGCAGAGCGAGTTCCTGCTGCACGATATCGAGTTTCTGGCCAGCGCGGCGGTGGCGCTGGAGGCGAAGGGATATAAATATCCGGCGGCCGAGCTGGATCGATTGTGGAAGCTGGTGCTGTTGAACCAGTTTCATGACATCCTGCCGGGATCGTCGATCACTCTCGTTTATGACGACGCAAAAAAGCATTACGCGGAGATTCGGGAGTCCGGTGAACGTTTGCGCGGCGAAGCGCTGGCCGCGCTGGCGTCGGTGCAGGCGAAGTCGCAGGTGGGTGGGGAATCGTTACCGACGCCAGTAAATACGATCGGGTTTTCGAGGGAGGAAGTGGCGCAGACGCCGCAGAACAAGCTGGTTTTCATCGAAGCTCCGAGCTACGGCTTTGGGCGGATCGCCGCCGCTCCCGATGCGGTGAGCATTATCGAGTCGAAGGCCGGCGTGGTGCTGGCGAATGGCCACCTTCGCGCCAGGATTGCTTCCGATGGCCGCGTACTCTCGCTGGTCGAAAGATCCACTGGCCGCGAAGCGCTGGCCGGGCCCGCCAATATGCTGCAGTTGTTCGAGGACAAGCCGACCGCGTTTGAAGCGTGGGATGTCGATCCGTTTCATCTGGAGACGGTGAAGGATTGCCCGCCGGCGGAGTCGATGAAGATCGCCAGGCGCTCGGCCTTGCGGGCGGAGGTGAAGTTTGAGCGCACAATCGGCGAGAAAAGCCGGGCGAGCCAAATCATTCGTCTCGACGCGGGGGCGCGGCGGCTGGAATTTCATACCGACGTGGATTGGCGGGAGTCGAACAAGTTTCTCAAGGCCGGATTTCCGCTGAATGTCCGGGCGATGAACGCGACTTACGAGATGCAGTTCGGGTGCGTGGAGCGGCCAACGCATTACAACACTACTTTCGACCTGGCGCGCTTTGAAGTGCCGGGGCACAGGTGGGCGGATTTGTCTGAGCATGGCTTCGGGGTGGCGCTGCTGAGCGAATCGAAATATGGCTTCAGCACGTTTGGAAATCTGATGCGCATCAGCCTGTTGCGCTCAACCAAGGCGCCCGATCCTAATGCCGACATGGGCCGCCACCGATTCGCTTATGCGCTGATGCCTCATGGCGGCGACTGGCGGCAGGCGGGGGTGGTTCGGGAAGCGATGCGCTTTAACGTTCCGGTGCAGTGGACGAGCCAGACGGTTGCGCCACGATGCTTCGCATCGGTCGATGATCCCAACCTTGTGCTCGACACGGTCAAACAGGCCGAGGATTCCGACGGCATTATCCTGCGGCTGTACGAATGTCACGGCGCCCGCGGGGTGACCGGCGTGAAAATCAATCTTCCGTTCACGCGCGCGAGCTTTGCCAATATTCTTGAAGACGAGGGCGCGGTCGCGAAAATTAAGAATGGGCAGATTGAAGTTCCTTACACGCCGTTTCAGATCATCACGCTGAAGTTGACGTGAACTCCACGTGTGATGCGCGGATTTGCTGCACCGAAGGGCCGACACACCTTGGCACGGGTTGGAAACCCGTGCTACGAATGCGTCATCACCGCGTCCCTGGCGGGCGCAACCGGCCCATGGAGTTTTCGCGCACGGTTTGGAAGCCCTCCAGGTCGAGGTACTGGCGGATGAGGCGGGCGAGCAGGGTGCTTTTCTTGTAGCCGCGTTCGCGGCAGTAGGCATCCAAGCGGTCGAACTCCTCATCCGTTAGCCCGACTTCCGCAGTTGGCACCGGAGAATAATTTTTCCTGTCGGGGAATCG
>DAIOHQ010000028.1:0-28942 GCA_036744635.1 Tepidisphaeraceae bacterium | reverse complement strand
AGTTGGGCAGGGGGGGCGGGCTTCAGGGGGGGCTGGGCGATGGCGACAGATGTCTCCGCCTTGGCGCCAGGGGGGGCGGTCAGCCACTCGCTGACCTCCACCCGCCAATTGCCCGCCGCGGCATTGCGTCCCAGGGCAAACTTGTGGTGATAAGCACCTTCGCCTGGGATGGTGGCGCGGAAATAATCGCCGGAGAGGTTGCCGGCCAGATCGTAGATGCGCAGGCGGAACGGGAGGTAGCCGACCTTGCCCCACTGCACGGTGATGTCCAGGACATTGTCCTCGCCCGCTTTCGCCGAGACCTTGATCGGACCCGGCTCGGCGGGGAGGTGCAGGAGCAGTGCGCCATCACCGGCGGCCAGCTTGATCGCGTCCTGGTGGTTCTCGACCGCCACCGCGCCGCCATTGAACAGGTCGTACACGACCCCCCCTTCCGGTACGGTCACATCGGTCTGCGCCGGGATCAGATCGTGCTTGAGCACGCGGGGGTTTTGCTTGCTCTGCTCATTGTTGGCGAGGAACAGGTAATGCGCCTCACCGGCGGAATGGGTGCGCAACAACACGTTGGGATTGCTGGAGGCATAGGGCTGTGGTCCGAGCCACTCGCCCAGCTCTTTGGCGAAGTTTGGCGCGCCCTCGTTGTTCAGTTTACGATAGGCGAGGTCGGTGTTGTTCTGGCTCGCCTCCGCTTGGGCGGCGGCAGCGGCGGCGGGGTCGCTGGTCTTGAGCCTGGCGGCGGTTTCCAGCAGCCCGTTCACCTTCGTCTTCCAATACTCACCCATGTCCGGGAAGGTGTGCTCGGCGACGATCGAGCCTTTGATCAGCAGGGTATCGCCCTTGGACTGGATCAGCTTTCCGCCGGCGGCGACAAACCCTTCCAGCGCCTTGCGAAACTCGGGCGTGGCGTAGGTCAGTCCGGGGAGGTAGAGGACTTTCCACTGCTTGAGGAAGTCGGCGCCTTTCTCGGTGACCTCGGCCTCATCGACGAGGTTGGGGATCATCCCCGTCTCCAGGATGCGGAAAAACTCGCTCTGCACGGCGTCGCGATGGTGGCTGACATAGGGAGGCGTTCCCTTGGCCAGGGCGGGATGGTTTTCGTTGGCGATATCCCAGGAGGCCTGGGTGTTGCTCTGAATGACGGCCACCGGCGACAAGGTGCGGGGAAGCTGGCGGACGGCATCGCCCACCATCGCCATGCGGCGGTTGGTCTCGGCGATCTCGAAAACCGTATGGGTCCCCAAATATCCGGCGGTCGAGTTGTCCAGCGGGAAGTCCTGCTCGGGGGTATACATCATCCCTTCGAGCTTGGAGGCGTAGGAGACCCATACGGCATTGCGAATGGTCGCCCAGTTGTGGGTGTACCACATGGGCAGATACAGGTGGGGACGATCCCAGGAGAAGCCCATGAAGCCTTCGGACCCGTGCAGCGGCTGCAGGGCGCCGAAGGGAAGGTCGCTGTACTGTCCGTGCCCGGACATGGTGGAGTAAGGCTTGTTCTGGGTGGAATCGACGCCATCGGCGGTATCGGCGGGGGCGTAGCTGCTGGAGACCTGGTTCACCGTGCCGAAGGGCGGATGGACGGACTGCGTCGCCCACACGGTGCCGTACCACGCCTGGCCGAGGTACTTCATGCGCATCTGCATGAAGCCCAGCCAGTCGGGCATCATGTCAAAATATTTTGGCAGTGTCTGCGCGAAAGTTCCGCTGGGGATTTCCTTGCCGGTGGCGCGCTTGAACTCGTCGAGCTGGTGCGGGATCGCGAAGGGGTTGGCGCCGATCTGCTTGCCATCGGCCCCGAGGATCGGCCACCAGGTGAGGCCGGGCTCGTCGAAGATGTGGAGGCCGGCCATCGGGTAGATGCGGTCAGAGAGGGCGGCGAGCTGCACCCGCCAGATGACCGCGCGCTGGACCCACGGATCGCCCCAGTCGTTGACCATCTGCAGGTCGAGCTGATGTCCGCCGCCGCAGACCATCAGGGCGTAGGGGCGCATGGAGGCCTGCACGTAGGAGTCGGCCAGATCGTGCGGGGCGGGCTTGCGGGGGTGCAGGGAGACGTAGTCTCCAGTCATGTACATCCACCCACCCTTGGCGAGGGTGGTTTCGTAGGCGCCGCCGTGGTGGACCCATTGGCCGACGTAATATGCATTGGCGTGTTCGGCCGGGGCGACGCCGAAAGTAACCCCCCCTGACTCCGCCGCGACGGGGTTGCCGTCGGCATCGCCGAGGGTGGCGGTATATTGGCCTGGTTTGAGCACATTGGGATGAACGGTAATCAGGCGCACGCCGTTGGCCGGGGCCAGGGGGGGCTCGGCGCCCGCGCCCGCGGGGGCGGCTGGAACCTCGATCTTTACCGTGCCGCCATCGGTATGGGTGAGAACCAGCGTGGTGGCGCCCGCGCGGGCCGCGCGGGTGGCGGGGACGCTGAATTCGATGGGCTCGTCGATGACGAATTGGGCGCGGGTGCCGCTGAGGGCCAGCGCGGGCGCGGGCGCGGGCGGGGAGACGGCGGCTTGAGCTTGGGGCATGATCATTTGGAATGACAGCACGAGTGCTGCGGATAATGCGAGTGCGGCGAGCGGACCCGCGGTCAGCGGACCTGCGGTCAGCGGTCTTAGCGTGGACATGGTTCACCTTTCCTGTGAGAGGACAGTCGCTGGTTGCTGGTTCAGAATCTCTTGACTGGCAACTATATGCCCGTGCGTGATTCGGCGCCATCCAGGAGGGCCCGCTGTCATTCTGAGGTAATCCGAAGAATCTGCGTACATCACCATTCGGGGCCAGATCCTTCGGAGTACCTCAGGATGACAGATGGCGCGGAATTGTGCACGGTGATCTAGCAGCTAGCAACTAGCAACCGCCACGTCCGGCAGTATAACCATTCAGGAGAAGCCGCCGCTACCTCCGGTAGCGAGACCTCTGCCCCCCCTCGCGGCGAGCGGCCGTAAAGGTTGGGCAGGGGGGGGCAAGGTGTGCATCATGGAAAGACTTTGCGCCGATAAGACCCAGCCGATACCGAACGCCGCCAACGCGGCGATCTGTATGTTGCAACTCGCGGCGCTCCTTGGCGCCTTTGTGCTGGCCGCCCATCTGAGGCAGTGGTGGCAGGTGGCGGTTCTGGCCGTCGGCTTCGGCGTGCTGATGAACTCCGTTTACTCGATCATTCATGAGGCCGAGCACGCGATGCTCTTCAGTAATCGGCGGTGGAACGAAGCAGCCGGTGTTGCGATGGCGCTGTTCTTTCCCGCGCCGTTCCATCTGCTGCGCCAGGGGCACATTGGCCACCATCTGCGCAACCGTTCCGACGACGAGGCATTCGATTTGTATTTCGACGGCGACAACGTGGTGTGGAGGTGGATGTGCTGGTTTGGCATTCTTACCGGCCTGTATTACGTGCTGGTCGTTGTCAGCACCGTCGCCGCGGCGGTTTGCCCATTCATCTTCGATCGCAAACATTTTCGCATCGAGCGCCACCTGACGGTGGATCGGGCGTCGGCGGCGTTTCTCGAGGCATTCAACCCCTCTTATCTCCGCCGCATCTGGGCCGAGGGAATCGCGGCCATCGCGCTGCACACGGTCATCGTGCGGGCGTTCGGCATTCCGCTGGGGCGCTATCTGGCGATGTTTGCCGCGTTCGGATTTTTCTGGTCGGCGATGCAGTACGTCCACCACTTCAATACCGAGCGGCATGTGACCCGCGGGGCGCGCAACCTGTTCATCTTCGCCCCGCTGGATGCGCTGTGGCTGAATCACAACTGGCACCGCGCCCACCACGAGCACCCCACCGTGCCGTGGATCTACCTGCCGAAACTCGCGCAAGAAGGCCCCCCCTGCGGACGGGTCAAGCGCGGCTTTCTGCCGTGGTATTACCTGCGGATGTGGTCGGGTCCGAGCAGGACGGATGAGCATGTCGAGAACAAGTACGCTGGGCGGATCATTCATTGACCTGCGGGGCCGGCTGGCCTGCTGCTGGCGCGCTGGCGGCGCTGGGTGAGTTGGCCGCGTAGAGCAGGAGGTTACGCAGCGCGGCGGAAAAATCCCAGGCTGGTTTGAGGTAGTGGTCAGCGCCCCAAACGGGGTAGACGCATCCGGGTACGCGCAACGCGTCGGCCAGCAGAATGCCGCCGCCATCGTTGGGACCGAGCGGAGCGAGACGTTCGTATCCCTTTGGCGCCCAGGGGTGGCGGAGGTGGCGGCGGAGGGGAAACCCAAAGACATGAATCGCGCGGAAATGCGACGGCACCGGCGGCCCGGTGTCGAGCGTCTGGCGGTCGTGACGGAGTTCCTGCACCGGGCCGAAGCGCAGCCCCTTCATCCACAGCGACAGGTGCACACCCGCCATCCGCAGCCGGCTGCGCCGCAGCCACTGCACCAGGGGTGTGCCGAACAGCAGGCCGCTCAGGCTCACCCATCCGCGGACGTGGGCGAATGCCTCGGGCGCATCGGGATGCCGCAGGGCAACCGCGACGTCGGCCGAGCCTTTGCTGAGGGAGGCGAGCACGATCCTTCCGCAGCCGGGAGGGCAGGCGCGTCGCAGGTGCTCGATCAAGGCGGCCGCATTGTCCTGCAGTGAGCCAAGGCTCGGAACATCCACTACCCGCGGACACGGCCAGCCTAGCGCCGCCGCCGCAGTCAGAAGACACGCTCCGTCAGCGCCGGTGTGGTCGTGGTGGCGGTGAAACGCGCCAGGCATGATTACCAGTGTGGGTGGTTCATCGTCATCGGGGCTACAGCCGGCCTCGATAGCCCGGATGAGAGGCTCGTGTACCGGCGATGCCCGCAGCGACAGGTAGAGCGCCGCCGTGGCGGGGTCAATCTCCTGTTGGGCGATCCACTGCTTTGAGATATGGAACGACGGTCGCCCGATCTCGGCCGCGGCTCGGGCCAATAGATCGCGGTCGGCTTCGTCAGCCTGCGGCGGATAATCCCGTGTGTTCACGGCGCTGCTGTCCCCTTGCGCCGCCGCCCCCAGACGCGGCCAAGGATCAGGCCCGCCGCCAGCGCCAACAGGCCGGTCACCACGGCGGCCCACAGCACGGCCTTGCCGACGGCGTACTTCAGGATCGGATTATCGAACGCATTCACCGAGAGATGGAAGCTGGTCAGCTTCCACACATCGCCGCGGCGGGCAATCGTCGCGGTGAACTTGCTGTTCAGCGGCAATTTGCGGCCATCCGTCAGGCTGAAGTGGTCGTTCATCTCCCCCCATGAAACCGCCCAGGCAGGGGGTTCGCCGTAGACGTGGCGATCGGTGACTTTGGGGTCGGCGCTGACGCTGGCGACGACTCGATCCGGGCCGGTCATCTTCTTGTCGCAGTATGCCTTGACCGCATCCGGCCCGCGACAGACTTCCCCATCCTGCCAGGTGACCACCACGTCCGGATCGAGCTGGGAGAGCAGACGCGGCATGTCGCCTTTGTTGAAGCTGTCGATCAGCTCCTGACGCATCGCAGTGATTGCCTCGGTCGGGTCCGCGGTGGTTACCGCGGCGCTCTCCCTGGTCGCCGGGGCGGCGGGGGCAGCGGCCACGACGGAGGCCATTAGCAACGCGAGCAACAGGCCAGGGGGGGCTTTAAGCATTGTGCGATCCTTCCTTGTTGGCGGCTGGCTGATGCCCCCCCTGCCGGACCGCATCTCCCAGCCATTGCATGTAATCCGCGAGCACCGCATCGGCGGCGATCAGCGTGCCGGGATTGTAACGGGTTCCTTCGGCGCCGGAGCGATCAGAAAGCAAAAATTTGCGAATAAAAGAACGGCGCACCGCGGCGTTAAGCGGATCGTAGATTGCCCGGCCGAGGGCGCTTTGGCTGCGCGGCACCCAGACGATGGTCAGCAGTCGGCAGCGCTGGGCATCCAGCGGCGTGATGCAGACCATGCCGTATGTGGTAGTGCGAAGGAACTCGGCGGTCACGATGATCATGGTGCCGCACCAGCTTGTCACCGTCATCATCACCCGCGGCCCGCAAAAGCGGCGGGTCAGGCGGTCGCGCAGGCCGGTGCCGCTGACGGCGAACTCCGCCCGGATGGTGCGGGCGAAGGGGGAAGGGCGTTCGACGGTCGGCGTCCCCAGCAGCGTGCGGTCGTGGGCGACGCGAAAGTGCTGGAGGTCAAAGCCGTTGGCCCCGATCATGTACCAGGGGATCTGCGCATCCATCACGATGGGCCGGGCCGGCAGGAGGTCGGCGGCGTCCCTGCCGGGAAAAAAGGGCGCCTCGAACTCCCGCGCGGGCGGCGTGGGCAGCGTGGGATGATTGTAGAAAAAAACGTGTCCACCCCGGACCATCGTGGGATAGGCGGATTGACGGGCGAAATCGGGGGTGGTTGGGCTGGTGGGAATATGCACGCAGCGCCCGTCTGGGGCGAATTCCCATTCGTGAAAGGGACAGCGCAGGCATCCGTTCACCACCCGCCCGCGCGACAAGTCGGCGCCCATGTGCACGCACCGGCCATCCAGCACCGCCACCCGGCCGGGCGCGGTCTGGAAAGCAACGAACGTCCGTTTCCCAAGCTGAATGGCCCGAGGCCCGCGCGCTGCTTCCGCAAGCGAACAGGCGTAATACCACGACCGCGGCGGTGGGAGAGTCTCCATGTTTCACGTTTCATCGTGGGGTGGATGGCATCGTGGCGGACGGATACGTGAACTCATCCCACGCGACGGCGGCCTCGGGCAGATAGGGGCAGGTCTGCCAGGCTTGCTGGAGAATGCGGCGCTTCTTCTCCGGCGTGAGCTTTGCATCCGACAAGGTTGCCAGTTCCGCAAGCGTTTTCTTGCGGGCGGCCAGGGCGGCTTTATCCTTGTCGATCTCGACGGCGTACCAGGCGAGCAGCGTGGTGGCGATGTATTTGCCGGCGAACTCGAAGCCTTGTTCGTTGGGGTGGACGCCATCCTCGTTCAGGAAGCGCATGGGCCTGGGATCGGTGAAGAAGTGGCGATGCAGGTCCACCAGCGCAAACCCCTTGTCCAGCGCCAACTGGCGGGTGGCGCGGTTGTACTGCATCTCCAGCACGCGATCCGGGCCGCCCTGCTCGATCATGGACTTCTCCTTGCCCAGAAAGTGGCGGGTGTCGTCGAACGGGGTGGAGGTCAGCAGCACGATCCAGGGGGGGCGCGGCTTGGATGGATGCCCCTGCACGATGTCGATGATCGCCAGCATGTTATTGCGGAACTTTTCGGTCCCCTCACGCTGCCAGGTGTCGTTGAGGCCGAAGGAGATGGTGACGATGTCGGGGTTCTCTTTGTCGAGGAGCTTGGCGATCCGCGCCAGTCCGCCGGCGGCGGTTTCACCGCCGGCGCCGGCGTTGATGGTCTCCCAGTGCAGCGCTGTTTTCGCCCGCTGGGGGCCGTCCGCCGCGTTGTTGAGCGCCTGTGCGGTTGCCTTGGGCAGGCCCAGGGCGGTGACGGAGTCGCCGAGCATCAGGATGCGCACGGGTTTGGGGTCGGCCGCAAACGATGCGGTCGCCAGCAACAACGTGGCGGCGGTGAAAAGCAGATAGGTGCAGTGCATTGTCTCTCCTTAGCTAACACGGTCTGTAGCATCGCGGCGGAGCAGCAGGGTCTTGACTTCATACGGCCGGAAGCTGGCGCGAATCGTGTTGCCGGTCACGCCCGCGCAGGGGGCGGCGCCAGCGGGGGAGGGGGGGGCGATTGGGTTTTCCAGGAAGTTCACTTCCTCTGCCCCCCCTGCGGCGGCGTAGGTTTCTCGGGTGGCAATGGTGGCTTCCACGGGCTTGCCCGAGGTCTCGAACAGCCGCAGCAACAGGGCATCGGAATGCTCCGCCTGGCGCAGGGCGGTGATGACGATGGCATCATGGTCAACCCTCAGGAACGCGTCGCCGGTCGCCGCCTCGCCGTTTGTGCGGATGGCGGCCATCGGCCGATTGTACGCCATCCCCTGCCGCATCAGTTCCGCGTTGGAGACTCCCCCGCCATGGGGCAGAAAGGCGTATCGGAAGGTGTGGACCCCATTGTCGGTTTCGGGATCGGGAGCGTAGGGATTGCGCAGCAGGGTCATGCGCAATCGGCCGCCGAGAGCGTCGAATCCATACTTGCTGTCGTTGAGCAACGTGAATCCCAGCGGTTTGCCATCGCGATCTTCCCCGGAGATATCGACGAACTTCTGGCTGGGCTGGTCCAGCCCATCGGCCCGGCGCTCGGTGATGAAGAACGGACCTTCAAAGCGGGCGCGGGCGGCGGTCAACGCGGCGTTGAAGGAGACCTTGAGCTGGGGGATGCCGATGTCGCGGTTGCCACGCTCGCGCCAATCCACGGTGGTGTCAAAGTCAACCCGCGGAAATTGGTTGAAGATGAGAATCTGCTGATCGATGGCCGACTTGCGGAAGGCATGGCGCACGCGGAAACGGGCGAAGACCGGGCCATTGTCCTCCAGCGTCACCTTGGCGCCGCGGAGCAGGTGCTCTTCGCGCAGGATGTCGTTGACCAGCCAGGCGCTCATGGTATTGGGAGCTTCATCCAGCACGGTGAAGACGTTCATCGCCAGGTCCTGGCGGGTGGTGGGATCGTGGGTCAGGTTCTTGGGATAGCCGTAGGGGACCAGCTCGCGCCCGCGCCCCAGGGACTTGTCGAAGTAGGCGCCGATGGCCCCGGAGAGCTTGGAGAGCTGGATGATGGCGGTGGCGGTCTCAACCCGGAAGAATTTGTCATCCTCGCGGATGGCGATGGGCGGCACCGGGTCCGCCGCCGCCGGCGCAAAGGCGAAGGTGCGGGTGGAAAAGGCCGGGACCTTCTCGGCCGCGAAGAGGGTTTCATTCCCCAGGCGCTGCACGGGGATGGCCCGGCCGGCGTCATCCACCAGCCCCTTGATGGCGCGGGGCAGATTGGCGCGCACGATCTGAGAGCGCTCGAAACCGAGCGGGTTGATCAGCGTGATGGCGGCGCCGGCCTTGTCGCCCACAACCAGCCTCCCCGCCCCCCCTGCCGCCTCCGCGCTGATCTTGTTGGCGGCTTTGATGGAGGATTCCGCGCGAGCGTAGGCGTTGATGTAGGCATCGTGGACGGCCGCCCCGTCGAAGATGTCATGGAACTGGTTGAAGAGCATCTTCTTCCACGCCTCGCGCAGGGGCTCCCGGCGATCCAGTCCCGCCAGCGCTGCCAATGCCTCGGCGGTTAGCAGCGCGGTTTCGCACCGGCGGTTGTACTGCTTGATGCGGGCGTGGGTGGTGAAGCACCCTTCAAACAGGCTCCAGGTTTCGCCGGTGTTGCGCGGGAACTTGTCCTTCTCCTGCGAGATGGCCGCGAAGAATTCCGCCATGGTGCTGAAGCGGAAGGTCGGCATCAGCGGGCGGTCGCGATAGCTGTTGACGATCTCCAACTGCCGGCGCGACAGCGCCCCGCCGTGGTCGCCCATGCCCCAGATGTGCAGCACGTTGTCGAAGCCCTTGTCGAGATAGTTCAGCACGTTGCCGATCATGCCGTGGGCATAGAGCACGCCGCCGTACCCTTCGGAGAAGGCCGGGATCGAGCTGCCGTCCTCCCCTTCCCACACACGGGCCGGCCAGTTGTCATGCCCGCCGGGATTGCAGCGCCAGTGGAAGTAGCAGTCGAACTCGCCGAGGCGGGCGAGTTGCGGCATGTTGCCCGGATGGCCGAAGGTGTCGGGGGCCCAGAAGACGCGGGATTTTTTGCCGAGGTTTTCCTGTGACCAGTCAGCCGCGTAGAGGATTTGCCGGGCCACCGACTCGCCATCGGCCATGTTCAGGTCGTTCTCGACGTAGGTGGCCGCCGCCACTTCCCAGCGCCCCTCGGCGACACGCTGTTTCACCTTCTCGAACACCGTGGGATCGAGGTCTTTCGCGACTTCATAGGTGGGAATCTGGCTGTTGGTGAAACGCACCTCGGGATAGTCATCCATGATGTCGGTGACGGCTTTGAAGTCGCGGCGGATGCAATGCACGGTGTCTTCCCACGTCCACATCCAGTCCATGTCGATGTGGGTGTGGCCGACGAGATGGACGGTGATCGTCTTCACCGCCTCGGCGAGCGCCCCCCCTGAGGCGAGGGTCTGCTCCATCGCCGCGACGGATTTGGCAAAGCGGGAAAAGTCGTTCTTCGCCAGCGCCTTGAGGTCGAACTGCCCGGCGGCGGCCTCGATCAGCTTTTGCTGCTCGGGAGTCTTGGCCGCGGCATTGGCGCAGCTCAACTCCATCATCGCGTTGCCGATCTCCATCGCGATGTCCATGCAGCGCTGGGAATGGATCGACACCGCCAGCGGCCCGAAGGGAATCTCCGTGGGCTCGAGGCAGATCGCCAGCGGCAGCATTTTCCCCGGCTCGATGGGCCGCGGCAGCGGGTCGGCGATCGGACCGGTGGCGTGCCAGACGTGCGTCTCCTTGAATTGCTCCTTGCCGTCGAGGTAGAGCATAAAGGGGGAATAGCCGTAGACCCAGATCAAACCGGTATCGCCGGCGAGATCGACGCCGCAGCGCTCGTGCGGGAACTTCACATCCGCGTAATACCAGTTCTTGCGGTTCTTGGTGAGATTCTCGGGATGACCTTTGCCTTTGGGCGGAGGAACCGATGGGTCCCACTTCGCCCAATCCGCCTTGGGCCGCAGGTTCTGCGGATTGGCTCCCACGCGCTTGGGATAGCGCCAGACGAAAGAAAATCCCTTATCAAGCTCGGAAGTCTTTTTCAGCAGGGCATCGCGCAGAGCAGTGAGGTTCATCGCAGTGTTGTCAGATTTCCACGCGCCCTTGTCAATCGCGCCGACATCGGCACCGCGAAAAGGCCGATCGGGAAACTTGGAAATGCCGCAAGGCCGGGCCAACTCGGCCGGGTCGGTCAACAGCAAGCGGCGGTTCCTCCGTTGCCGCCTTGAGCACTTACTGACACAATAATCGGATGAAAATCCTCAAGTGGTCCATCCTGATCATCGTGCTATTGGTTGTGGTTGGCATCGGCATCCTCTATTTCAACCTCAACCGGATCGTGCGTTCGCAGGTACAGAGTCAGACACAGTCCACCCTGAAGGTGGATACTTCCCTGAAGGATGCCAGTGTCTCGCTCTTCGGCGGAAGCCTTGATCTCAATCAGCTTCAGATCGGCGCCCCGACGGGATACCACGCGCAGATGTTCACACTCGGCAAGGCCTCGGTCCAGGTCAGCTATGGCCAGCTTCGCTCCGACCCGGTTCACGTAAAAAACATCTCGCTGGTGCAGCCCAGAATGACGCTGGAGCAGGCCAATGGCAAGTTCAACTTCCAGGCCGTCGCCGACAATCTTCCCAAGACCGAGCCGGCACCGGCCGACAAGCAACAGGTCCGCATCATCGTCGATCAGCTCACCATCCAGGACCCGGTGGTCGTTGTCCGGCCGGGCTTGTTCGGATCGACCCAGGAAATCACCCTGCCGCTGCAGACCATCTCCATGCAGAATGTCGGCAGCGGCGAAGGCAACGCCAACGGGGCGGCGATTCAGGATGTGCTGATGCAGGTGATCACCACCATCGCCGGCGAGGCCAGCAAATCCAAGGAGCTGTCAAAGGAGCTGCAGGGGGCGCTGAAGGGAAGCGTGGCGGATGCGGCACAGAAGCTGGGTGGCGAGATGCAAAAGCAGATCAGCAACGCCTTGGGGGAGGATGTGGGCGGCGTGGTCGGCGATGTGATTCACCAGGCCACCGGCGGCAAGGAGATCGGCGAGACCGTCACCGACCTGCTCAACAAGGACAGGAAGAAGGACAAGAAGAAGAACCAGAAATCGACGGGAACCCAGCCCGCCGCTACCCAACCCTAGTCGCTCTCCTTAACGCGCTCCTTGATGATCTTCCCGCCGGCCGGGCAATGCGCCAGGAGGGGGCAGGTCTCACACCTGGGTTTGCGCGCCTGGCAGATCGCCCGGCCGTGATAGATCAGCAGATGCGACCAGAGTGTCCAGTCTTCCCGCGGCACCACCTCCATCAGATCCCGCTCGATCTTGACCGCATCCGTGTGCGTGGTCAGGCCCAGCCGGCCGGATACCCGCGTCACGTGGGTGTCCACCACGATTCCCAGGTTCTGCCCGAAGGCGTTGCCCAGCACGACGTTGGCGGTCTTGCGCCCCACACCGGCCAGCGCCGTCAATTCCTCCATCGACTGTGGCACCTTGCCGCCGTGTCTTTCCAGCAGCGCCGCCGCCATGGACCGAATGGATCTGGCTTTGTTGCGAAAAAATCCCGTTGACTGGATATCCTTCTCCAGTTCCTGCGCCGCCGCCTTCGCGTAGTCCGCGGCCGAGCGGTATTTCTTGAACAGTTGTTTGGTCACCAGGTTGACGCGCTCATCGGTACACTGCGCCGACAGGATCGTCGCCACCAGCAGCTCCAGCGGGTTGCCGTGCCCGAGGCTGCATTCCGCGGCCGGATAGGTCTTTTTCAGGATAGGCAGGATCGCCTCCACCCGCTGCTGGCGCGCCTGAATTTTTTTGGAGAGGGCTTTGGCCATGGGTCAGTTCGCCGGCGCGGTGGTGGCGGTGAGGGTTTTCGCGGGGATGGTGGCCGCGGGCACGCTGGCCGGGACTGTCGCGGGAACGCGCGGGGCGGTGAGGGGGGGCGGCACCAGCGGCTCGGCATTGCGGATCGCGCCCGGCGGGGCGATGTTGCCGCTGAACAGCACGATCCCCAGCAGCCCGAAAAGCACCACCTGCATCATCATCACACTGCGGCGGTGCTCGCGGTCGAATTCATCCTTGGCCGGGTTGGCCACCTCCGGCTCATCGGCGTGCTCGATATACTCCGTGCGCAGGGCCTGAATCCGCGGCCAGAGCACCGCCCAACTGTAGATCACCACCCCTCCCGCCCCCGCGCAGAGCACAAGTCGCAGGATCGCCACCGCCAGGTTGGACTCGGATATATCCGCGACGAAAAGCTGCCCCAGCATCGTCAGCATCAACACCGCGAAGCAGGCTAACTGCACCTGCAGGAGCTGCGCCAGCAGATTGCCCACGATGGACCCGGCCAGCAGCGTGCTGTGCTGGCCTTCGAGGTTGACGCTCAGCACCGCCGGCAGCACCGGGTTGCTTTCGCGCACGGTGCGGAAGATCACCGGGGCCGCGATCGCGATGAACAGCACACCGCCGAACCAGGTGGACAACGCCAGCCAATAGACGATCTGCACGATCTGAAATGCCATCGCCGGGCAAGCCTAAGGGGGAGGGGAGGAAAGTCAAATCCCCGCGGCCTGGGCATCGGTGTGGCGGGCGGGGGGCTGATGGAACGTGAAACGTGAAACATGAAGCGCTGTGGCTTTCTTCATCTTCCAGCTCGCCCTCGAACTCTTCAGCCGCCGCCCGGGCTTTCCCACGCGCTGGCCGCTGCTGCTCTTGTCGGCTTCGTCGCCGCTATGATTACTTTCCCCGGGCGGCAAGAAAAAAGCCGTGAAATTGACAGCCGTCGCTCTGCCGTGCGATACTCCTGTGAACCGCAGTCATGCTATGCGGTGGGAGCGGACCGGTTTATAGAAGGTTATCCGGCCATGAAGCGTTTCCGCTGGCTGATCATCTTCGCACTCCTGATCGGCGGTTGCTTCACCACCGAATATGTCAGCTACCGCCGCGTGAACCCCGCCGGACGCGTCTCTACGTTGAGCGACTACATGGCGTGGCGGCCGTCGGCGGATCAATTCGCCGCTGTCGACATCAATGGCAAGCAGCATGTGATCGCATACGGCCCAATGAGCAGTTGGCTCCTCCTGTCGTCAGGTCCGTCGGCGTGTGTGTTCGATGACACGGGCCGTCTCGTGGACTGGTCGTCGGACATCGGCGATGACCCGCAGTTTGATGAGAAGTGGAGCGCGCAACACTCGCGCGGCGCGGGTCGCACATTGTCGCGCAGCGAAGTGCAAAAGCTCGCGGCCACCTGGCCGGCCGGATAACCACACGCTGCAATGGACCGGCCCCACGGGGCGGTCCCTGTGATTCGCAAGCGCGTTCGGTGCCGGGCCGGCCATTGAACGTCGATCCGTTATGCGGCACGGGACACAGCGTGACGAGAAGGAGGCATCGGTGAAGTCTTGGACGAACAGATTGCTTGCGGCAGGCGCGTTCCTCTTGTTCTTCGGCGCGTACCTTCTCTTCCTCAAAGGCCCTGCCGCTAATCAACAGCAGCAATTGTTCCGCATCGGCATCGTCGCGCTTGGCGTTGTTCTCGGCGTCATCGGACTGATAATGAAAGCACGCGGCGGGCGCGGCGGTGCCGCATGACCAAATGCTGCAATGGACCGGCCCCGCGACGAGCGTTCTGGTAAACTCAAAGCCGGTCGGCGCGGTGCCGGCGGTGGGCTACGGGTTCCTCGGCCCCCAGCGCGGTTGCCGTTTCTCACGGAACGCCGCGATCCCCTCGGCCGCCTCCGAGGAATTCCGCGCCTGCAGATGATATCTAAGGGCGATGGCGATCTCCTCCTCAATCGGCCGGGCGCTCAGTTCCCGCAGCAGCCGCTTGGTGCGGGCGATCGCCCCCGGCGCCCCCCGGCACACCTGAGCGGCCAGCTTCAGGCACTCATCGGTCAACCGCGGCGTCGCCACCACCCGGTTCACCAGCCCCACCTCCAACGCCCGATGGGCATCCAGCGCCTCCCCCAGTAGCGTCAGCTCGCGCAGGTGCCTCGGCAGGATCTGCCCGGCCAGCAACGCCTCAACCAGCGCCGCCACCAGGCCGCGTGATGCCTCCGGACAGACGATGCGCACATCCTCGGATGCCACCGCCAGGTCACACGCCGCCGCCAGCCCCAGGCCTCCCCCAATGACCGCGCCGTGCACCGCCGCGATGCTGACAAGATCGGACTTGCACAACTCCAGATACAACCCCGCCAGCGCCTCGGCCGATTCCCCCGACCGCCCCGCATCGCCAGCTTCCTGCAGATCCAACCCCGCGCAAAACGCCGGCCCCTCCCCGCGCACAATCACCACCCGCACCGCCGCCTCTCCTTCCAGCCGCCGCAGCCCTCCCCGGATCGCCTCGATCAGTGCGATGTTCAACGCGTTGCGCTTCTCCGGCCGGTTCAGCGCGAGAACCGCCACCTGCGGCGATGGCAAATTGGTGATCAAAAGAGAGGTGTCCATCGCCCTGATTCTATACCACAGCACTGGCTGCAGCCGAGTGCCTCCTGGCCCAATGCGACTGCACCGACCCACAGCGGAGCCCTGTAAGGTATAATCTATTGCACCATTGTTGGTGGCCCGATAAATCACATCAATTCAATGCTGCCTTCCATCGGCCATTCCGGAACGGCTCCACTTGACTTACTCTCGTCCATTTCACATAATGTGAACCGTGCGAATCATCAAGCGTCAGCCGTTGACAGATTTCGCAGCACGCTGGCCTGCTGCAACGGCTCCCCTCGAGGCGTGGTTTTCGCTGACCAGGAAAGTCGTCTGGCGAAATTTTCAGGAAGTCCGGGCCACCTTCGGGCAGACGGATCAGGTGAAGGTCGCCAGTGGGCATTCGGTTGCGGTCTTCGACATAGGCGGCAACAAATACCGCCTGATCGCCGCCATCAGCTATCCAAAGCAGAAGGTCTATGTTCTGCGAATTCTGACCCATAAGGAATATGATCGGATGTTCTGGAGGAAACAACTATGAGCACGCTCCTTGCCACCAATGAATACCTCGAGCTGGTGCGGCGGTTTCCGCTGCGTCCCATTCGCACCAAGGCCGACTACGCCGCCGCGGCCAAGATGATCGACCGCTTGGCGGTGAAGGAAGATTCCCTCAGTCAGGATGAGTCGGATTATCTGGATGTCCTGTCCGACCTGATCGAGGCCTACGACCAGGAGCACAATTGCCTGATCAGCGACTCCCGCTCCCCTCTCGACCGCCTGAAATACCTCATGCAACAGAGCGGCACGAGCACTTCCGATCTCGGCCGGATCATCGGCAGCCTCCCCGCCGCATCGATGGTCCTGAGCGGAGAACGTGAATTGAGCAAAGCCCAGATTCGAAAGCTCGCCGCACATTTCAAAGTGGATGCCGGATATTTTCTATGACGATGTGCTCTCCACAACCCCACGATCGCCCCAGGGCGGGGGAAAGGCAGCGCGGTTAGAGACATTTTCATTTGTTAGAGCTTCTTAGAAATCCAACGTTGCGCCTGCGTTGAGCTTTCTGCCGATGGTGAGATCGTTCGGCAGATCGGGATGCTGCTGAAGCCAGGTCTTGATGTCCTCGATGCGCTGATCGGGGTTGGGGTGGGTGAGGAAAATCTGCGGCGTGCCGCCAGCGCCGCCGGCGGATTTGAGAATCTCCATCACGCCCAGCATCGCCCGCGGATCGTAACCCGCCTGCGTCATGTATTTTAGTCCGAAGGCGTCCGCCTCGGATTCATCCTTGCGACTGAAGGAAAGCTGCTTGAGCTGGGCGACGAAGCTGGCGATGACGGCGGCTGTCTGGCCTCCATCGCGCCGGTCGGATGCGCCCACGGCGGTGGCGATCACCAGCGACTGCGAGAGCTGCTGCTTGGCCATCTGCTCGGCGACGTGCCGGCCGACAACGTGGCCGGTTTCGTGTCCCAGCACGCCCGCGAGCTGGGCCTCGTTCTGCAGCTTGTTGAGCAGAGCACGGGTGATGAAGATCTGGCCGCCGGGCAGGGCAAAGGCGTTAATCGTCTTCTCATCGTTCACCAGGTGGTAGGTGTATTTGTAAGGGCTTTTGGTGGCGTCAGAGCGCTGCCAGATGCGATTGCCGACTTCCGCCACCAGTCTTGCCTGCGGATCATTCGGCGACACCTCGCCGCCCATCTCGCGGGCCATCTGCGGCGCGGAATTCAGGCCCAGTGCCGTCTCCTGCTCGGCGGTGAGTGCGATGTGCTGCTTTTCCCCAGTGACCGGATTGACCGAAGTCTTGGTGTAGTAACCGATGATACCCACCGCCGCGATCACCAGCGCGATAACCCACCGCAGGTTGATCCCGCGCCGGGGCTGGCCGAATCCGAATTGAGTCATGGCGAGTCTCCTGAGCTAATCGGCATGTATATCAGTCACGGCACGTCGCGGGTAATGCCGGAATTTACAAAAGAACAACCAAGGCGCGGGAGGGCATAGAATGTCGCGATGGGCGCTGCGGGTTCGCTAAATGTTCTTCTGATTACCATCGGCAGTCACGGCGATGTGCATCCGTTTGTGGGCCTGGGCAAGGCGCTGCGCGCCCGCGGCCATCGGGTGACGCTGGCGACCAATGGATTTTTTGAAGAGCTGGTGCGCGGCCATGGGCTGGAATTTGTCGAACTGGGAAAGGCCGATGACTACCGCAAGCTGGCGAAGGATCCGCTCCTGTGGCATCCGACCAAGAGCATCTTTCTGCTGTTGTCCAAGGTAGTGCCACAGTTGGCGCGGCCAACCTACCAGATCATTCGCGAGCGTTACCTTCCCGGCGAAACCGTGGTGGCAGCGTCTTCGCTGGCGATGGGCGCGCTGATCGCGCAGGAGAAACTCGGCGTGCCGGTGGCCACGATTCACCTGGCGCCTTCTGTAATGCGCTCGGAATTTGACGTACCGGTTTTGCCCGGCGCACCGATGCGGCCATGGATGCCGCGGTGGATGCTGCGCGCACTGTTCCGATTCGCCGACCGCGCCGTGATCGATCCGCTTGTCGCCCCACTTATCAACGCATTTCGTGCAGAGTTGGGATTGCCGCCGATCAACAGCGTGCTGGGGACCTGGTGGCACTCGCCGCGGCGGGTAATCGGAATGTGGCCGGAGTGGTTCGGGCCGCTGCAGCCGGACTGGCCCCCGCAGGTGCGGCTCACCGGTTTTCCCCTCTTCGACGAAAAACGCGATGCGCACCTCCCCGCGGAGGTCGAGACTTTCCTGGCCGAGGGCGATCCTCCGATTGTCTTCACCCCCGGCAGCGCGATGTGGCAGGGAAGGGCCTTCTTCGCCGAGTCGGCCGATGCCTGCTGGCAGATGGACCGGCGCGGAATCCTCCTGACGCGGCATCGCGAGCATGTGCCCAAACAACTCCTCCCCGGCGTGCGGCACTTCGACTACATCCCCTTCAGCCAAGTCTTGCCGCGGACGGCGGCGCTGGTCCATCACGGCGGCATCGGCACCACCGCGCAGGCATTGGCCGCCGGGATACCCCAACTCATCATGCCGATGAGCCACGACCAGTTTGATAATGCGTCCCGCGTCGAAAAGCTGGGGGTGGGGCGGACCATCTCCGTGCGGAAATACCAGGCAGAAAATGTCGCCAACCGCTTGCATGCGTTGCTTGGATCGGAAGAAATTGCAGGCCGCTGCCGGAAGATTTCGCAACAATTTTCTGGCGTTGATGGCCTCGGCAAGGCTGCCGATGAGGTGCAGGCGCTTGTGAATGTGGATGAGCCTGCAATCGTCGCCGAAACTTTTTGAAAACTTTTATTCCTCCCTAGCCGGACCTTCCGAAATTCCCTATAATGAGCCAAGGTTTTTACGAAGCGTGTTAGCTCGCCCCCCCACCCTCTCGCCGGTGCCGCGGCCTAATGCTTGATGGCAGCCCCATTTACGGCATGTCATCTTCACCACCCCCGGCATTGGAGGTTTTCCATGACTGCCCAGACACTTTCCGCCCCCATCCCCGCTACAACGACCACCACCCCCCACGATGAGCAAGCGCCCCTGAAATTCGGCAGCGACAAGCTCGTACGCGAGCTGCGCAAGCGCGTGGATGCCTATTTCGAGCGCACCGGCCGCAGCCGGCGCGATTGTCCGCAGATGTATTTTAAGACCGCGACCATTCTTACCTGGTTTGCGGCGACCTATGTGCTGCTGCTGTTCTTTGCCAGCGCCTGGTGGATGGTCATTCCGCTGGCGATCCTGCTCGGCCTGTCGATAGCGGCCATCGGGTTTAACATCCAGCACGACGGCGGCCACAAGGCCTATTCGGACCGGCCCTGGGTCAACAAGCTCATGTCCCTGACGCTGGACCTGATCGGCGGCAGCTCCTATTTGTGGGACTGGAAGCACAACTCGATCCATCACACTTATCCGAACGTGGTCGGCGAAGATGACGACATTAATGTCGGGTTTCTGGCGCGGATGGCCCCGGAGCAGAACTGGCTGCCGTTTCATCGCTTTCAGGGGATTTACCTGTGGATTTTGTATGGGTTCCTCTCGATCAAATGGCACCTGTTCGATGATTTTTACAACATTGCGGTCGGCCGGATCGGCGGGCACAAGATTCCCCGACCCAAAGGGAATGATTTGGCGGTTTTCATCGCCGGCAAGGTGATTTTCTTTTCGCTGGCGTTCGGCATTCCGCTGCTGCTGCACAAATGGTGGGCGGTGCTGACGGTGTACGGAATCGCATCGTTCGTCTGCGGAGTGGTTCTGGCCGTGGTGTTCCAGTTGGCGCACTGCGTGACCGAGGCGCAATTCCCCGTCCCATCGGCGACCGCCGATGGCGGCCGGCAGCTTCCGACCGGCTGGGCGGAACATCAACTGCACACCACGGTCGATTTTGCCCGCCGCAACCCGTTCCTCTGCTGGTTCCTGGGCGGGCTGAATTTTCAGGTGGAACATCACCTGTTTCACCGCATCTGCCACGTCCACTATCCCGCCCTGTCCAAGGTGGTCGAGCAGACCTGCAGGGATTTCGGCGTACACTATGCGGCCAATAAAAGCTTCTTTGGCGCTGTCGCATCGCACTTTCGCTGGCTGACCATGATGGGCCGGCCGACCGTGTGATCTGAAGTTAAGGTGGTGCCCCCTTGTGTCGATGAATGATTCAAGAGGCATTACCATGAGCCAAATCGAAACATCGGATCAGCAGGATGGGGATTCAGAAAAGCGGCGCGGTGGAAAAGGGCCCGACCGCCGCAACAGCCGGGTTGACCGGCGCACCGGGCTGGAGCGCCGGCTGATGACCGCCGAGGACGCTGGCTACGGCGACGCAGAGCGCCGGGTAGGCGAACGGCGGGCCGAGACCGGCTTGGAACGCCGCCGCGGACCGGGCCGAAGGCTCAGCGACGTGCGCAAGAGCGCTGAAGAAGGTGAGATGAACTCCGAACAGTTCGAGTTCATCATGGCCATCGAGACCTACAAAAAGGTCAACAAGCGGATGTATCCGACGTGGACGGAGGTCCTGGAAGTGATCCGCCAGCTTGGCTACCGCAAGGTCCAGGCCCGCGATTTCAATCTGGAAAACGTGCCCGAACCGGAACTAGCCGCAGTGTAAGAATAAGCAAGACCTTGGTTTATATGAATCCCCGCCTCCGCTGGCGGGGATTTTTCTTGCGCGCCTTCGGTCCTACCGGAAATTCCTCTATACTCACCACGTCGTTCATTTGTGCTTGGAGTGCTGGAGGTGGAGATTGAAGACGTTCGTAGAACCGCTGGAACAGCGGCAATTGCTGGCGGCGGTCACCGGGCTCACACTGGTCAATTCCGCATCGCAGGATGTGATACCGCTCAGCAGCGGCGCGGCCATCAATCTTGCCAACCTGCCGGCCGGCCAACTGGAGGTCCGCGCCGATGTCAGCGGCGAGACGCGAAGCGTGCAACTTCGTGTCGACGGACGGAGGTGGCTCGACAACGCCACTCCGTTTACGACAACGGGAAGAGTGCGGCTGGGGCCAGGGCAACACATCCTGTCGGCGGTGGCATTCAATCGCAGAAATGGCAACGGCCCGGCCGGCACACCGTTCAACGCGACCATCACGATCGTGGATGAGCCAGTGTTGCCAAAACGCGCGGAAGTGGCGCAGCTTTCCAGTGCGATTTCGGCCGCCGACGCAACGCCGCCCGATCTGCCCGGAAACTGGCATCTCTCATTCAACGAAGATTTTAACGTCGGCCTGGACACCGGAACCTGGTCGCGGCGCTACTGGTGGAACGGCACGATTCTGAAAAAGGAACTCGAAGTGTATGACGACAGCGCCGTTTCGGTGTCAGATGGCGCACTGTCGCTCACCGCTTCGCCCATAGGGGACACCCACATTCTCACCGGAAAAGCGGCCATAAAGCATCCCTATGTCTCCGGCATGGTCACCACCGGCGGCGTGAAAAAACATCAGCCGGCCGGATATATATTCAAATACGGATATGCCGAAGCGCGTATCCAGATCCCCTCCGGCCAGGGGCTTCTCCCCGCCTTCTGGATGCTGCCCGCTTCCTACAAGGACATTAAGGGCGAGATCGACGCGGTTGAGATCGCCGGGCAGGAACCCAGCGTCATTCAGATGCACTATCACCGCGGCAAGAAGGTCTACGGCAACGACAACAACACGCAAATCAACCTCTCGCGGGGATATCACACCTATGCCGTCGACTGGCAGCCGGACCATATCGCATGGTATTTCGATGGCGTCGAGCAGTTCCGTTTCAGCAATGCCAAGCAGATCATCAGCGAACCGATGTATCTGCTGTTTACCCTCGCCATCGGCGGAAAATGGCCAGGAAATCCCGACGCCACCACGCCGTTTCCATCCTCGATGAAGGTGGATTGGGTACACGTCTGGCAGCAGGATTGAGCGGCATTCAGCCGAGTGGCCCAACTGTGGCCGGACTCGGGCGGATGAGTGCATCCACCACTCCTCGGCCACGGCAGACAGGAATGTCCGCCCCACCAAGATGGCAGCGATTGTGTCTACACCCACCTTGGACGGTTCCCGCCATGGTGATACTATGCTCCGGTACTAACCGATTACACCATGGCCTACACCGTTCTCGCTCGCCGCTATCGCTCCAATACCTTTGACGAAGTCATTGGCCAGGGGCACATTTCGCAGACGCTGAAGAAGGCGATCGAGTCCGAGCGCATCGCCCATGCCTATCTCTTCACCGGCACCCGCGGCACCGGCAAAACATCATCCGCCCGCATTCTCGCCAAGGCCTTGAATTGCGAAAAATCGGATGGGCCGACCACCCAGCCGTGCGGCAAGTGCGAATCCTGCCTGGCCATCGCCCGCGGCGATGACATCGACGTCATCGAGATCGACGCGGCCAGCAACACCGGCGTCGACAACGTGCGCGACATCATCAGCAACGCCCAGTACCGCCCCGCCCGCAGCCGCTTCAAGGTCTACATCATCGACGAAGTCCACATGCTCTCGAAGAGCGCCTTCAACGCCCTGCTGAAGATCCTCGAAGAGCCGCCCAGCCACGTGAAGTTCATCCTGGCCACCACCGAGCCGGAGAAGGTGCTGCCGACCATTCTGTCGCGCTGCCAGCGCTACGATTTCCGCAATATCTCGACCCGCGAGATCGCCGGGCATCTGCGCGAGATCTGCAAGAAGGAGAAGATCAAGGCCGATGACGCGGCGCTGCAACTCGTCGCCAAGGCCGGCGCGGGTTCGATGCGTGATGCGCTCTCGCTGCTCGACCGATTGCTGAGCGTCGGCGAGCAGGAGCTGACCGTCGAGATGATCGAGCAGCTTCTCGGCCTGCCTCACAGCCAGCTTATTTTTGATCTCGCGCAGTCCATCGGCGAAGGAGAGGTGAAGCGCACGCTGGAGGGGGCCGACAAGTTGGTCCGCAATGGATTATCCGTCGATGCGCTGATGGTGTCGCTGGTGGATCATCTGCGCAACCTGCTGATTCTCCGCACCTGCGGCGGCGATTCGGAACTGGTGGAAGTGCCGGGATTGCCGCTGGCGGATTTGGTGGAACAGGCCGGGCAGTTCGATCCAATCGTGCTCACCCAGGACATCACCATCCTGGAAGAACTGCGCCGGCAGATCAGGCAGTCGCAGGCCGGGCGGGCTTTGCTCGATGCGATATTGGTGCGCATGGCTCTGGCCGATCAATTCTCCTCCATCGAACAGTTGATGGGACAGGTGGATGGCCGGCCATCGCTCAGCCAGGGCGCTGCTCAAAAAAAAAAGATTGAAGTAACCAGCGCCTCCGCCGTAGGGTCCGCTTCAGCGGACGTGCCCGCGCCCGCACGACAAATCCCGTCCGCTGAAGCGGACCCTACGATTCAAACCCCAGCGGTCCTTCCTCCGCAGAGTCCTGTTGACGAGGAAGATGACGATCTCCCGCGCCCGGGCAAAGTCTGGGATTCCTCCGGGCCTGATCTGGCCGAGCTGCTGCGCCAGTCCGCCGCCACGGCTCCGCCGCCCGAACCCGCCGCGGCAACACCGCGCGCTGATGACAACGTCGTGCCGCCCGATAACGACGATGTGGCACGCATCTGGCCGGCGCTGATGGCCATGCTCGACACCCAGGGCGCTGCCCTCAAGACGGGCCTGTCGATGGCCCAGCTTATTGAAATCAAGGACAACCAGGCGGTTATCCGCTTCAACGGCAACGGCGCCACCTTCGCCAGGAATTGGGCAAAGAACGGCAAGAAAGACACGATTCGCGCCCTGCTGTGCAGCGTGATGGGAAAGGATGTCGGGGTGCGTTTCGAGATTGAGGAGGCCTCGTCGCCGCCATCGCCCGCGCCGACAACAGCGGCCGCTGCCCCGTCGCCCGAACCTGCATTTGCGCCGCGAACAGCGACTCAATCTCACCCCCGCGCCGTCGAACCGCCAACCCAGCCCGCCTCCGTCCCCGGCATCCGCCTCACTCCAGAGCTTAAGCAACAGCTTGAGACCATTCCGCTGGTCAAAGCCGTGATGCAGGAATTAGGCGGGACCATCCTCAAGGTGGAGTAGCTACAATATCCCGGCACAGACCCAATCAAGGAACGCCATGCTCGATGACATGATGAAAAACCTCGGCAATCTCGGAAACCTCGGCGAGCTGATGTCCAAGGCCCGCGACATGCAGGAGCAGATGAAGAAAATGCAGGATGAGCTGGCCAAAAAGATGGTGACGGCCGACGCCGGCGGCGGAATGGTGCAGGCCACCGTCAACGGCAAGCTCGAGCTGGTGAAGCTGAAAATCGACAAGACGAAAATCGACGTGAACGACATCGAGCTTCTCGAAGATGTGATCGTCGCCGCCGTCCACGGCGCCCAGGCCAAGGCCTCCGACATGATGCAGCAGGACCTCCGCCGCCAGGCCCAGGAAATGGGCGTGCCCCCAGGAATGCTGGAATAGCCTGAATCCGTAGCACGGGCGTCCCGCCCGTGACATGCCGCGGCCACGGGCGAGACGCCCGTGCTACATGCTATTCAAGCGTGCTTTCCAATACTTTCTTCGCCTGTTCCTCACGATATTGGTGCAGACGTTTGCGCAAACCGGCATCCTCGTTGGCCAGGATTGCGATCGCCAGCAGCGCCGCATTGGTCGCCCCCGCCTGGCCGATCGCCAGCGTTCCGACGGGAATGCCGGCCGGCATCTGCACGATCGACAGCAGCGAATCCAGCCCGTTGAGCGCCTTGGATTGCATCGGCACGCCCAGCACCGGCAGGATCGTCTTGGCGGCGCACACCCCCGCCAGATGGGCTGCCCCCCCCGCCGCGGCGATGATCACCTTCAGCCCGCGCTTCTCGGCCGTGGCGCAATATTCCATCACCACATCCGGCGTTCTGTGCGCGGATGCCACCCGCTGCTCATGCGCCACGCCAAACTGTGTCAGCGTGTCGGAGGTGTGCTTCATCGTCTCCCAATCCGACTTGCTGCCCATCAAAATGCCTACCAGCGGCGTCGATTTTTCTGCCATTACATCTCCCGGTTGAAGGCCGCAGATTGAAACGCAAACGCCGCGGAAAATCAAAGCCGTTTCCGGTGTTGCCGGCCGGCGATTCTCCCTGCTAAATGCTGCCATGCGGCGGACGCGCATCGGCCTCACGCGCTTCATGATCTGTTCAATTGATGCGACAACCGCCGCCATCCAATCGCCGACCAACCGATGACGATGAAGATGCAGACATGAAACAGCAGCGGCTTCCACCAGAGCGCACCTGTCCAAAGGATGTGCAGCACCGAGATGATCGACCAGAGATAGAGGCCCAGAGTCGTAAGCGAAATCACAAAGCCAGCGGTGATCCTGCCCCGCGCCAACAGCAGAAATCCCTCAAACGCCAGTCCCGCCACCGCCACGTACATCACCCACCCCGCCAGCAGCGCCTGCAACATTCCCACCCACCGCTCTGATTCAGCGCCGCCCAGTGATGGGCCGACGTATTGCAGCACGATCACCGGCAGGCCAAATACGCACGCCTGGGCGAAGCGGTATTGATACTCGCGGAGGCGCTGCTCCAGCGGCCGGTCGAGGATCCCGCGCAGGTCAATTGCCGGAGTTTGTTGTGAAATCGCTGCGGGTTGCTCAGGAATGGCTGGCTCGCTTGTCGGCATGGGGCTGGGTGAAACCGGTGGCCTTATAGCCCGCCTCGTTGACCGAGTCCATGAGCTGGCGGACGGTGACGGCGGCCTTGTCAAACAGCACCGAAGCCTGGCCGCTGTTGAAATCCACTTCCACCTCATGCACCCCGGGATGCTTGCTGAGGGCGGTTTGAATGCTCCTCTCGCACTTGTGGCAGTGCATTCCCTCGATGCGGATCAGCGCCAGTTGGTCGGTGGAAACATCGTGCGACATAGGAAGCGCTCCTGCCCTCTGTTCCGATACGTTAGTTTCATTATGCGAATGAATCAACATGGAGGTTTACCGCCGGCATCGTCGTCACCCCTACCCCTTCAACCTGCGCCAGTTTGACCGGCATGTCGGAGCGCAATGCGACGTTTTTGTGCGGTTTCATCCGCTGGGTCGGCTATCACCAGCCGATGCCGGTATACTACGTTGGTTTTCCGAAATTTTTACGACAAGGCACGTAATTTGTTCCTAAGGATTTTCGTCCGGCGGAACGAATCGTTGTCGAACGTTCCGCATTGAATTTGCCCGCGCATACCGACCCATCCACAACAGTGGATTCATCGGGTCGGACCCCATAGCCCGCGGCTGACGTTTTTAACGAAGCGTCAGCCGTTTTTTTTGCGCCGTGCGAGCGTCCAGATCATGAATTGAACAGTGCCTGATTGTACGCCTTCCCCATGAAGTCGATGGCGATGTCGTCAAACCCCAGGAACGTCAGGGTGTGTTCCACCCCGTTGTGAAAGTGCTCGAAGACACCCGGCACCCGGGTCAGAAAAAACCAGAAGCCGAGAAAAAGGGCTATTCCCAGCGGCGGACGCAGAAAGCGCATCTTCGTTTCCTCGTCCATCCCGGCCGCGACCATCTGGAAACCATCCAGTGGCGGCACCGGGATCAGGTTGAAAAGCACCGCCAGCATCTGCAGCCAGGCCATCGCCCCCAGAAACGTCACCGCCGCACTCGCCTGTCCCCCCGCTAGCGATGGATCGATCCAGCGCAGTTTGGGATGAAACGGCAGCGCCAGCAGCACGAACAGCAGGAAATTCATGGCCGGCCCGGCGGCCGCGACCGCCACTTCCCATTTCTTGCTGCGCAGCAGGTCGTGGCGAATGTAAGTCGCCCCGCCCGGCAGCGGCACGCCGCCCATCAGGAAGATGACCGCCGGCAGGATCAGGCTCATCACCGGATCGACATACTGCAGCGGATTGAGCGTCAGCCCCCCCTTTTCGCGGATCGTGTAGTCGCCGCCCAGATAGGCCACCAGCCCGTGGGCGAACTCGTGCAGTGTGACCGACAGAATCCAGCCGATGAACAAGGCCCAGAGCAGCGGGTTCTGAATCGAGACGGCCAGCGGCATCGCCGAAGCGTAGACGAGGCGAATGGATTTGCAAAGCCGCCCCGGCGCCAGGTCCCTGGGATGATCCCCATCACGCTGTGCCTCAATCAAGATTCACAGGTCGCGGATCGGCCGGCAGATTGGTATCCTCCGGCGCGCTTTGAGCCAGTCGGTCGCCCAGATCCGCCGTGCGGCCAAGGTGATGGGAATCGCTTCGTAAAGCGTTCGTGAATGGCCGAATCTCCGACCAATTTTCATCGCGTGCGTGACCGCGAAACCCTCCTTCGCCTTGCCTCCGGTGTCGAAATTATCCGCGCGATGAAGCATGAGCCCATCTCGCTCGATAGTCTCTCCAGTGACGAACGTCTCCGCCTGACCAATAAGCTCAACGGCAGCAAATTTGCGGCGGGTTGGACGTTGGAAAGATATGTCCGATGGCTGAGCGAGTTCTCTGATCAGCAGGGATGGCAATTCCCACCATCGATCAACCATCGTATCCGCATCAGATTGAATGATGCAATCGGTATTGCTGGCGGCAAAATCAGCCATACAATTGAAGTATGCGCAACCGGTCGATATATCCACGCCTATCCCGTTGAGGATTAGCTATGGCTGACGCAACTCATATTCCGCTGGAAAATTCCGCCGGTTACTTCGTCGAGCCGCCTGTCGTCGATCTCCTTTATTTCGAGCCTGCATCCGATTCATTTGTCCTGACGTTCATTCCCGAGGACGCCGTTTCCAAGGAACAGAAGGAAGCGATTTCCATCGCGACATCCTCCATTGAAGGCAAGAGGCTGGCTGCGTGGCTGGAAGAGCTGGGAAAAATGCTTGATCTGAATGGCTCTGTTCGCAAACTTTTTCATCGCGGCGGCGGAGATTTTGGCTTCTACGGCCCCGGCGATTCGGAAGTATTTCTTTCTTCATCGCAGTTATCATCCGCCATCGCGCAAGAGGCATATCGTGCCTTGCAGGACATTGCCCAGATCGCGCAAATCGCCTTCCTGCTGTCTCGACAGCCGCCGGCTACGGGTATGAAGACCCTTTCGCCCCATTCCCTGGCGGTTGAGATGCAAAATGGTGCGGTGTTACGCGGTTCCGCCGAAGGAAACAACGCTTCATGGCTGTGCGCTTGTGGCTACAAATCCCCGCTGATAGGCACGACCCGCAGCGGTGCGGGTGATACGCGCTGCCCCAATTGCGGCCGAATGTATCGCACCTATCCGTATCCCCATCGCGGCCAGGCGGTCACGAGTGTGAAGGAAATCGAAGCGGCAAAGGCGAGCGCGTGATCCGTTTTACTTCTGGCGACCCATGCCTGCGTTGGAGTCCGTCATGATCGTGCTCATCGATAATTACGACTCCTTCACCTACAACCTCGTGCAGAAACTGGGGGAGGTTTCCCGCGGGGTGGAGATGAGGGTGTTTCGCAATGACAAGGTCGATGTCGCCCAGGTCGAGGAGCTGAACCCAACCCACATCGTGATCTCCCCCGGCCCGTGTACGCCCAAGGAAGGCGGCATCTCCAACGACATCATCCGCCACTTCGGCCCGAAGCTGCCGGTGCTGGGCGTCTGCCTCGGCCATCAGTGCATCGCCTTCACCGCCGGCGCCATCGTCGAGCGGGCGGCCCGGCTCATGCACGGCAAGACCGACCTGATTCACCACGATGGCAAGCTGCTCTACGAAGGCATGCCCAACCCCTTCACCGCCACCCGCTATCACTCCCTGATCATCCGCCAGGGAACCCTGCCGGCGGAGTACGAGATCACGAGCTGGACCGACCGCAATGAGATCATGGGCGTCCGCCACAAAACCTGGCCGCTGGAGGGCGTGCAGTTCCACCCCGAATCCTTCCTCACCGAACAAGGTGAACGCCTGCTGGCGAACTTTTTGAAAAAGTGATCCCCCCCTGACCCGCCCCCAGCACCATCCCGGTGGCGGCCGTCGACATCAACGCCCGCCTCCGCCACGACATCCGCCTGCAGAATGAGGCCGGCGGCAAGGCCCGCCCCTTCGGCGTCATCGGCGCGGAGGGGTATGTGACATTTTAGGCGGCGTTGCCTTGATTTGGTGGGGCAGACATTCTTGTCTGTCATGGCTGGATGAGTGGTGGATGTACTCATCCACCCGAATTCAGCCATATTTTCCAAGGCCGCCTGAAGTGTCACGCACCCGGCGCGGAGATCTGGCACAAGGTCGGCAGCCCCCCGGCCGGACCCGCCGACTGCACCTTCCTGGCCACCACCACCCGCTCCACCCACCTGGCCGAGTACGATGACGGCGATGGCGGCAAGTCGGTCTACTACATCACCCGCTGGATCAACAGCCGCGGCGAAACCGGACCCTGGAGCGAAACCGTAGCCGCCACCATCGCGGCCTAACACCTGCGGTGGGCAATTCCGCCGGATTACCGGCGGCCAAGGCTCTCGCTCCGCGTTGCTGCGCG
>DAIOHQ010000027.1:0-28964 GCA_036744635.1 Tepidisphaeraceae bacterium | reverse complement strand
GAGACCTGTGCCGCGTAGCGACGCAGTAAGACACAGGTCTGCGAGTACGCCGACCCGTGGCACCCAAACTGACCCACTACGGGATTTTGGACTTGATTTCTGAATGCTGACGTGGCTTCTCTTGGTGGCGGGGACCGTGTTCTGGGCGGGGTTTCTCGCGCGCGGGTTGGAGTGGCGCGAGGCGTTCTTGCTGGCGACGACGATCTGGGCGGCGGTGTTGGTGGGATTCACCGAAGGGCTGGGGCATTATCACTTGCTGACACCAAGTGCGGTGGGGACGGCGTGGTGGTCTGCGCTGGCGCTGGCGGGAGCTTGGGCGTGGTGGGAATGGAGGAGGCGGAAGGGCGCGGAGAAAGTTGAGCGCGGGCGGCTGCCGGCCGGAGGGTGGGTGATCGTCGCGTGCATCGTGCTGATCGCGGCGGCGCTGGCGCTGCTCGGGCTGTGGTCGGCGCCGACGACATACGATTCCATGACCTATCACATGCCGCGGGTGATGCACTGGATGCAGGAGCGCAGCGTCGATGCGTTTCCAACCCACATCACGCGGCAGGTGCAGCAAGGGCCGCTGATGGAGTTCATCATGCTGCACCTGATGCTGCTGGGCGAGGGGGACACGCTGGCCAGCATGGCGCAGTGGGGAAGCATGTTGGGAAGCGTGGTGGCGGTGTCCTATATCGCCAAGCTGCTGGGGGCCCGGCCGCTGGGACAGGCGTTCGCGGCCGGCATCTGCTGCGCCATTCCGATGGGGATTCTGCAGGCGACCAGTACGCAGAGCGATTATCAGTGCGGATTTCGCGTGCTGGTGGCGGTGGCGCTGGGATGGAAATTGACGCGGCACACAGGCGAAGATGAGCGGTGGATCTGGCTGATCGGCACAGGATTGGCGCTGGGGTTGGCGCTACTGAGCAAGGCGACGGCATACACGTTTTTATTTCCCTTCGGCTTGCTGTTCGCGGCGGCACTGTTGGTGAGATGGCGCTGGCGGGCCATCGGTTACGGCGCGGTGATGGCGGGGATGGCGCTGCTGGTAAACGCGGGACATTTTCATCGCAACTATGCCCTGTCGGGATCACCGCTGGGACCGGAGGTGGAGGAGTGGGAGAAGGTCTATCCGTATACGAACGATCACTACTCGGCGGATGCGGCCTATCAGAACGGCATCCGCAATCTGGCGGTGGAACTGCAGACGCCGTGGCGGGAAACCAATCGTTTGCTGACGAAAGATGCCCGCGAGCTGATGGTGTGGCTGGGGATGAACCCGGATGCGCCGGGGCTGGGATGGGTGGATCAGCGCTTTGGGGTGTCGGACACGTGGAACCACGAAGACACGGCCGGCAATCCGCTGCACGTATTGTTGACGGCGGCGGCGCTGTTGTCGGTTCCGTTCCTGCGGGAGCGGAAGCGTCGGCGCGAGGTGATGGTGTATGCCGTTGGCGTGATGGTGGCGTTCTTGAGTTTCGGCGCGATTTTGCGCTGGCAGGTCTGGCATTGCCGGCTGCTGCTGCCCTGGGCGCTGTTGGCCAGCCCGCTGATTGGCGTGGTCATGGATCGGGTTTGGAACCGTTATGTCGCGACGGTGGTGATGGCGGCGGCGCTGCAACTGGCGATTCCGTACGTGATCAACAACCGCTCGCGGCCGATGTTCCGCGAGCCATGGTTCGGCGATGAGCAGCCCGGACGCAAGACGGTCTTCGAGACGCCGCGGACAATGCAGCGGATGTATGGGAATGTGGCGGCGGTGAAGCAATGGCATGACTGGGGCAAACAACTGCGGGATGCGGGCGTGAAGAACGTGGGCGTGGTGGTGTCGGGCAACGAGTGGGAATATCCGATGTGGGTGATGCTGCAGGAGGAAGTGCCGGGGGTGCGGATCGAGCACATCGACGTGAAGAATTACACGAAGAAGCTCTATGGCGATCCGCGCTTTGCTGATTTTCATCCGGATGCGGTTTTCGAGCATAACCGGTTGGTAAGGGTCGAGAAGAAGAAGCCGTAGATGAGCGTGCCCAATAGGGCGCCCCTTGTCATGCTGAGGTACTCCGAAGCATCTGGACCGATGCTGCAACCCAGCCAGATCCTTCAGGGTACTTCAGGATGACAAATCGTGCCTTTCTCGAATCGGGGCTGGCGCTGGGGAACACGGTTCTGCAATCGGGGAGGGTTGTGGTACGATGGCCGGAGGATATGGGGCAGCAACCTATCGAAGATCGGCTGGAGGCGCTTGAGCGGCGGTTGGCGCGGCTCGAGGAGACGGTCGGTGCTGTGCAGGGGCCTCTGCCAGCCGCCGCACCGCCGCCACCGCTGCCGGCACTGGCGGCGGAAACCTTGCAAGAAGAATCGTCGGTACGGCCGCAGCCGCTGCCGCAGCCTTTGACAACCCACCTGCAGGAGATGCGCAAAGCGCTCCGCTACGCCCGCCAGCAACAGACGCTGGCCACTCCCCCGCCAATTCCGGTGCAGCGCATTGAGGAGCCCGCCGACGTCGAGCTGTGGGACAGCGGTTCGCCGGCACCCCAGCAACAGCCCCCTGCTCCACGTCCGGTGGAAGCGCCGCTGCCTCTCCCCGCCGCAGCCATTGCAAAGACCGACAATGCCACTGTGATCGCTTATCAACCGCAGAAGCCTTTTGCGAAAAAACCGCTGAAGCCGAATGCATTTGAGACGACACTGGGGTTGAAATGGACGGGCTGGGTGGGCGCGGTGCTGCTGGTGATTGGGGCGGCATTCGCGGTGAAGTATGCCTACGACCAGGGAATTTTCAGCCGCGTGCCCAAGGGCGTATGGCTGACGGTAATCTTCTGCTTCGGCGGGCTGCTGCTGGCGGCGGGGGAATATGTTCATCGCAAGATCAATGACATTTCCGCGGCCTCGCTGTTCGGGGCGGGCGTGGCCACGTTTTTCCTGGCCAGCTACGTCGGGCACTCCTATTACCGCCTTTATGATCCGACCACCGCGTTTGCGCTGATGGGGGTATCGACGCTGGTCGGCGCCGCCGTGGCGATGCGGGGAAATCTGGTATCCATCGCCGTGCTCTCCATCATCGGCGGCAACGTGGCGCCGGTGCTGCTGCGCCCGGACCAGCCGAAATTGCTGCCGTTTCTTTCATATCTGCTGATGCTGGAGGTGGTGGCGCTGGTGCTGGCCTGGTGGGGAAGCAAGCCAAAATGGTGGGCGCTGCGCGGCTTGTCGCTGGCCACGACCGGGCTTTGGGTTTGTTATGTTCTGCTGGAATTAGGGCCAAAGTTGGGAGCGGATCCCAAGGGTGCGCCGCTGGTCTTTTCGCTGCTGTATGCGGGGCTGTATCAGCTTGAATTGATTCTCTCTTCGCTGCGAAAGCGGGAGGCGCCGGCGGAAGGGTTGCAGGAGCAGAATAGTCCGGGCGTGGTCTTCAGCATCGTGGCCACGGCGGCGATTACCGCGGCGGTCATCGTCATCTTTAGCGCTTCCGAGCCTTTCGTGCGCGGGGCATGGGTGTTGGTTTTCGCCGGAATCTGCGGGGTGCTGGGCTGGGCGCTGGCCGGGCGGAAGCAGGCGCTGGCGGCGATGCTGAGCCAGGCGTATCGGGTGCAGGCGGCGGCGCTGGTGGTGGTGGCAGCGCCGGTGGCGCTGTCGGGCATCGCCGTGACCTTGGGCTGGGCGGGAATGGCGCTGGCATTCGCGGTGATGGGGGCGATTCTTAACAGCCGCATCTCGCGCTATGCGGCCATCGCGACCTGGTTTCTGGCGCTGGCGTGGCTGCTGGGCCACACGTTTGATTTCAGCGGCGGCCGCGAGGTCGATGCCGGGCGGGCGCTGTTCAGCATTCTCGGCACGATCATTCACTCTCACAGCGTCATCGGGTGGGCCCTGGCGCCGTTGGGGCAGGCGGTGGCGTATCTGGCGCGGATGAACCTGCGCGACGAGGCAGGCGAGCACGAGGCATCGCGCTGGAATGCGGCCATCCGCCGCGATTCGGCGGCGACTAGCATCGTCGCCTGTATCGTGTGGGCGGCGGTGAGCATCGCGGCGCTGCCGGCGTTGGGGGCGACGTTCATGATCGTCGCCGGGGCATGGATGATGACAGCGCTGGATTTGCTTCCCGCCCCCCTGCCCTTCGCGGCCGAAGCGGCGGCGCTGCTGGTGGTGGCGACGATCAAATGGGTGGTCGTCGATACGCTGGCCGGGCGGCTCGATCCGAATTGGAACGCCGCGGCGTATCGGCCGGTGGTCAATCCGCTGATGGGCGTGGGCACGTTCATCGCGGTGTCGGCGCTGGCGATCTATCGGGCGCGGCGACAGCGCTTTGAGGAGCTGCTGGCGCAAAAGCGGGAAATCTCCGCCGGCAGCAGCGGGGTGTTTTTTGCCGGGCTGATTGTCGCCCTGCTGGCCATCGGGTTGAGCTTTGAAATTGACCGCACCGTAGAGCGCGCGGTCGTGTTTGGAAAGGAACTCATCTGGCCGGCATGGCAGATGCGTCACCTGGCGTGGTCGATGCTGTGGATGGCATCGCTGGCGACATTTCTTTTGCTGGCGACCCGGCTGCAGCGGGACGCAGCGCGGCGGGCGCGGTGGGGGCGATTCGCCTGGATCTGCGCGATCCTCCTGATCGTCAAGTTCTTGCTGATCGACACGCTGCTGTTCCGCTTCAACGACGGCGCGGCGGCCTGTACGCCGGTGGCGAATTTTCAGACACTGACGGCAGCCGTGCTGGTCGCGGGGCTGATTTTCATCCGCTGGCTGGGGCGCGCGGATATGGAAGTTTCGCGGCTGATGCTGCGGACGACGGTGGCGATGGCGGCGGCGCTGGTCATCATCTGGGCGGGTACTTTCGAGATCGACCGCGACGTTCAGCTTCTCTACTCGGCCGCCCCGCGGGCATGGCGAATCTGGCAGTTCAAGCAGATGTGCTGGACGATCTGGTGGACGTGCGGGACGACGGCGATGATTTTGTACTTGCAGCGTTTCGAGGCAATCGCCGCGTTTCGCGCCGGCCATCTGCGGCGGCTGTCGATGGTGCTGCTGCTGCTGGCGGGAAAATATCTGCTGCTGGATGCGCTGTTCTTTCGGCTTTGGAATGGGGCGGCGCCGGCGGCGGTGTTCGCGAATATTCAGGCCCTGACGGCGGCGGTGGTCGCCGGGGCGATCATCGTGGCGTGGCGGGTAGCCCGGCCACTCGCGGAGGAATTCCCGTGGGTGAGAGGGACCGAGACGCGCTTCGGCGGGGCGCTGGTGCTGATCACGCTGATGGCCGGCAGCCTGGAAATCGACCGGGCGATGGAAGGGGCGATCGGGGCACAGCTCTTTGCCGATCCGGCGCTGGCCAAGCAGGTGGCGTTCTCGATCTACTGGGCAATCTTCGCGCTGGGGAGCGTCGCCGTCGGATTTCGCGCGCGGGCGGCGGCGATGCGCTATCTCGGGTTGGGTCTGTTCGGCCTCACGCTCGTCAAGGTGGTTCTCGTGGACTTGAAAGACGTATCGACCGGCTACCGCATCGTCTCGTTCATGGGCCTGGGAGCGCTGCTGATCGGAACATCGATCCTGTATGGAAAGCTCAGCCCGCGCCTACTGGGGGGACATTCTCAACCGAATGCGCCTGGTGGACAGGACGCATAATGAATGGTGTCCCCCGGCGCATTTTTCATGCTGCAACGGGATAATTGAACACTGGTTTTCTTTCGCTGATCAATTTTAACTGCCACTGGGACACAGGAATTTTGAGGAATTTCTCCCCTTCAAAAATCCGAACCGAGAGATTCTCGGGATTAGGTTTCCAGAAATCATTAGCCATGAACATAAGTGAAGACGGGCTGCCGATCTGATTGACCGCCAGGCGAAGATTTTCATTGCGGGAAATGTAGAGGTGTCGGCCATTCTCTAGAATTTCAACGATGCCCTCATCGTCCCTCACTGCCGATGGGTCGATTCTGCTCACAGAGCCGAGATCAGTAAACGCCGATTCCATCTTTTGCACATTGAGGGACGCTACAAGCTGCAAGTTCTTCTTCGCAATATAGCGTGTCTTGCGGATGTACAGTGCCGCCAGCCTGACCTGCTCTGAGGTGAGGCTGGGGGCCGCAGAGGAAACCATTTCCTCATATTGGGCTGTCAATTCTGGATCAATTAGAATGTCGTCAATCGTCACCCCATAGCGCAGCCGAAGTCTCGCCAATGCAAATTCAATGATATGTGCATACTGCGGAACAATGCTCGGATGAGGCGTGACCTTGGTGGCCTCCGGCAGCACGATGCCATGTTTCTCGTATCGCGCCGGATTTTTTCGGATATTGATCAAGCGTCGATTCATGTCCGCAGCGGACGCGTGGAAGCCGAGCTTTCGGGATTCCGAATGGAACTTGGATGCCAGGGATTTATCCAAAAGCACGGTTTCCGCAGAGGTGCCATTGCTGATGCGAAGAAACGCATCATAGACAATTCTGTCTGAACTCAGGTCGAAGGGGACATTCGCGTTGGGCCGCGGACGATTCTTGAGCATGTCACCGACGATGTTGAGCAACCCAAAGTGACCGAAGCGCGGCCTCTTCCCAGCCACCATTTTTCCGCCGACAATCTGGTTGATTGCGTAATGATTCAAAGCCATGACATCACCTGTCTCAAACCACATATATCATAGGGCAACTCACACCCCACTGTAGTCTTCAATATAGTACATAACTGTCCCGAAAACCAACATAATGGATGCCTGATCGAGCGTTTTGCCCATGCGCTTGGCAAATTCGACAAGCAAATTCAACCGTTGTGGATCTTGGATGGCTTCGATGAGGGCGTACGCTTCGATCAATATCGGGGTGTCCCAAAGATAATGCCCCTCGTCGGTCTTGAAGATGCCCTTGAAAGTTTTGTAGGCAGTTGCGCCGCGGTACAGGTCAGCCAACAGTTGCATCGCATTGGATGCCCACTCTCCCACCAGCGCCTCAGCAAGGGGCTTATTTTTTCGGTCGTGGCTGGGAATGGCGACAACCACTATATCTTGCGGCGACTCTTTGCTGAGGATCGCCAAGATTTCTTGCGTCTCTGGAAACAGCGTCGCTTCTTTTTTCTTGCCCACTTAACCTCCCTTTTGGGTCAGATTATTTCGGCTACACTTCGTGCCTATCGTGGCTCATGAGGCGCTTGCTGTACATCCGTGGCAGCTTTTTCGAGAATGGCGAGGTGGGCGCGGTGATCGGCTTGGTGCGCCCTGAGCATCGCCTTCACTTCCGCCGGCGCATCAGGGATGGCCTTCATCGCGTTGTCATAACGCTGGATGCAGAGCTTCTTGGCTTCCACCAGTTTGGGGAGCAGGAACTTGAGGGAGAGAAACGCCAGATATTGCTCTTCGGGGGAGATCGAGCGCGGCAGCGGCGTGCCGCCGAGGCGCTCGATCATCAAAGCCAGCTCCGTGGTGTGGCGCTGGTTGGCATTCACCATTTCCTGCAGTGGCCGGCGCACTTCGGCGGTGGCCCGGCCGAGATAGGGGCTGCTTTCGTCCATGTAGCGAAAGATGCTGTTCAGCTCCGCTTCCAGCAGGCTGTTGAGCACATCGATCACGACGACGGAGGGCATGGGGGGCGACTCTACCATAACGTTGCTTTAGTCCGGTACACGGCCATTTTCCCGCGACAGCACAGCGCTCACGGCAAGGCCGCCGCCGTCGGCGCTTGGGGTGCTGTTTGCGGGTTTGCGGCGATGCCCTGCTGCACGTAAATCTTCCCGTAATTGATCGTCAGCCGGCGCATCGAATTAGTGCCGATGAACATCAGCAGCAGCGCGGCGGCGCAGACGACCGAGATTGCCGTGCCCAGCGGATGGCCGACGAAGGCGGGGGCTTCGCTGTTGGTCAGGTACATCACCTTGAGCACGCGCATGTAATAAAACAGGCTGAAGATCGTATTCAACCCGATCACCGCCACCAGCCACCACCACCAGCCGCCATTGATGCCCAGCACGTACATCACGAAAAATTTCGCGATGAACCCGGCGAAGGGCGGCAGGCCGACGAGGCTGAACATGAACACGCCCATGCAGATTGCCAGCAGCGGGTTGCGGCGGCCGAGGCCGGCATAGTCGTCGATTTGCTCGCTGCCGGTCTGGCGATAAATCAGCCCGGCGACGGTGAAGGCGCCGAGATTCATGAACAGGTATATCGTCAGATAAAGCAGAATCGCCTGGGCGGCGCCGACGGCGAGCAGGCCGTTTGCGCCGGCGACCGCCAGCGGATTTTTGGCGTTGTGCTGCACCAGCAGCGACAGGGCGCAGAGCATGTAGCCGGCGTGGGCGATCGAGCTGTAGGCCAGCAGGCGCTTGATGTTGGTCTGGACGAAGGCGGCGGTGTTGCCGACGGTGGCGGTCACCGCGCCGATCACGCCGATAACCCCGGCGATGGCGGTCAGCATCGGCACGTGCTGATAGCCCAGGCCGTTGGCGATCAGCATCATAATCCGCAGCAGCAGGCACAGCGCTGCGCCCTTGGAGGCGACGGAGAGAAACGCGCTGACGTCGATGCTGGCGCCTTCGAACACATCGGGGCACCAGAAGTGAAACGGCACGGCGGAAATCTTGAACCCGATTCCGGCGATCAGGCCGAAGATTCCGACCACCAGCAGCGCCGATCCGCCGCCGGTCGGGCTCATCATCGGCGCGAGCTGCTCGACCTGGAGCGTGCCGTACAAGCCATAGAGCATCGACAGGCCGTAGGCCATGATGGCGGACGTGGCCGCGCCGAAGAGCACGTATTTCAGACTCGCCTCCGCGCCGACGCGGTGGGTCTTGCGGAAACCGGCCAGCACGTAGCTGGGCAGCGACGCCATCTCAACGGCCAGAAAAATCATCAGGAGATTGCTGGTGGAGGCCATCATCGACATCCCCAGCGTCGCACCCAGCAGCAAAGTGAAAAATTCCGGACCGTCGCCTTCGTGCATGGTGGGCGCGGTGGTGCTGAACCACATGAGGACAATTCCCATGGTGAAGATCAGCAGCAGCACCTTCCAGAGCACCGCGAAGTGATCGACCACCAGCAGGCCGCGGAATTTCGATCCCACCACCTCCGGGCCGACGCCCACCGCCATGAGTGAGATCAAGGCGGCGGCCAGGCCAACCAACGCCACACCCGCGCACGCCGCATTGGACTTCTTGACGAAGAACGGCGTCAGCAGCACCGCGACGATCGTCGCGATCAGCCACAATTCGGCGACGAACGGGCGCAGGCCGATACTCGGATCGGCCCAGTTGGGGATGAAGGGAGGTTGGATGGCTGAGAGAAGGTTGATCATTTCACAGGCCTGATTGATTTCTCGCAGCATGGGTTTCCAACCCATGCGGGCACGGGTTGAAAACCCGTGCTACGGACGCTTATTGTCCCGCCAACGCCACTCCAACACTCTTGGTAAATAATCCGAACATCGCCGTCACCGTCTGGTTCGTGAAGACGAAGAAGAAGACGTAGGGCAGAATGCCGAGCAGGATGGCCATCACCGTCAGCGGCGTCAGCACGCTTATTTCGCGGCCGGTCACTTCCGGGAAGCTCTTGTACTCCGGCTTCTCCGGGCCGAAGAAGACGCGCTGAATCGTCCAAAGCATGTAGCCGGCGGTGAGGATGACGCCGAAGCAGGCGATCACCGCCAGGGTGTAGATCTGGCCGCGCGTCGCGTAGCCACCATCTATCAGAATCTGCCCGGTGCGCGCCGCCTGGAAAGATCCGAGCAGCACCATCACTTCGCCAATGAAGCCGCACAGCCCCGGCAGGCCGAGATTGGCCATGCAGGCGACGGTGGAGAAGCCGGTATAGACCGGCATGGTGGTGGCGATGCCGCCAAAGCGGCTGAGTTCGCGGTGATGGGCCCGTTCGTAGATGACGCCGACGACGAAGAACATCATCGCGCTGGTGATGCCGTGGGCGACCATCATGAACAGCGCGCCATTCACGGCCGCCGTGGTCATCATGGATGCGCCAAGCACCACGAATCCCATGTGCGAAACCGAGCTATAAGCCACCAGTTTCTTGAAGTCGGTCTGCGCCATCGCGCACAGGGCGCCATAGATGATGCTGACCACGCCGATAATCGCGAAGAGCATCCACAGGTGCTTGGCCGCGTCGGGAAAGAGCGGATAGGCGATGCGGAAAATGCCATAGCCGCCCATTTTCAGCAGAATCGCGGCCAGGATCATCGAGATCGGCGTGGGCGCTTCCACGTGCGCATCCGGCAGCCACGTGTGTACCGGGACGGCCGGCACTTTGATCAGGAAACCGGCCATCAGCAGAATAAAGAACGTCTTGGCGAGGGCGCCGCCGGTGCCGCCGCCGATAATGGCCGGAAGCGCGGCCTGGAAGGCTGGGCCGGCCAGCTTCACCAGATCGAAGGTGCCGCCGGGGAAGACCTGGCGGCTATAGAGATACGTGGCGATCAGCACGATCAGCAGGCCGATCGAGCCGACCAGCGTATACAGGAAGAACTTGATCGCCGCATACTCCTTGCGCGTGCCGCCCCAGATGCCGATCAGGAAGTACATCGGCAGCAGGCTGACCTCGAAGAAGACGTAGAAAAGAAAGAAGTCAAGGGAGAGGAAGACACCGAGAATGCCGGTTTCCAGGAACAGGAACAAAGCGAAGTAGCCCTTGCTCATCTTGTCGATGTTCCAGGATGCGATGCAGGCCAGCATGCAGATGAACGTGCTGAGGATGACCAGCGGGAAGCTCAGCCCGTCGATGCCGACGAGGTATTGGATATTGAAGGCTTTGATCCAGTCGGCGCGCTGCACCATCTGCACCACGCCGCCATTCTCGGCGTAGTCATACCCAACGCCCGCGCCCCAGTGATACGTCGCCAACAGCAGCAGCGACGCCAGAAAGGTCACGATGGTCGTGCCCAGGGCGGCCCAGCGGATGGCGTCGCGCCCCTTGGCCATCAGCACCAGGATCGCCCCCGCGCACGGCAGGAAGATCAGGATCGTCAAGAGCCATTGGTTCAGAAATTCGGACATACCAACCATCTTTCATCAAACTGGTGGGGCAGACATTCTTGTCTGCCATGACCCGGTGGGGCAGACATTCTTGTCTGCCATGACCCGGTGGGGCAGACATTGCTTGTCTGCCATGACCCGGTGGGGCAGACATTCTTGTCTGCCATCCGCTACCTCGACAACACCACGATGATCGCCCCGGCCAATCCCAGCGCCACCGCCACCATCATCACCGTCACGTACATGCGAATGCGTCCGGTCTGCGGGGCGCGCACGGCCGCGCCCAGCTCCTGGGCCAATCCGCCGGCGCCGTTCACCGCGCCATCAACCACATATTTGTCATTCAAGCCCGCAAGCACCGACGACTGCCGCACCAGCCATCCCGCCAGATTCACCAGGCCGTCCACCACGTACTTATCCAACATCCCGCTCAGGAACGACGCCAGCAGCACCATCTTCACCAGCACCCAGTAGTACAGCTCATCAAAGTACATCCGGCGATACAGCCAGGTGTGAATCCACCCCAGCGGAGGAATCTTTACCAGCGCATCGGCGATGACGTACCCGCGTATATAGAGCGCCACGCCGATCCCGATGCCAATCAGGAACGCGAAAAAGACATACTTCTCCACCAATTCCCACCCCTCGTGCCAGGCCTCCTTCGCCGGCGACGATGCCGCCTCGGCGTGCTCTTCTCCACCCGGCGTCGCTTCTTTTGTGATCTCCTTCTGCGATGTCTCGCCGAAGCGCGCCGACGACCAGGCGGTGGTGAACCCGCCAAACTTAGGATCGATCCGCTGGCAGATCGCGTTGGATTCGACGATCGAATTCTGGATCAGCTTCTTCACCGGGAACCAGTCAAACCCGGCCACGATCGCCAGCACCGCCAGCACCACCAGCGGCCCCCACAGCACCGGCGACTCATGGGCGTGGTCGTACAAATGCTGGTTGCGCGGCTTGCCCAGGAACGTCAGCGTGAAGCAGCGCGTCATGTAGAAAGCGGTGATGTATGCGGTGACCGTCGGCAGGATGAACAGCAGCCAGTAAAACTTCGAGAGCCCGTGATGATGGGCTGACGCGGCAAACGCTCCGGCATTGGCCAGGATCAGGTCCTTGCTGAAAAAGCCGGAGGTGATGTAGGGTGTGCCCGAAATCGCCAGCACCGCAATGGCAAAGGTGATCGCCGTCACCGGGATCTTCCGCCACAATCCGCCATACTGCGGCATCTCCTGCTCGTGATGCGCCGCGTGTATCACGCTGCCGGAACCGAGGAACAGCAGCGCCTTGAAAAAGGCGTGGGTGATGAGATGGAACAGCCCCCCCACCCAGCTTCCGATTCCCATGGCCAGGATCATGTAGCCAAGCTGCGAAAGCGTCGAATAGGCCAGCACTTTCTTGATGTCGCTCTGGGCGATGGCGATCAACGCTGCCATCGTCAACGTCGTGCATCCGATGATCGCGATGAACAACTTCGCATCCGGCGTCAGGATCGGAAAAATTCTGCCGACCAGATACACGCCGGCGGCCACCATGGTCGCGGCATGGATCAGGGCGCTGACCGGCGTGGGTCCTTCCATCGCATCCGGCAGCCAGACATGCAGGGGGAATTGGGCGCTCTTGCCAACGGCGCCGAAAAACAGGCCGATGCCCATGATCGTCAACAGCCCAAGGGTGAAGAAACCGCCGTTGGCCAGTCCGATTCCGGCCTTCAGCCCCCCCGCCGGGTCGATCAGCTTGCTGGCATCCAGCGCCGCCCACATGCTGGGCAGTGATACATTGCCGAGATGGTAGAACAGGATTCCGAATCCGATCAGAAAGCCGAAGTCGCCGACGCGGTTGACGACGAACGCCTTGATCGCGGCGTTGCTGGCGCTCTTTTTCTCATACCAGAACCCGATCAGCAGATACGAGCACAGCCCGACCAGTTCCCAGAAGATGAAAAGCTGCAGCACCGTGCCGCCGATCACCAGCCCGAGCATCGAAAAGCAGAACAGCCCCAGATAGGTGAAGAAGCGGGCAAAGCGCTTGTCCTCGGCCATATAGCCGATGCTGAAAATATGCACCAACGTCGAGACCAGCGTCACCATCGCGAACATCAGCACCGTCAGGCTGTCGACGTACACGCCGACGTCCAGGAATCCCGGATGCGCCTGGTCCTGACCGTTGGGATTGGCCGCCGTTCCCACCGGAATCCACTTCATCGGCAGATTGATGGGACCTTTGCCGTATCCATACGCGATCGGACCGTGGCCGGGTTCTACATAATGCCCGACGTTAAGCCACAGCACCAGCGCCAGCAGACTGCAAGCAAAACTCCCGCCAATAGCCGCCGTAGCCACGATCCCCGCCAGGGGATTCCCCATACGCTTGCCCACGAACATCAGCAGCGTGAACGAAGCCAGCGGCAGCAGGGTTGCGATGATTAACAGGAGCGCTGGTTTGGGCATGGTGGAATAGTTGCTAGTTGCTGGTTGCTGGTGTCGTTCGTTGCTCGTCGCTGCCTTTCTTCACTGGCAACTAACAACTAGCAACTAACAACTTCCTCATCCTTTCAAATTCTGACCGCGTTCCACGTCGATCGTGGAAAAATTGTTATAGAAGTTCAGAAAGATCGCCAGCGCCACCGCCGCCTCGGCCGCGGCCAACACGATGATGAAGATCGCGAATACCTGTCCGGTCAACAGCGGGCTGGCCGCTGTCCCCGCATAGAGGAAACGGTTGAATGCGACCAGATTGACGTTGGCCGCGTTCAGAACCAGTTCGACTCCCATCAGGATTCCAATGGCGTTGCGTTTCACCATCATGGTCAGCAGCCCGCAGACGAACATGACGGCGCCGAGCACCAGATAATGGTGCAATCCGATGCCGCCGTTGGCCACTTGCGCAAGCAACATATCATTTTACCTGACACTGACGTAGGGTCCGCTTCAGCGGACGCCCGTACATCCCGTCCGCTGAAGCGGACCCTGCTTCAACTTCTCAGGACCACTGCCGCGCCTTGCGCGACGCCGCTCCAGTTGTGGTGCGGTTCGGCTGATCTTCGTTGCGCCGGCCTTTCGCCAGGTACGCCGCCCCGATCATCACCACCAACAGCAGCACGCTGACAATCTCAAAGGGCACCAGAAAATCTCCCAGCAGCGCCTGCCCGAGCTTGTCCATCGGATACGCGGCGGGGACTTCCGCAACCTGCGCCTGCGGAATTTTCATGATTCCCATGATCAGGGCAAACAGCAGAATGATGCCCAGCGACGATGCGATGATCACCTCCGCCAGCTTCGGCTCAAATCGGCTCCAGGGGCTCTTGCTGGTCAGCATCACGCCGAAGACGATCAGGATCAGCGTGCCTCCGGCGTATACCACCAACTGCACCGCGGCCAGAAATTCCGCCTGCAGCAGGAAGTACAATCCGGACACGCCCAGCAGCGTAAACAGCAGAAATACCGCCGTGCGCACGATGTTCCGCGACACCACCACGCCCATTGCCGCCCCGCCGGCCATCAGCGCAAATACGTAGAACAACACCGTCGGCACCACCGACGCGGAACTCTCAACTTGGGCAAACAAACTGAACATGATCTCTCTTACAGGGTGGGCAGAGCCCACCATACTTCACGCACTCGTCGCCAAGCTCTCCGGCGCCTCATCAATCGCCGCCGGCTCGGTAAGCCGCTGCTTGTGCCCGCGGCCACTGGCGGCCGAGTAGAGCACCCACAGCACGATCGCCGTCGCACCCGCCAGGCCAATCAGCGTCAACACAATCTGCGTGATCAGTGCGCCGGTCGCGCCGCGCTGATACCATTCGGCGAAATTCCACGGGTTGAAATAGGACCACGGATTGAAATCCGCCGGCGACATCGTCATCCCATACGGCGGCAGCGGCATCTCTGACACCAGCAATTGCCACAGCGCCGCCCCCAGCAGCACCACGCACGCCATCGGCAGCAGCACCTTCACGCAGGCATACAGCACCTGGTCGATGCGCGGCCGCGGCAGCGTCCAGCGCAGCCACATCTGCACGAAAATAATGCCCATTGCCTTGGCGGCGAAAATTCCCGCGCCGATGAGGTTCAATACGATCAAGCCGGTGGTATTGATATTGGCGGGATCGGCGGTGAGCTTGCGATAAAAATATCCCATCAGGCCGAACGGATCGTTCCATCCCCCGAGAAACAGCGCCGCCTGAATGCCGCCCACGATGAACATCGCGGCGTATTCGGCGAAGAAGAAGAACGAGAAGCGCAGGCCGCTGTATTCGGTGTGAAACCCGGCCACCAGTTCCGACTCGGATTCCGGCAGGTCAAACGGCGCCCGCTTGTTCGACGCCAGGCTGGCCACGAAGTAGGTGAAGAATGCGAGAAACACGAACGGGTTGCGGAAGATCAGCCAGGTGTGGATGCCGCCGGCCTGCATGTGCCCAAGCTGCACCAAGTTGAGCGTGCCGGCCGCCATCACGCCGACAATGATCGAAATTCCCAATGGGATTTCGTAGCTCACTATCTGGCAGGCTTCGCGCATGGCGCCGTAGATCGACCACTTGTTGTTGCTCGCCCACCCGGCCAGGATCACCCCCATCACCTCGACGCTCAATATCGCAAGAATCCAAAACACTCCCACCGACAGCCGCGGCTCGAACGTCAAATTCGGCCCGAACGGCAGCGCCAAAAACGCCGCGAACACCGGCGCGAACGCCAGATACGGCGCCAGCCGGAACAAAAACTTATCCGCGTCCTTGGGCAGCAAATCTTCCTTAAGAATCAGCTTCACGCCGTCGGCCACCGACTGCAGCAATCCGATCGGCCCGACGCGGTTCGGCCCCAGCCGCGCCTGGATATGCCCCGCCACTTTCCGTTCCCACCAGATGCTGAACATGGCGATGACCGATACCAACGGTAGAAAAACCACCGCAATCACCGCCAGGTCGAAAATCAGCGTCGCCCCCGGCCCCGGCGTCACCCCCAGCGCATCGAACACCATCGACTGGAAAAACAGGCCCGTGCTATCCGCCAGCATCGACATCGCCATACGACAATCGCTCAACTCTGTGAAAAACGGAACAAGCGCTGACCGCAACCAACTTCCGGCGAATTCGCACCCCGATCTCGCATAAAGGTCAACGGTTGTAGCGGCCTCCAAAATACGTGTCAAGCAACCCCTGGCATCCGCACAAGTTCGATCACGCCGAACAGCGCCTGCACAAAACGACATTATAAAAAATGCCCCGGCGGCAGGCCGGGGCTTGGTCGGTGTGTTCTCACCGTGGCGCGGGGACTACTTGCCCTTCTTCGCCTTGGACTTGCCCTTCGTGGTCTTCTTCGAGACCGGCTTCTTGGCGGTTGCCATGGTGACCTCCTTTCGTGGGTAAAAGTTGAGCCACCGGCATTATAACGCGGACGAAGCGATCGCGCGCCTGCAAATTCCTGATATTGCAAATTTAATTTGCGGCGCCCGTGACCTGCACCCATTGAACCATCAACCTGCTATCACGCTCACGGCTTGAGCACCCGCACCGACTCGACATCGATGCTTTCGCGATTGTTGCTGCCGCGCTTGAGAAAGCGCACGCCGACATAGCGGAGCTTGGATGGGTCGAGCTGATGCGCGCCGGCCCACTGGCGCTGCCCGCCTGATTCGATAATGGCGGCCTCGCGGTTGACCATGATCCGCACGTTCACGAGCTGGCGTGACGCGATGTGCGCGCTTTGCGTCCCCTCAACCCGGCCGTTCGGCAGCACCACCGACTCGCTGGCGATCCACTCTTCCTTGCCGGGCGTGGCCGGGCGGACATTGTCGGTCTTCTGAATCAGCCAGACCAGCTCGTGGCCGCTGGTGCCGCGCTCGGGATTGAAGTTGCGATCGTCGGTGACAAACACCTGTGCAATCACGTCATCCGTCAGCCGGTTGATCTGCAGATCGACATCCACGGCGAACGCCTGATCGGCCGGCATGGCGCTGACGCCGACGATGCCCCCGCCTTTGAAGACGTTGCCTTCCCCCTTGTCCGGATGCAGGCCATTTTTCGCTTCCAGCACGACAGCGCCGATGCGGCTCCAGTCGGCGGGAATGGAATTTTCAAATGTCGAGGCGCTCTGGGTGGTGATGAAATAGGTATTGCCCAGTTCCTCGATTGGTGAACGGCCGGCCTCGCCGCCATGCAGCACGAAATACCCGATGATCGCGATGATGCCGAGAATGACCGCCGCCGAGATGATCGCGATGGTATTGGCCGGATTGATCGCCGGTGCCCGCCCGGCCTCCTGTTCTTCGATGCCATCCATCACTTTACGCGTGAATCCCGCCCCGGCGCGCACCTCGCGGTAGCTCTTGCCGCTTTCCAGATTCTCCCGAGCTTCCACCAGCAGGCGATATTCGCTCGCCCCCTTCTGCGTCCCCAGCAATCCGATGGCCTGGTGCCACTGCGGGCTCCCAGGCCCGGCGCGCAGCGCCTCCGTCAAGAGCTTGAGAAATTCGTCGTTTTCCAAGTCGACGGTCTGGGCCATTAGTGTTCGGCTCCTTCTTCAGTCTCCGCCCCGCCGATGATGCGCGCCAGCTTCTTCAGCCCGTGAAACATCCGCGAGCGCAATGTCACCGCTTTGGTCCCGGTGATCTCCTCCATCTCGGCATAAGAAAGGTCCTGGAACACGCCAAGCACGATCACTTCCTTCTGATCGGTCGGCAGGTCGTCGAGGGCCTTGAGCACCCGCGCGATCTCCTCCTGCTTCTCCAGATTATCGGTGGCCGCCGCCGCCACTTTGTACGGATCGCCGCTCATCTCGATCCCCTCGAGATTCAGTTCCGTGATGTTGCGGATCGGGCTGCGCTTGCGGCGGCGGGCATAGTTGATCGCAAGATTCCGCGTAATCGTGAACAGCCAGGTTGAGAACTTCTGTGGATACTTATAGGTCGGTGCGAAACGGAACGCCCGCAGAAAGACTTCCTGGCCGATTGACTCGACGTCCTCGACGTTCCCCAACATGCGGTAGAGATAGGAGAGCACCGAAGTGCTATATCGCTCATAGAGCAGCGAAAATCCGGTCTTGTCGCCATTTTGGGTCCGGCGCATCAGGTCTTCATCGGAGGCGCGGCCGAGCGCAACCGGCTTGAGATCCGCAATCTCATCGACCTTCGGTTTGACCGGCAGGCGTACAAGTTTTGGCTTTTCGATCGGTTTAGGCATGCAAGATTCCGAAACGACCGCGGCTGCAAAGCATCCGACCGCCCCTGCTGCGGGGATTCGTAATAACTCAAATCGTCGCCGAGGTCAAAGGATGCCTGGAAACCGGAAATTTACCGGGCACATCCTGGCACCGCATGTACATGCGGTGCTGACTTCCGGCATCGCGCTTCGATTGATGTCTTACACCGCGACGGCAGCACCGCGCAAAGCCCGCTCGACTTCCTTTTCCCACGTCCCTTCGATCTTGACGCCGTACTCCTTCAAGCCGCCCGTGGCGCGGGGACCGGTAATATAGGGTCGATAGTCCCGGCCATCTTCCACCAGGTCTTTTTTCGCGTAGTCGACGTGCAGGAAATGAAATGCCAGCCCGGCCCGCTCCTTGTCGGTGGTATTCGCTTTCGTGGAGTGCGGGGTGCCATAGCAGAAAAAGATGGCGCTGCCGGCGGGGATTTCGATTGGCACTTCCTTGCTCTCATCGGGAAAGCAGCGAATGTGATGATCGCTCATCGGGTCGCGCGTGTGCTCGAATTTCTGCTGGTGTACGCCAGGAATGAGATGCATCGTGCCATTGGCGATGGTCGCATCATGTGCGGCAATCCACATGGCCGTGCCGCGCAGCGGATCGTCGATCTGAAAATAAGCATTGTCCTGGTGCCAATTGGTGCCCATGCCGTCGCCGCCGGGTTTCAGGAAAATCTGGTCGAGGTGCAGGATGAACGGCTCGCCAATGAGCTGCGAGATCGTCTCTTTCACCTTGGGATGGAACGGCACCGCCCGAAACAAATCGCTGTGGCTGTACATCGGGCAGAGCTGCAGGTTCTTCACCGCGGTGGCCATCGTCTTGCCGTCGCCGGCGGTGGCGACGTTGCGCAGCTTCCCTTCCCGCTTCAGCCGATCCACTTCGGCCTGAAACGCCGCAACCTCGCGCGCGGAAAAGAAATGGGGGATGACGACGTAGCCCTTTTCCCGGAAATGCTTCACTTGATCGGCCGATAAGCTCATAAACCTCTCCTTGGTGTCTGCGCAGGAGAGTATAGCGGCTTGCGATGCGACGGGAAGGCGCAGCTATTTGACACGGACGGCAAGGTCGCCGACGGCCGGGGCGCGTCCGCCGCGAGCGGCGGGTTCATAGCGCACGTGGAGCCAGTCCCCGCCTTCGCCGGTAACGATCCGCACAACCGTGCCGTTGGCGATCAGGTTCTGGCTGGCATCCAGGAAGGTGATGGAATCGCCTTCTTTGAAATCCTTGACGTCCACCTCGCCGACGGCGGCCAGGTCGGCCGATGGCTCGACCGCCAACACCTGCCCCACCCGGGCATTGGGATCAAGCTGGCGATAGGACTCGCGGATCGACTGCAAGGTCTGGCTGGAAACCGCGGCCGGCATCTCTTTTTGCGGCGGCGGATTGTGCCGGCATCCAACCATCAGCCCCGCCAGAACCACAACGCACGCCAGCCTCGATACCTGCATGATGACTCCTCAAGATGAATAGACGCCCGCGCTCGCCACCGCGGCACAGGCCTTACCGCCCCATAGTAGACGAAAGCCCCGCCGCCGATGCAACTATCGCAGGCGCACAAAACATGGCTGGATGCACCGCTTTTCTGCGGCATGCACTGTGCCATGGGCTACCAGCCCATGCGCTCGAAGCGCAGCGATCCTGCGTAGCACGGGTTTTCCTGAACCCGTGCCGAGCGGTGAATATTCTCACACGCCACATCATTCGAGAAATCACCTTCGCTCGCTTGTGCCACGGCGCTTGGCATGGGTTGAAAACCCATGCTACGGGAGAAGAGCGCTGCGCTTCGGGCGCATGGGCTGGTAGCCCATGCCACTATATCACCGTGCACGATTACGCGCCCTTCAATCCGCGCTGATGTCATTCTGAAGTACTCTGAAGAATCTGGCTGGATCAGCATACGCGGCCAGATCCTTCAGAGTACTTCAGGATGACAGACGGCGCGGAATTAAGCACAGTCATTTAGACGCGACTACTTCCCGCCCTTCTTTTTCGTTGGCGTGTCCGACCCTTTCATCACCTCATCGACTGTGGTCGTGAACGTGTTCATCACGGCCGCTCCCACCTTGGGTTCCTGCACGGTGCCGTTGACGTGGATCTGCAGCAGCTCGTTTTTCATGCCGCGCAGCAGCTCATCGAGAAACGGCACCTTCAGCCCGCGCGGGTTATCGGTCACAAAGGACATCTTCACCTTGCGCGTGTCGAAATCGAGATGGCCGGAGCCTTCCATCGTCATCAGGTCCGAGCGCAGCTCGATCTGCTCGAAGGTGACGCGGCTGCCTTCGACGCTGTAGCGGCAGGTCGCTTCATTGAACGGCTTGCTGATCGGCAGCGCCAGATTGGTGATCTGCAGCAGCCCGAGAACCACCGGAATCTTGTACATCTGCTTGCCGCTGCAGGTGACATCGCCACGCCCGCGCCGGCTCGCCGGGTCCGCCCAGTTTCCCTCCACCGACAGGCTGGCGCTGAGCTGCCCCTTGATCTCCTTGTCGCTGTCCTGCGCCAGGTCCTTAACATCGGCATTGCGCAACACCACATTGATGGCGTACTGCGATGGTCCGGTATCCGGCATGGACAGGTCCAACTGCCCGGCAAGTTCACCGCCGGCCAATTCCGCCTGCACCTTTCCAAGCTGAAACACATCCTGATCGATGGGCTTGAGCAGGTCGGCCCGAAAATTCTTCACCTCGCGGCCGGCAAGATTGAGCTGGGACAGATCGAGCTTTCCCGACAGCGAGGCGGTCTTCCCGCCGCGCACCGCGCCAGACAGCGACAGCGATCCGGCGATGTCGGTAATCGGCACCCCGGCCTCCGAACTGCCGTGGTCGATGCTGATTTTCGCCGCCCAGTCGATGTCGGCCGTGCTGGTGTCGCCCGGCGAAGTAGCGGGCCGCGTGGCCGGCGCGTCGCTTTCACGATACACCAGCTTGGAAAAATCGAAGGTGCTCTTGCCTGCGAGCTTGAGCGAATCCAGCAGCGAGCGCACCGCGGCCGGCGCGGCCTTTCTGAATTCATCGTCGATGGTTACATTCTCCCCGAGCAGCCGAACATCCCACGCCGACTTGCCTCCGAGCATCCCGGTTCCAGAGATGGTGATTTTCGCCTCGCCATGTTTGCCGGATAGATCATTCAGCAACACTTTATCCGTCTGTACCGTGATGGCGCCGCTGAGATCATCCAGCCGGTACGGGATCGCCTTGGGCTTGACGCTGAGCTTGCGCGGATGCAGCACCAGCTCGAAGGCATTGCCGGCCGGCGCGGTTGCCGGCAACGTCGTGGGAAGCGCTGGAGTCGCGGGAGTCGCGGAAAAGGCGTCGTCAGCCGAAGCTATTGTCACTGCCAGTGCCGGGACCGGCTGGCGTTTCGGCTGCACCAGGCCGCTGTAACTGAGCTCGGCGTCAATCGTCCCCTCCGGCTGCACCGCATCCCAGGCCTCGCGCGCTGAAGGGGGAAGAAGCTGATACAGCGACTGATCGAGCGCCAGATTTTTCACCCACGCCGACAGAATCGCCTCCGGAATCTCTTCCAATCCACTGACCGAACCCTCGGCGCTGATCTCGGCATCTCCGCGCTTGGCTTTGACCTTGCTCAGCACCAGCGTCTCGGGCGTCAGCTTCAATTCTCCGCTGAGGTTTGTCACCGCGAAGGAATCCCCGCTCGGCCAGGCCACGCCTTCCTTCAGGCCGATATTGAACTCGTAGGTCAGGTCCGGGGCCGCATGGAGCAATTTGCCCTCTTCCGGCTTGACCGAAGCGGCGGCAACCGGCGCACGCTTCAGCAGCGCCGGATCGCGAAAGACCCGCCCATCCAGATCGATCTTCCCGCCAATGCCGATCTTCTCCAGCCAGCGCCGCCGGTTCTCCGGCAGCGACGCGATCAATTGCCTGTCCAGCGGCACATCGCGGGCGGTGATGCGCAGGTCCGGCACGATCGGCTTGTCCTTGCCAAAACCGACCGAGCCGTCGATCACCAGCGTCGCGTCGCCGCGCTTCACGGTGGCCGCGACGATGTCCACCTTGTCCTCGTCGATCAGCAGCTTTCCGTGGACGTGCTCCAGCGGATAGGGAAGCAGCACGAATGCCCCGCTGGCATCGTCCAGCATCACCTCGATTTTCGTCTGAAACTTGCTCCCCTTCCCCAGCGGCTTGTGAACATCGCAGATAAAGCTGCCTTTGAACTTGGGAAACTCCCCCGTGCCGGTGGGGTCGAACATCCGCACCGCCTCCTGCACTTCCGGCGGAAACGCGCTCACCAGCGCCTTCTCGGAAAAGACCTGCGGGCCTTCCACCCGGATGCCGACCTCCGCGCGGTTGTCCAACGGCATCACCCATCCGTTGATGTGAATGACGCCATTGCGATTGGGACCATTGGCCAGCCCCAGCCCACGCAGGTCGCGGATATCGCAACGGTCCTGGCCGGTCTGTTCATCGCGGCCGAAGGTGATCTTCCCCTGGGCGCTGTGCATCGGATAGGGAAACAGATCGAACTTGAAGCTGCCGTCGACAATCGTGATCTCGCCGCTGATGTCCGGCCTGTCCCCCGAGCGCGGGCGCTTGAGCTCCAGCCACAGGCTGCACGAGCCTTCCGGGTGCAGGTGCTCGTAGAGCTCGCGCATGTTCCTCGGCATCGAGCGCACGTAGCGCGGCGCCGCCGGAATGTAAATGTTTTCCGTCTGCAGCGACGTCACCCGCAAGGTCGCGGCCGCCTCGGGCGAATACCCTTCGATGTGGCCATTGATCTTGAGCCCGTTGGTCTCCAACCGCCCGGTCACATCGTCGATGTCGATCCCATCCTGGGTGAAGATGAAGCGGCCGGAAACCTGTTCGAGCTTGATCGCGGTGGGCTCGAAATTCACCGACATCTGATCGACATCGCCGTTGAGATTCATCCCCATGTTGCGCTGCATGTCAAACGCGCCGTGAATGTCACGCAGAGCCTGGTTTTCCGCCCGGCTCATCCATTCCGAAGGATGGACGGCCAGATTGACGCCATTGAGCGTCGTCTCAACTTTGAAGGTCGCCTTTTGCCCCTTTGTGCCGGGACTGAAGGAAAATTCCGGGATGTCCACCCGCCCGGCCAGTTCATGCTGCTTCCACCACTCCCGCACCTCCCGAGGCAGCATCGCGCTCATCGGCCCCAGCTCGAAATTGCGCAGCCGCCCGCTCAGGCTGACGTGCTCGAGGTTGATCGACCCCATCAGCACCGGCCCCATTTCCTGGCTGGCGTCGCGCCCCTGCAAGGCAAAGGTGTATTGATTCGCCTCATCGCCGGGAGTCAGCCTCCCCTCGATTGCCATCGAGCCGGTGGCGTTCATCTTCCCGTTGCGCACCTCGCTGTAGTCGATCTGGGCGTTGCGCAGCAATATTTCCGGCAGTTTGATCGGCGCCTCTTCCGGGGTAGGGGCGCTGGATGGGCCTTTGTTATCCACCATGCGCTGGTAGTTGCGCCGGCCGGTGTCGAAGTTTTCGATGAGGTGAACGTGCGGATCGATGGCGATGATCTGCGTCGCCTCCAGCTTCCCCTTGATCATCAGCCGCGGATCATAGCGAATGAGAAACGTGCGGGCCGAGAAGATGACCGAGTCCGGCGTCTTGCTGGCGTCAACGTGAACCTTCACGTCATCGAGCCGCAGTCCTTCAAACACCGATAGCGTGGCCCCCCCCACCTCCACCGGGCCGCCGAGCACCTTCGACAGATAGGCCTCGGCCATCTCGCGCACGCGGGTGGAGTCGGTGATGTACCAGTATCCGGAAATCACCGTCAGCAGGCCGCACAGCAGCAGCAGCATCCCCCAACGGCGAAAGGCGCTTAAGCGCGGGCGAAAGGGATGGCCCGGCCTCCAGGGCCGATCAAACAGCTTCTCGGAATTACGCTCCGCTGTCGCCATCGTGTTCCTAAACTACGCTCCCCGCGAAGAAATGCTCGCCAAACGGCGAATTTGGTGGGGCGGACATTCCTGTCCGCCCAGGCATTTTGATCGGTGGGGCGGACATTCTTGTCCGCCGTGCGACAGGCATTCTTGCCTGTCGTCCACTATGACGGCTGGTGGGCGTCATCCGAGGCCATTACCAGCGCCCGCCGCCATTTTCGATCCGCCGCCAGCGAGCTGATCCCCGCCGCCGCTACTATTGCCATCGGCGGTTCGGCGGGGAGTCGATAACGAAGCGACCCCACCGATAGGGCGTGTACCCCCGTAAAGTATAGCGCCGGTAACAGCAGAAACACCTTTGCCGGCCGGGTAAGGCGGTCGCTGAACAATCCCAGCACGATCAGCACGTCAAACGGCAGTGTGTACAGCAGCCCGACCAGCACGTATTTCGCCTGTGAGCCGTATTCAGCGCTAAGCGGGATCGGGCTCCAGGTCCTGGCGATCTTGATAATCGCCAGTTTACAGGACTCGGCCGGGTGCTGCCGCATCCACTCCGCCGCCCGGGCGCCGAGATATTCCGAGCGCTGCACTTCATCCATCTGCGGCGAGCCCCCCCTCCGCAAAAACGGCATCTCGCCCACAAACCGCTGGTTGCTGGAACCGTCCGCATCCGGATTGAAACCATCGTAGAGCGTAATCCCGCCGTTGCTGGTCATCCAAACCCACGCGCCCAATATCCGATAATTGCGGTAGGCCCACGGGCAGAGCACCAGACCGATCAGTATCAGCGTCGTGGCAACAATCGGCAATCGCCACGGGCGCGCCCTCGCACCTCTTCCAAGCCAAGCAGCCCCGACTGCCAGCAACACTGGCAGCATCAGTCCGCTTGGCCTAAGCAGAATCGCCAGCGCCAGAATTAGCCCTCCCAGCAGGAATCTGCCACGCGTGAACTGCTTTCCGCCGGCCAGCGCCACCATTCCCCAGACCACCATCGCGGTATAGATGCCTTCCGACAGCATCAGAGCAGAAAAGTAGATGGAGAAAGGGTTTATGGCGACGATACCGGCCGCAATCAGCCCGCCGCCGGTGCTGATGAATCGACTGCCCAGCAGATAGATGCCCAAAATCATCCATGCGTCGAGCAGCGCCTGCACAATGCGAATGGCCCGCACCGAGCCGCCGCACAGCGCAACCACCGCCGGATAGCCGGGCGTCCGGTAGGCGCGCACCATATCATCAAATCGCTGGTCGAATAGTTCCAAGGTTCGATGCTGCCGCAAGCTTTCGCCAAGTTGCAGGTACTCCGTCTGGTCAGGCAATCTGGCCAGCCAGTCAGCAGAGACAGGCAACGCCAAGCCGCAGGCGAGGCGCAGGATGAATCCGATGGCGATGATCAGGCTTAGCTTGAAATGGACGGTGAAAACGCGGGGATGGTCAATCGAGCTGCCCGGCACATCCACACGGTAACAGGTACTGGGAATGGTTCCAGTTTGAGATGTGGCCGAGCTATATCACCGAGCGTGATTCCCAACAGGCCCGCTGTCATTCTGAGGTACTCCGAAGAATCTGGGTGGATCGTCGTCCGAGGCCAGATCCTTCGGAGTACCTCAGGATGACATTTCGCGCAACATCGCGCGCGATCATTTATCGCAGCGCTCCGGAGACGGCGGGGTCGTTCATCAGCTCTTCGATCTTCTCTTTGAACGCTTGCGGCACTGCTTTTTTGGCATGGCCGGGCGGATTCATGAAGCTGCCCTTGAGATCGTCGCGGCCCTGGATGGCCTTCTGTCCGAGCGCCTTTCCCTGCGCGTCGTACACCCGCGCTGAGACCTCATAGTGAAGCGCGGTGTTCTGGTAGGTGTCGCTCTTCCATTCGTCGATGCGGACCAGGATGAGCCGGCCAGCGCCGGAGGCGCGCAGCTTCTGGATGGCTGACTCTTCGGCTTCTCCGGTTGCGAAAGTGACTGGTGTGGTCTTGAAATTGCGCTCGGCCAGAGCCGCCGCGATGGCGTGGCTAAACTCCTCGGCCAAGGGGCGCTTATCGGCGGTGTGGATATCGAAGGGATTCCCATATCCGCCGCGCTGCAGGCCGACGAAGGTCGGATCTTTCGTGCCAGCGATCACGTAGGGCCGGTCGTCGATCGCGCCCACTGCCACGGAGGCGTTGCCGTATGCGACAAGATCGACATGCACGGACCCATAATCATGCGTGTTGCCGACGGCGCAACCGCTCGAAACGAGAATGAGTGCCAGAAGCAGCGAAAATAAAAGAACTCTGATCATTTTTCGACCTATATTGTAGCACGGGCGTCCCGCCCCGTGGTCCCGCGCAAGACACGGGCGGGACGCCCGTGCTACGAGATCACGCCCGGAAGCACAAACGCAACCACTTCACATCAATCCCCGCAACACTTCCAAATTTACCGTATCCCATTCCCTCCCCGCGTCATCCTTGCCTTTGGGAGTTTCCAGAATCTTCGGGACATTCTCCCACGCCTCATCGCGCACGAAGGGCCTGAATCCTTCGATCCCGATCAATCCCCGGCCGATGTGGTCGTGGCGATCAACGCGGCTGCCCAGCCCCTTCTTCGAATCATTCAGATGCAGCACCTTGACGCGCTTCAGCCCGACCGTGCTTTCCAGCTTCTTGCGAAAGGCGGCGTACTTGCGGCCGCGGAAATCATAGCCGGCCGCAAACAGATGCGCAGTATCCAGGCAAACTCCCATGCGATTGGGGGCGTCGACTTTGTCGATCACCTCGGCCAGATGTTCCAGCTTCCACCCCAGTGACGATCCCTGCCCGGCGGTGATCTCCAGGCAGGTAATCACCTTTTTCGTGACGACGGCCTTGTGTACCACGTTCAGCGCCGCCGCCACCCGCATCAATCCCCCGGCCTCGCCTGCGCCCATGTGTGCGCCGGGATGGGTCACCAGATACGGAATTCCCAGCTCATCGCAGCGCCGAATTTCCTCGATGAACAATTCGACGCTCTTGCGCCAGAGCACCTCATCCGGCGAGGCCAGGTTGATCAGATAGCTGTCGTGGCTGACGGTCTGCTTGAACTTCAGCCGCCGCGCGTGCTCCTTCCACTGGCAAACCACCCCCTCCTCCAACGGCATGCACTTCCACTGCTGCTGATTCTTGGTGAACACTTGCACGCACCCCATCCCCAGCTCTTCCGCTTTAAGAAGAGCGTTGTGCATTCCGCCGGCGATGGAGAGATGGGAGCCGAACATGCAGCTACCTTTTGGATTCTTGTCGTCGATTACCACGCAGTAAACGCCTAATGCGCTGGACGAGACCAGAATGCGTTCCAGCCAGTGCAAGCGCCTTGGGCGTCGGATGAACCATCAAGACACCTTCAAGACGGCGCATGTGTACCAGACCCTTCGAAGCCAGTGTGTCGACCGCCGTTGTTGCCTGCGGCTTCGTCAGTCCAACGTGCTCGCCGACCCACAGCGCGTTCGCGTCTAGTGCCACATCTGTTCTGCCTTTAGGCCACGCATCGACAAGTGCCTTCAGCAAGCATAACTCGTCCAATGTTAGAGATGATGATGGGTCAGTCTCACTCATGGTACGATCTGTTCGCCATTGTACCGATCACGTGTCGATGCAACAGCTTTCGCCATGGCGAAGCGAGCGCTTCCCACCCATTCCCCATGCGCCTATCATGGCTGCATCAGATTTTATCGCCGGGAGTTGATCGCATGGAACGTCGCAGGTTTGGAAATTCGGAACTGGAAGTCAGCGCCATCTCGCTGGGATGCTGGATTTTCGGCGTGGACTGGTGGGGCCATTACACGGACGAGCGGGCGATGGAGTTGATGCGCTATTCCCACGACATCGGAGTCACCTTCTTCGACAGCGGCGACGCTTATGGCAATGGCCGGGCGGAGAGTTTGCTAGGCCGGTTTCTCAAGACCGTCCGGCGCGACAGCATCGAAGTCGGGGGGAAATTCGGCTACGACTTTTACAACGATCCCGGCGTCCCCGGCAGCCACAAGGAGCGCAAACAGGATTTTTCGCCGAAGTTCATGCGCTTCGCCCTGGAACAGTCGCTGCAGCGGCTGGGCACGGATGTGATCGACCTGTACATGGCCCACAACATCAAGCTGCCGCAGTTCAACGATGAGCTGTTCGCCGAGCTGGAAAAGGTGAAGGATGAGGGCAAGGTCAAGGTGTGGGGTGTGAGCCTCGGGCCGGCCATCGGCTGGCGCGAAGAGGGGGTCAAGGCGATGCTGGAAAAGAATGCCAAGGCCGTCCAGACGGTTTACAACATGTTCGAGCAGGACCCCGGCCGGGAGTTTTCCGAGGTCGCCCGCTCGGCCGGCGCCGGCCTGCTCGCCCGCGTCCACGACAACAGCTCGATTCTCAAAGATGTCGTCAAGGTCGAGACGACCATCGAACAGAACGATCACCGCAAGTTCCGCGATGACGCCTGGAAAGTGTATGGCCTCAAGAAGCTGGAACTGGTGCGCCACTACGCCGCCGACCACGGCATGACCGTGCATCAACTGGCGTGCAAATGGCTGCTGCAGGATCCCGCACTCACCAGCATCACCGGCACGCTGCTGAACGAGCACGAGGTGAAGGAGGCGGTGGAGGCGACCAGCAAGCCAAACCTTTCGCAGCGCGAGCTCAACGAGATCGCGGCAAATTATGGCCGCGACTGGGATCTCGGGCCCGAGGCGCACCCCTGCGACATGAAAAGCAGCACCGACCCCGCCGGCAAAGTGCGCAGCGGATACGTGCCCCCGCCGATGCTGATCGCGTAGAACGACCCACACGATTCCTTTATGCTGAAAAGCCAAAAACTGTCATTCTGAGCGGGTTACTCCCGCAATGAATCTGGCGGCGAATGTCGAGGCCAGATCCTGCACCGAGTACGGTCGCTCTGAAAGTTCGCTTAACGTAGGGTCCGCTTTAGCGGACGGAACAATCGCGTCCGCTGAAGCGGACCCTACGT
>DAIOHQ010000026.1:0-29502 GCA_036744635.1 Tepidisphaeraceae bacterium | reverse complement strand
TTTTGGGCCGTCGAAGGGGTCAGGAACCTTTTGTGCGAAGCACCCGCAGGGCCGTTCCGGCAAAAGGTTCATGACCCCTTTCTTCAGCCCGCGGCATTCACGGATTCCCATCGCATCCCGCCGATGTGCCGCGGGAGTGATGTGCGCGATACGACGCGGATGCCACCTCCCTGGAAACGCCGCCGCGGGTGGTGGAGTAGTTGCCCGCGCCGGCGGGGGAGGGGGGGTTGGTGCGGTTCTCTTTTGATTCCGAACGATGCTGTGACGGTGACGGTCATGCTTACCTTGGTGGGCTGCATGCCTGGTCATTCGTGCGAATGACGAATGACAAATGACATCATCTTTCATCCGTGGTTCCCAGGAATTAATCCCGGGTAACGGGCGCGGGCGCGACGGGGCTCGAGGTCGATGGCGCGGTCGTGGGGGCCGTGCTGGAGGTCTTGTTGGTTGTCGGGCGCGTTGCCGGAAGGGTAGAGGGTGGTTGCGGGAGCAGGGAAAGGATGCCGTTGAGGACCAGGTGCCGGGCGCTGGTGGGGGTGAGTCCGGCGATGTTCCAGTCGGTGACGCCGGCCCATGCGGCCGTCAGGTCGCCGCGGGAGACATAAAGTGCAGGCCGTCCCTGGATGCGGGCCACCTGGACGGATGGCCGCGGATCGGCGGTGGTGGACGTAAAACGGCGGTAGGTCGGGGCGGAGATGTCGTAGCCCCTATCCCCTCTGCCTCCGACATTTACCTTGCCGGAAAGGAGGGGATCGTCGCGCGAGAGTTCCTTGAGGTCGGGGGCTTTGAACCCAAGCTGATCGACAAAGGTTCTGAGCTGTGTGACGGCCGGGGGCAGACCCCCGGCGGCATCGACCCAGAGCGTGCCGCCCGCGTCCATCCATTTGCGGAGAGCGGCCAGCGACTTGTCATCGAACGTTGCCCCTTCGGTAATGGCGAGGAAGGCGAGCTTCTGGTCCTTGAGCTCCTCGGCGCTGACGGTGGACAATTGCAGGTCCACATCATGGTTGTTCGCCAGAAGGGCCTTGAGCTGCGGCAGGGCCAACGGCTCGGGGTCGAAGTTGCCGTCGTAGCGGATGCGGGCGGCGGCGATCTTGCGCGCCCCCCGTGCCAGCGCGGGCTGCGCGGGTCGCGTAGAGGGGGTGGGGTTCTGCACCTCCTGGGTTACGTAGTGGGTGACGATGCGCGGGCGCTTGGCATCGCGGCCGGAGGCGTAGAGGTAAAGATTGGCCATGAGGTTCATCGCGTCGCGCTGGTTGTCGCGATCCATCTGCAACTCGCGGCCGATGTCCCGCTCAACAATCACCACCAGCGGGCGAATGCCATTGTCCACCGTCGAGATCGCGATATTGCCTTTGACTTTGGCGAACAGGTCGTAGAAGGGGTGTTTGGGGTCAATCTTGCCCAGCTCGCGGCCGGGATACAGCTTGGCAGCCAGCTCGCGCATGCTGCCGAGGGGGGCGTTCAGATTCGAGCCTTCGGGGGCGAGAACGAGCAGGCCGCCGGCGTTGATGTATTCACGGAGGCGGGCGATTTGCTCATCGGTGAGGGCGAAGGGGCGATGGGTCGCCAGGTAGAGCATCTGGCTTTCGATCAACTCGTAGACGGGCTGGTCGAGATCGGCAATCTGCCAACTGGTGGGAACCTCCAGGGCATTACTGACGAAATCGGTGAAGTTGAGCAGGTCGTTGGGGCGGTTGTTCCATGCTGCCCCCTCGGCCCCCCCTGGCCCCCCTGCGCCGGGGGCGCGATGTTTCTTGGGGTCTGCGGCCGGCTCAAATCGCACCTTGCATACCGCCAGCGGTCCGCGGGCGCGGGCCAGGTAGAGCAGGGCGAAGCTGGTGGAGACAATCGGGCCTTTGGGCCCTTTCCACAGGCCGTCGGGGAGCTGGTCATTGAGCAGTCGGGCGGTCGCCTCGCGGAACCAATCCACCTTGTTGAAGGTGCGATAGCCGCTGGCCTGGCCGACGTTTTGGATGGTCCAGATGTAGTAGTAGAAGTCGCTGTCGCCCTCGACATCGGCGAAGGAAAAATGCTTATCCAGCCAGCGGAGCCCCTTGAGCATCTCCGGGGAGAAGCTGGCGCCCACGTCGACGCGTTTGGGGCCTTCGAGGAAGCGCTCGGTGAGGCTGAGGGTAAGCACGCCGCCCGCCGTCATCGGCGCTGAGACGCGGTTGCCGAAGGCGTTCTGCTCGCCGGGCTTGACGTTCTTGAAGCTGTTGACGGCCCAGCCGGCGCCCTGCGCGGGTTCATCGACGCTGGGTTGTTGGGCGGAGCGCCAGTAGGAGTCAACGGCCTTCCAGACCTTGTCGTCAATCGGATAGCCGCAACGGTGAGCGGCCCAGAGGCCGAGGACGCCGTACTGGCCGTTGGCATTGTCGCCAAAACCAGCGCTCGGGCCGCCGAGCCATTCGGCGGTGAAGTTTCCCTGGTCGGTGATGGAGGAGATGAGCCAGTCGGCGTCACGTTTGACCCACGGTTGCCATTCGCGCGGCGGGAGGCAGGCGAGGGCCTGGAGCCGCATGGCGCGATCGTAGGTTTCCGGGCTGTCGAAACAGGCGACCCAGTTGATGCGCTTTTGCATCCACGGGGATTGAAAAGATTCTCCCGAGGCGAGCATGGCCCAATCGGCCAGTGCCTGCTGCCCCGGCATGATCAGATCAGACACACCGTACGGGAGTCCGGCGGCCGCGTAGCTGAATTGGCCCAGATCAGCATCCGGGGGCTGCATTTTTTCCAGTGCCGCAACCGCCCGGCTGATGGCGGCGTCGATCTGGTCCAGGGTGATGCCGCGCGGCGAAATCCTGTCGGCCTGCGTCGTCGCGGGGACGTGGGGAGCAGGCTGGGTGGTCGCGGGCCGGCGGAAAGCCGCCGCATCGGACGGCTTGGGCGGTATTTTGCCCTCTTCCATGGCGGTAACCACCGTGAACGCGGCCTCCGAGAGGTTGCGGGAACGATTGTCGCTGGTAAACCATCCGGTTGGCGCTTTGCCCGGCGGCACAGCGCCGCCCCGCGCGGGCTGGGCTTGGTGCTCGGCGGCGCCGATCGCTCGTTTCAGCACGGCACTGGCGGCCTTGAGCTTGCCCTTGTCGAACTGGCTTAGCCAGCCATTGAAATAGGCCGCGTTCAGGAAGCTGATGAAGGTGGCGGCGATCTCGGGCTTCTTCGCCGCATTCTGGGCAATTGATTCGACGATCACGTCCAGCATCTTTGGGTCGCCGCTCATCAACATGCCGTAGGCGATCTCGCCCTTGGTCTGGTGCAGCATCCAATGCACCCAGAGCACGCGATAGTTCCACGCGCCTGCCTCCTGGTCGGTGATGAGCTTGACCTTGTCCTTGAGCTGCAGCGCCTCGGCATAGGCCGCCTCAGCTTTGCGGCGGCGCTCGCCGTCCATGTACTGAAAGGAGTCGGGGGCGCCGACGTTGCGCTGGAATGGCGGAAACCCGACCGTGACGTTGCAGGAATTGAGCAGGTTTGCATAGCGTTCGCCAAGCTCCTTGGGCTCCCAGCGGTAGACCGCCTTCAACTCCAGGGGAATCTCGTCGGGAAGCGCCTTGGCCACCGCCAGGAAGCCGTTGCCGTTGAGCTCGGGAGAGAGGTTGCCGGTGTAGAGCACCAGATACATGAGATGGTAGCGGACGTACACATCGCGGGCGGCGTTGCCGGTCAGCCGGGCGCCCATGCGCTGCAGCACCTGTTGGGGGGTGGATGTGGTGATCGTCACCTTCTTGAGGGCGGGGTGCGGGCGGGTGTAGGTGAGCAGTTTTTTGCTCTCGGGGCCGAAGTCGGCGGTCTCGTCGACAAGTTGCTTGACGGCGTCGTCGAGGCCTACAGCAGAGGGCTGAGTGGTCTGCGCCAGCACTCGGTACGGGAGCACGAGAATGCACAAGAGGACAAGCGCCGCTGCAATGAAATTCCCGCAAGTATTTGGCCTTGGGCTTGCATTGAAGTTCATCACGCTAACCGTAACCGATTGTCGGTGACGCGTCCATGCGGGAAGAAGTTAGTAGTCGGTAGCCAGCATGGGAATTTCTACTGACTACCAACTACTGACTACTGACTGCTCTCATGACGGTCCGGTCGTTGGAGGTGTGACTGGAGGTGGTGTCGGCCGGGTGGCGGTACGCGGCATGCCATCTCCCAGGAGCAGCTTGTAGAGCGACTGATTGAGCCTTTCCCGGGCCGCCCTGTCGGCCGCCGCTTCCTTGGCGATCTGCCGGCGCGCCCGGCGCTGCAATTCCTCGCCGTTGGCCAAGCCGCCCGGCCAGGCCGTTCGCTCCTGATCGTTGGCGGTTCGATCCGTTCCAGAGGGTTGCGAAGTGTCACGGGACAGGGGAAGGGCGATCACCTTCGCGTCGGTGTGGGCCTTCATTTGCCCCGGTAGATCGCTGAGCGGAAGTGTCGTCGGCGAAGAATCATGTTTAGCGTCGGCACGGTTCACCAGGCCGGCCTCTGGCGCTGCAAGAACGGCTGGGCGCTCGCTCGCCGAAGGTTGTACCCCACGCACTGTCGGCGAATCACCCGCGAGCCGATCCAGTAGCTGCAGGCGGCGCGCTTCCTGTGAACCGGCAGTTGCCGCCGCTCGGCCGGGTGGCCAGGGCACGGCGACCTCTGGGCGGCTCTCGCTGACAATGCCCGCCTGGTCAATCGGGGGAAACGCAGCAGTTTGTGGTGGAATCGCGCTCGTCGGCCGCGCCTCGATCCCGGGCAGTCCCAGTGTCGGGCCTGACGGGCGCGCTGGGGCGGCGGCCGGCGCGATGATAGACGGCAAGTGAAGCGGTCCTGGAGTTCCCGAGCCGGTGGAGATCGCGCCCGCCGTCGCGACGGGTGGCCGAAGCGGCGCCGTCGGCGGCCCGGCTTGCTGGTGCGCCGTCGATGCGCCGTCCAGCCGGCCTTCGCCGACGGTTGGGGGCGGAACGATCGGGGTGGCGTCCGAAGCGACCGCATCAGGCTGTGGCCCGCGTTCCACGACATCTGCAGACGCCGGGCGCGCCCCGGAAAGCCCTCCCGCCGGTGGTTTCCAGCGCTGGGAGAGGACCGCCTGTGCGCGATGTGCCGAGTTGTCGCCAGTCCCGGTTGTCTCGGCGCCGGCCATCTCAGCGCCTGCCGGCGCCTGCTGAACCATTGGCCGCGCGTGCCGGCATCCGGGCGCTACCGCGAGGAGCAACGCAATGCTCAATCGGATGGCCGGCATGATGCATCCCATCAGTGTGCCTGGTTCTCCAGCGCGGCCACCACGGGCGGGCCGGCCTGGGGATCCAAATGCGCTGTCAATGTAAACTTGCCCTGACGATCCGACGCGATCGACTTCTCGACCAGGACTTGCGCGCTGCCGCCGCCAGGTGGCTTGCCCAAGGTGAGCTTCATCTGTTCGATGAGCGAATCAAAATCGAGCGTGGCAGCGCAGCGATCCATCAGCCTCCCCGGAACGCCCGCGGGCTCAGGCGAGCCCAATTGGGCGAGCAGTTCGAGCGGAGTGGGGGCATCGCTGTCGTTCTTAAAACGCTCTGTGGCGTAGGCGTAATCCCCGACCAGCTTGAACTGCCCGGGCCCATCGTGCTTGATCGTAAGCAGCAGGTCAAAGCCGAGATGGCGATGCAGTTGCTGAAAACGCGCCTGCGCAGCGGGATTCTTCGGCATCTGCGCGAAACATCGCGCTGCATCGAACCATACAGACACCGCGCCCTCTGGGCCCATCGCCCGCGGCGGCAGCTTGATCGGCGCCTGCGCGTACGAGGCGCGAGAGGAATCCGGCCCGGCCAGGCAGCGGCGAATCTCGGCCTCTGCGCTCGGATGCCTGGGATCGCCCTCGACCTCGAGGATGAGGATCGCCTCCCGATCGGTCAGGCCGAAGGTAAAAAAGCCGCCCCGCGGGTCAAGATAGCGCCCGCGCCCGAAGCGGACCATCGAACGGCTGCGGCTCATGCTCGCGCTGGCGCCTTCGCCCCGGCCGAGCGTTGCCGCAAGCGACTCGGCGAATTTCGACAAACCCGCCTCAGCCGCCGCCGGATCGGTCACCCGCGCCACCAGGCCACAGAGCATGGCGGGCGCCTCGGCAGGATGGGCCGATTGTTCAGTCTGGGCCGGCGGATACTTGATGAATGCATAGACATCCGCATCGGCATCGAAACCGTGTCCAAGCAGTTCCCTCAGTTGGGAGACGACCGGCTGGCTGGCCAGGCCTCCAATCAGATCGCCCGCGCCCGAGCTGATCGAGCCGGCCGCCTGCCGGAACTGCGGCGGCCGAAGCGTGGCGACAGCGAAGCTTTCGCCGGGAACCAGCGCCGCATGGGATGTGCGGGCCTGCCTGTGCAACACATCGCGCAGGTGAACGCCGCCCCACAGCAGCGCTGCCAGGATGGACAGCGAAGCGGTCACCCCCGCGACCCTCAGCCACCAGCGCGAGCGCGGCGCTTGAGCTGCCTGGCCGGCGGCATCATCCGATTGCGATTCCATCGATCCCGATTCGCCGGAAGGGTGCAGGATCGCCCGCGGACGGCGGTCCCGCACCAGCGCCACGTTGAACCCCACCGTCAGCGCCACCGCCAGAGGATCAAACACCATCACCAGCAGCAGGATCAGCCATTTCACCGGGGGGTTGAAGTCCAATACAGCCTCCTTGCCGCGGTGAAGCGCTGGCGAATTGTGACCGTGCCGGAACTTGGCAGGGAGCGTGTCACACTCGGCCACGGAAAAGAACTGCAGAAACGGTACAGTACCGTTTCCCGTTCCCTTCGTGCCGCGCTGCCGGGGGTCCGGCAGGTTTTGCAACTATTGCAATCGAAACAATTTACACAAGCGAGCGCGACGGGGCTCGAACCCGCAACCACCGGATCGACAGAAGCTCAAAACGGTGGCCGCTCGCGGACCGAAAGCATTGAATTGATAACACTTTACCACCATCTCGGGGCATGTGTCAATCGGTATTAATGATGATCGAAAATACTCAACTTATGACGGTATTTCGGACGTGAGACGGTATAAGACGGTACAGCAACGAGTGACACGGTGTCACGAATTGAGCGATCCGATAGCTTCCCAACAAGAACTATTATATGTGGGCCGAGGAAATTCCAAACCCGACCAGCCAGGCGGCGCCGGACGGGGCAAGCTTGCGCGTGTTTCCGTTCGCCACCTGGCCGGGGCACCGCCTCTGCCAGTTCGACGTCTCCCGCGGCATTCATGGTTTTCCCGCCCATCCTGCCGACGTCCTGCGAAAGCGATGCGCGGCGAGGAAGAGCGATCCGGGGAACCGGCGAGACCGCTCGCCATTTCGCCGTCTCGCCGGTTCGATCAGTGCTCATTTGATTCCGAACGATGCCGTGACGGTAACGGTCATGCTTACCTTGGTGGGTTGCATGCCGACCGCCTCGGTTGGGGTGACGCCTTCCTCGCCATTTCCGAGTTGCTGCATCATGCGATACGCGTATTGCTGATACTGGCGGGCATACTGGTTGTAATCCTGATCCATGCCCATGGGCATGGCGCGGCTGGAGAGGGTCTGCAGGTTGTTCAGTTCCACGCCGGCCGCCTTGGCCAGGCGGGCGCATTCGTCTTTGGCTTTCTTGAACGCTTCGGCGGTGGCCTTGGCCTGCTCGTCGGGTGAGATCTTGGCGATGAACATCACCACCGGCTCGCCGGCAGCGGCCTGGCCGGTTTCGTCCATGTATTGCTGCTCGCCTTCTTCGGCCTCTTCCTGCTCGGCAGGTGAGGCAGTCTTCTTGCCGGAGAGATCGGCGGCCTTCACCTTCCGCACCAGCTCAGCGCTGCTCACCAGCAGTTCATCACCGCTGCCGGTAAGGGGCCATTCGGCCTTAATGGTTGAGGAAAGATGAACCATCGCGGCGGGGGCGCTGGCGGGCTTTCGGCCGCCGCCGCGCTGGCGCATCATCCGCGCCATCTGCTCCTGACGGGCGCTGGCGGCGCCATTGGTCTGGACATCGCCCGCATCGATGCTCTTGGCGTCGGCGCCGAGCTCGCCAAGCTTTTTCTTCGCGGCCTCCTGCAGGGCGCGCAGCTTGGCCAGTGCATCCTTCATGTCCTTGCCGTCGGCGGCGATGTCGAGCGACAAGCGCAGCACATCGGGCTTGCGCTCGATGGAGGCTATCCCGGTTCCGGAGACGACGCCGTTGGCGGCCCCCGCTGCGGCGGGCTGGGCGGGCGCGGCGGCCGGGAGGATCAGGGCGAGTGCCCAGGCGCCGGCGAGAAAACAGGTCGAACGATAACGCATAGTGACTCCTTCAAATTGGGCGGTCCCACGCCGCCGGGATCAACGTTCATTTTCCCGCGACGGTGGGGCGCCGGGGGCAACGGATACTGGACTGCTATCTATCAGTGGCCATTGCAATCATCGCAGGTTGTCCATGCCGATTTCATCGCGGATTTTTTTGCGCAGCTTCAGGGCATTGGGGCCTTCGATCGGGCGAATGGTCCAGTAGAACTCGCGGAATTCATAGCTGCGGTGCTTGTCGGCGGCGTTGTAGAGCTCCTCCAGAATCGGCGTCAGGGTGTCATCATTGAGGGCGGTGACGGCACGATAGACCAGCTTCACCGTCTGCTCTTCCTGCGCGGCCTTGCTGCGCCAATACTTGAGGAGCGGGTCGAGCCCTTCGCGCTGGCCGAGGACGCACAGGAGATACCCAGCGCAGGCTGCGGTTTGGGGATCGGAGTCCTGCAGCAGCGGTTTTACCGGTTCCGCCTTGAGCTTGGGAGGGATTTCGATGGGGATGGGCTGGCCGCCGCTGTAGGACCTGTCCAGCAGGTCGGGATTATCGACCGACAGATAGATCACCTCGCGAAGCTGCCGGAGGCGCTCGCTGCCCAATGCCAGGTAGGAGAGGGCCACCCGGACGAGGGGCCGCTCCGGGTTGGCGAGCGTGTCGATCGCCAGCTTCTGGCCATCGGCTTTCTTCATCGCCAATAACTGAATCTGCAGGGCATCGGTCCTGGTCTGGAGATCGCTCTTGGGGTCTTGATAGATCGTGGAGGCTACTTCGACGGCATCGTCGAGAGAGACGGAAATCAGCAGGGCTTCGGCCGCAAGGCGCTGCATCGGCGTGCCGCCGAGAGCCTTTTCGCGAGCGGCCTTGGCGGTAGAGGTGCGGGCGGAGGCCGCAACCGAAGCGATGTTATAGTAGTTCGGGCCGAGATAGAGCGTCTCAAGGCGGGAGGCGATCGAGTTCGCGAGCTTGAGGGAGGCGCCCGGCAAGGCAAGCAGTTTCCATAATGGCTCTGTCCCGCGGGGATCGGGAATTATGATGAATTCGGTTGCGGCGGTTTCGGCATCGTCTTCAGCTGGATGGGCGGCAACCAGGGAATTAAACAGTTCCAATCGTTTTTCCCAGGGAAGCCATGGGAGGGCAGCGCTGATTTTGGCAACGTCGGCAGTGGAGGACTTGGCCGAGGCGAGCAGCCAGGGATAGGCGCGATCATCCTGTCCGAGGGCGGTGAGCGGGACGGCCGCGGCAAGCTGCCCCCCCTGCTCGGAGGCGACATCTGCGGCCAACATCTTTTCGAGGGGCGGGATCAATCCTGCCATCCACTGCGGGCGACCTTTGCCGGCGCGGAAGTCATCGAGCCAGGTGACTGGGTCCACCGCGACGCGCTCTTCGCTCATGCCGAAGTAGCGGCTCTGCATGACCATGCCATCCTGCGGGCGCTTCTGGTTGAGGATGCTCAGCAGCGCCTCGGCCGCGGCGATACGGACCTCGCCGGCATCATCGGCCAAAGCCTTGCCCAACAGTTCGCCGGCCCCGCGCGGGTCGGCGATGGCGAGGCCCCAGATGGCCTGGGCACGGGCGGTGGGACGGGGATCAGCGCAGAGCTTGCGCAGAAACGGCACGGCCGGGGCGCGCATGCTTTCCGAGCGCGAAACCGCGCCAATCACATCGCCGAGCAGCTCAGGGTGCTTGGCGGCGGCCTCGAACATGGGTTTAACCGCGGTGGAGAGATTGGAGTTTTCCAGCGCGACGACCGCCCGGCTGCAGACGAAACCATCGGGATCGTTGAGGAGATCGAGCATCACAGGGTAGATATCAGCGCCAGCCGTTTCCCTCGCCTTGGCGAGGGTGGTCAGCGCCTCGGCGGCCTCAGCCCGCACCCGCCAGTTGTTGTGATGGAGCAGTTCCATCAGGCAGTCGACGGTGGCTTTGGTCTTCATCGCCCGCAGCACACGAACGGCGTGAACGATCAGATCGGTCTCTTTTTCGTTTTTCGCGTACTGGATGATATCGGCGGCGAGGGCGTGATCGGGCGTTTCGGTAAGCTGCTTGAGGACGGCAGCACGCACGTTGGGATCGGCATCGGCGAGGAGTTGGCGAAAAGCCCGCCCACTGGCGCCGCTGCCGACCCCCCCTATGGATTGCAGGAGCTTGAGGGCGCTCTCGCGGATGAGCGGGTCGGGATCGCTGAAAAGTCCGAGCAGCAGGGGGGCGTCATCGGCGGATGAGCGTTTGGAAAGCTCGTCCATGGCCTGATGGCGCTGGGCGGAGTCGAGGGAGGAGAGGCGCTCGAGGCCATTTGGCCACGCGAGGACGAGGCGGTCGGTGGCGAGGATGCGGTAGCGCAGGGCGGTGAGGCGCTGCCGGTCATTATCGGCGGTGGGCCCTCCTGCGGCGGCAAGCTGTTTGGCGACTTCTGGCAGCAGGGCGGGGCCGGTGCGGGCGAGGCGATCGCGGATGGTGGCGGCGTCGGCGGCGGTGGAGGCCTGGAGCAGCTGGCGGATTTCGCGGAGGGCGTCGGCGAGGGCGGCGCCACTGAGGGCGGAGGGGCGGCTTGTGGGCGCATCGGGAAGCTGCTTGGCCCAGGCGTGGAGCGCCGCTACACGCTCGCTGGTGATACTTTCGGGATGCCAGGGGTCGATGCCTTCCAGCGGCGCTTTCCATTCGCTGAGCACTTCCATTGCCGAGAGACGTTTGGCCAGCTTGCCATCGCTGACGAGTTCGAGAACGGTTGGGGCGGCGAGATGCGGATAGCCGAGCAGCCGGCGGGTGGCGGCCTCGCGGAGTAGGGATTTGGAGCTGCCGAGGGCATCGACCAGCTTGGCCAGTGTTGCCGCATCCGGGGAGGCGGCGCCGGTGAATTCGGCGCCCAAGGCTACCGTGGCCTCGGCGGCGGAGGAGGTCAGCCAGGCGGTGAGGGTATCGGCGGACATGGGGCCATCGTGGGAGGCGATGAGAGCACCGGCGGGGGTGAGGATGCGCAGGGCGGGAATGCGCGTGGCGTTGAGCAAATTGGCGTCGGCCTCGTCGGTGTCAAAGTTGAGATTGACGCGCGTCCAAGAGGCGAGGGTCTTTTGGGCAGCGGGGGTTTCGATTTGTTCGTGAAGGGCTTTGCAGGGCTCGCACCAGTCAGCGCTGAAGATCACCAAGATCGGTTTTTGGGTGCGGCCGGCTTCCTTGTAAGCATCTTCGAGGTTGTCGAGCCAGGGGAGGAGTTGGCCGGAGGGCTGAGTGGCGGGGGAGGCGAAGGAAGGGAGGGAAAGGAGGAGGGAAAGAAGGACGATAACGTGATAAGGTGAGGGGGTGACAAGTGGAAAGCGGCGGAGTAAGTGATTTTGAGATGTGGGACATTCTGCGACATTGTGGGACATTGGATGGTCATTAGTCCTTTGTCCTTGGTCACTTGTGAAGAAGCTGGTCTGTGGGACACTTCTTGCGGAGTAGGACATTGGTGTTGTTAAGCAGGGCAAATGGCGGCGCGAGAGTGTCACGGTTCCCCCGGAGGTTGATGGACACTGAAGTTTCGCTATATCTATGCACATGTTAGTGTTTTGTTTGGGAATTGTCAAGGATTTTTTCTTGGGCGTGGGCGATTTTTGGCCAGTAGTCGCTGTAGACGAACTTGGGGCTGTTTTCGTGATCGTGGCAGCGGAGGCATTGGTCGGGGGCTTGGAAGGGAGTGCGGGTCTTGGGATTGCTCACGTGGGCTTGGGAGGGGCCGTGGCAGTTTTCGCAGCCGACGGAGGCTTGTAGCGGGGTGCGTTTGGGAGAGCGGAATCCGCCGGGGAGGCCGTAGCCGGTGGTGTGGCACTGGAGGCAGGCGGGGTCGGCGGCGAAGCCCTTGGTCTGCAGGGTGGCGAAGGCGCGGGCGTGGGCGGTTTCGGTCCAGGTGTTGTGTGCGGAGGGATGGCATTCCTTGCAGCTTGCGCTGCCGGCGATGCGGTACTCTTTTGGTACGCCTGGTGGCAGGGCGGAGACGAGGCCGGTCTGGTCGGCGGGGAAATCTTTTTCTGCAAGCTGGGCGAGATAGGTTTTGAGGTTGGCGAGCTGGGTTGGGTCGTCGGCGAAGGAGAGGCCAAGCTCGGTGACTTTTCCAGTGGAGAAGCCTTTGTCGGCGGGGGCGTGGGTCAGCTCGACGAGGAATTTGCCCTTGTTGGTGGCGGCGGCGAGAAGGGCGGGGCCGACGCGCCGGGGTTTGATGGCCTGGCCGGTGGGCCCGCCGATGACGGCGTCGGACTCGGGGAGAGAGGAGGCGAGTTGTTCCAGTTCCTGATCGGGAAGGTAGCCGAGGACGACGATGAGATCGGATTTTGCTTTGAGCGTTGCGGCGGTAGCGACGATAGCGGCGCGGGGATCGGAGATGGTGATGCCTTTGGGGGCGAGGGTGGGGGAGAGGACGCCGATGAGGGCGATGCGGGTTTGGCCGATGGAGATGAGGCGGGAGGCGGGGGCGATAAGTTGGCCGGTGCCGTCGCGGACATTGGCGGAGAGGAAGGGGATCTTGAGGCGGGTTTGGGCATCGCGGAGGTAGTTGGCGCCGAGGGCGGCCTCGGCGGCGCCGATGTTGTGGGCGGCGATGTGCATCAGCACCTCGCCGCGGAAGATGGCGTCGGCCTTGGTAAGATCGTAGGGGGAAGTCCCGGCGGGAGCGCCGCCGGCATCGGCGTAGAGGACGTTGGAGTTGGTTGCGAGTTGAGAGAGATAGGTGGCGCGGCGGAGGAGCCCGCCGGATTGGTTGGAGGTGCAGCCGCAGGGGGTGATCCAGCCGGCGGTGTCGCCGCTGACGACGACGAGCAGGGGTTTGGGGACGGATGCGGATTTGCGGTCGCAGCCGGAGTTGAAGCCGGTGGCGGCGAGAAGGAGACATTGGAAGAGGCGGCGGATCATGTCGGGTCAATAGAGCAGCGCGTAGGCGAGGATGTTGACGTTGATCTGGGCGCAGTTGGTGATTTCATTGCCGCCGCAGCAGCAGCAGCCTTCGGTGTGGGCGGTGTCGTTGATTCCATCCTGGGAGTAGAGGACGCCGATGCGATTGTGCATGGAGACGCCTTCGAGCGGGCGGGGAGCGCCGCCGTGGTGGGTCTGCAGGTCGGTGATGTCGTAGATGGTGTGGAAGACGGGGTGATCCATCTTGATGGCGCTGAGGGGTGCATCCGGGAAGATCTTGGACATTTCCGCGCGGAAGGAGCGGTCCCAGTCGGGCGAAGAGCAGCCGGCGGAGGCGAGGAGCAGGCCGCCGCTTTCGACGAACTTTCGGAGGTTCTGGCGTTCGGCATCGGGAAGCTCGAAGGCGCCTTCGCCGGTCATGATGACCAGGGGGAACTCGAAGAGTTCCTGGGAGGAGAGCTTGACGGCGTGGAAGCGCCGGCTGGTGGAGATGGCGGAATCTTTTTCGGCCTGGATGAGAAAATGGTCTGAGAAACACTTGCTGGTTTTGGTGCCGGCGTAAATCAGGTTGGCAACCTGGACGATGCCTTCGGGTTCGCCGCCGACTTGCTGGGGCTCGAGGGACTCGGGGTCCTGAACCAGTGGCCTGGGAGCGTTTTTGAGCTCTGCGCGCGGCTGGGTTGTCGGGGCATCATCCGACGCCGCGATGGCGGCGGTGGCAAGGAGGGCCAGGGCGATGGCGATGACTTTCAGTTTTTGAAAATGGCTCATTTAATTACTCCTGGGGTGATTTAATCCTGTTTGTCTCCCAGCTCGTCGGCCACGCGCTGGAAATAGGCGCCTACGCGGCGCTTGTATTCGGGAGGGATGGCGGCGCCGGTTTCGCCGGCGACGCGGGACCGTGCGTTGGGTGCGGCGTGGGAGGGATCGCGATCTTCATCGGGGTTGGCGTTTCCGTCGCTGGAGGAGGGTCGATTGTCGTGGCCGTTGCCGCCTCTGGCCATGGAGGCGCGGGTGGGGAGGTTGCCGTAGATGCCGACGTTGTTGAGCGAATTGCGGCGGGCGCTGTAGCCGTTTTTTCCGCCGGAGCCTTGTTTGCCGTTGGGTCCGGGGAGGAGGCCTTCGGCGTCGAGGAGTTGGTCGACGGTGTCGCCGAGATCTTCCAGGCCGGGCTGGAAGCGGATGCAGGTGCTGGCCTGATCGCCCATGCCCTGGCACTTGGAGAGGAATTTTTCGAGGATGTCGGCGGCGCTTTGGGCGCGGGTGTGGGCGACGGAGCCGGCGAATTCGCCGAGGGCGGTCTTGGCGCGGGACATTTCCTCGGAGGCGCCGCTTTGTTTGACGGCCTGGGTGAACTCCTTGGCGCTTTTGCGCAGGTCGTCGAGCTTGGGGTCTTCGGGGAGCTGGGCGGCGTGGGTTTCGATGTCGTCGAGAAGAGCGCGCAGGTCATCCTGAAGCTGGCGCTGCTCGGTTTCGAGGTCGCGCATGCGGCTCTTGAGCCTGGGATTATCCTGCCCCTCCTGGCCTTCGAGGGCCTTGGTGCGTTCGGCGAGATCGGATTGGCGCTGGTAGAGCTCTGCGAAGCGGGCCTCATCTTCCTTGAGGGGGAAGATGCGGGCGAGATTGTCGAGGGGATCGGTGGCCTTGTCCTGGAGGTCTTTTTGTTCGCCGGCGAGGTCTTTGCGGATCTGCTCGAGAGCTTTGGCGGCGGCGGCGTTGCCGATGCCGCCTTTTTGCGCGAGTTCGGCGGTGGCTTTGGCGGCGGCGGCGACTTTTTCCGCGGCCTGCTGCAGATGCTTCTTGAAGGCGTGGTCGATGTCGAAGGGAAGGTCCTGGGCGGCGGATTTGGCGATCTCGCCGGCCTCAGTCTGCATTTGCTCGGCGAGCTTTGCGATCTTTTCCCGCATCGCCTTGGCGAGCTCGCTGTCGGGGTCGAGTTTTTCCAGATCCTTCTGAAGCTGCTCGAGCTGGTGGTCAAGGGCTTCAAGGCGGCGGCGGGCCTGCTCGTATTTGGACTGGAGGACTTCCATGCCCTGGCGGGCGAGTTGCATGCGCTCAAGGTCCTCCTGGGAGATGATGCGGATGATGGCAATGGAGGATTCGGAGCCTTTGGCGCCGGCGGGGTCATTGTCCTCGACGCGGGCGTAGAGCTTGACGATGTCGCCGGGAGTCAGGCCGTAGTCAGAGAGCTTGAGTTGGAGCTGCGCCGGCAGGCGCGGGGGCTGGTTGGGGGGGACGGGGATCTCCTCCGCGCGGACGCGGGACTCGTTGAGGCCGCGGAAAAGCTGCAGGCGCGAGATGCCGTAGTCGTCCTCGGCGACCATGGAGATGTTGATGGTGACGGTGGGCGTGGCGTAGGACTGGGCGCGGGGCTCGAGCAGGCGGACGAAGGGGCGGTCGTCGGAAAGAAGCGTGATGGGTGCGACGAAGACGTCGGTGGAGGATTGGCCGGCGACGTCGACGACGGTGGCGCGGGCGGTGGCATTGGCGTCGATGGTAAAGGTAGTTTTGACTTCGTTGCTGTTCGCCACGACGGGCGCCACCGCGGCGGTGGGGAGGGTTGTCGCCTGCGTTGTGGGGGAGTCCTTAGTTTGGATTTGCAGGGAACCGCCGGCGAGGGGGCGATTGCTCTTGATCCACATTTCCACGGTGGCACCGGGGAGGCCGGAGAGGCCGCCCTGGGGGAGGGCGCCTTCGTAGGAGGGGCGATGGGTATAGGCGGGTGGGGTGACGCGGAAGCGGGCGGATTCAATTTTGGGGACGGTGATGAGGTCGAGCTGATAGTGGCGGCTGCGCACGCCTGGGGCGCGGACCCAGTAAGTTGCCGGGGCGGTGACGTTGGCGACGGTGGCGATCCATTTGCCATCGGCTTCCTGGAACATGGGGAGGGTTTCGTCGGCCCCCCCTGCGCCTTGTGAGTCGGCGGCATGCAGGATGACTTGGGGATTGTCGATGACGCCGCCTTGGGGGCGGACGCGGACTTCCAGGCTGGTGCCATAGACGATGCGGGTGTCGCCGGGTTCGACGGCCAGGGAGATGCGCGAATAGGGTGGATGGTCGCCGAAGGGATCGGTGAAGCGCAGCCACAGGGCAGTGGAGAGGCGCGGGGCGGCGGCGGAGAGGATGAGCAGGCCGAGGATCAGGGTGCCGGCGAGGCCCCAAGGGCGATAGAGGGGCTGGTGAGGGGCGGCGGCGGCGGGGCGGATCGATCCGGCGAGGGTGGCGGCGCGATCGACGGCGAGTTCGGTCAGCCCCTGCGAGAGGGGAGCGGAGGCAGGGGAGGCGGTTGAGGATTGCAGGGTGAAGTCCACGCCGGTGAGGATCTGGCCGTGGGCGTTGGCGGCGGTGTCGAGGCGTCGGGCGAGGGATTGGGGAGCGGCGTGGCGGAAGGCGAGGGCGACGCTGCGGATCAGGAGGATCAGGGTGGCGGCGATGGCGATGAGGAGCGAGGCGATGCGCAGGGCGGGGGAGAGCTCGACCATCAAGTCGAGCCAGGCGGCGGCGATGAGGATGAGCAGGGCGAGCAGGATGCCCCAGCCTCCGCCGCCGGCGAATTCCAAGGCCAGGAGGCGGCGTTTGAGCTTGAGGAGATGATGTTGGAGGGTGGGGCTTTGCATGGGTCACCGTCCGTTCGTCAAGTACATTTGGTCTGCCGAACCGTGGGCTGGGGCATTTGCATCTATCGTGGCACGGGCACCTCGCCCGTGCTTGGAGCATTGAACACGGGCGAGGCGCCCGTGCCACCAATGCGCGATGTATGCGCTCAGACAGATCCGGGAGATGATCGCGGTGCGCGTGTTGAGAGCGGTCATACCAGCCCTCCGCTACGGCGCAGGGTCCAGGAAAGGGTCCAGACTACGAAGATGGCAGTGAGGAGCCACCACTTGTCCCAGGCGCTGCGGCGTTCGAATTGGGGCGGGTGGAGACGGGCGAGGTGTTGGCGGAAGCTGGCGGCGATCTCGTCGGCCGCGCTGTCGTCAACCACCACGCCATCGCTCAGGGAGGCGATGCGGGCCATCAGGTCGGGGCGGGCTTTGAGGTCAAGCTGCTCATCGCCGAAGCTGCGCACGTCGAAGATGGCGACGTTGGCGGAATCGTCCGTCGGCCGGCCGACGATGTGGGCCTGGTAGCGGCCATCGGGCAGCTTGCCGAAGTCGAGACGAAACATGCCGGGCTCTTCGCCGACAGGGATGGGGGCGAAGGTGGGAGGGATGGACGCGGCGCCGTGTCCATCTGCCACCCCCGCGGGGGAGAGCTCGACGAGGGGCTGTTGTCTGGCGGCGCCTTCTTCGCGCACCAGCAAGGTGGCGGTGGCGGACTCGGTGTTGGCGAAGCTCACCTTGTCAGCGCGGAGGGTCATCTGCTGGCCGGGGGTGAGGTTGCCGTTGCTGGTGAGCCAGCGGAGAAGGCTTTGCCACATCCCGGCATAGACGGCCGCCTGCTCCTGCCCTCCCCTGCCCTCCTGCCCCCCCTGGTCTTGCGCCGGAAGGAAGGCCCAGCGCCACATGCCGGCGCCTTCGATGACGACGACGCGGCCGGTGCCGTAGGGCTGGTAGACGACGGCGGGATCTTTTTCCCCAGCGGGGGAGACGGCGGTGGCGAGGACGACAGCCAGCGGCTTGGACTGATCGACCTGGGCGGTGCGGGCCAGGGCGGGAAGCTGGGCGAGGAGCTGGTTTTCGTTGGCGCCCGCGGCCGGCCACCAGTGCAGGTCGCGGCCCTGGTCGGTGAGCTTGACGCGGAAGCGGGTTTCGCTGGAAGGTTGCCACTTGACGGGGAGCAGGCGGCTGAGTTTCTGGTTGACTTGGGTGGCGGGGGCGCCGCGATAACAGACCAGCGAGCCGCCTTCGGTGGCAATCCAGTTCTGCAGGTTGGAGATGGCGGTGTCGGTCAGAAAGATTTCCGAGTCGCGGCCGAGGACCACGATCTGGTAGCCCTTGAGGTGCTCGGGACTGGAGAGGACTTCGGTGGCGTCGGGAATGATCTTCCAGGTTTCCAGGCGCGGTTGGGTGGTGGGAGCAGTCGCGGGTGGATCGGCGTCGCCAGCCGGCGGCTGTTGACTGCCGACCGTCGGCTGCCGACTTTCTGCTCTGCCGCTGAGGGTTCGGCGCATCAGGCGGTTGTCTGTGAGGCGGACGATGGAGTCGAGGGCGATGGCGGGATCGGCGGTGAGGGTGCGGACGAGGAACTTGGAATCCCAATAGGGTTTGCCCTCGAGCAGGAGCACGCGGATCGGCTCATCGACAACCCGCAACAGATAAGAGGTGGAGTTGTTGGCGGTGGTGGCCTCGCCGGTGAGGGCATCGGCGCGGACTTCATAGGAATACACCCCGGTCTTGTCCTGGGAGACCATGAAGTAGGAGTCAGATGGCCCGGCGGGGGACAGTTCAATTGAGCGGCGGGCGATTTCCTTGCCATCCTGCAGCAATGCCAGCGAGGTCTTGCCAGCGCCGATGCCGGTGTGCCGGATGCGGACGGCGATGGGAACCTTCTGGCCGGTGAAGGCGAGATCCTGGGGCGAGCGCAGCTCGACAGCGAGATCGATGCCCTGTTTTTCGCCGCCGAAGGTGCGGGTGTAGATCGGGATGGCCATCGCCTTGGCGAGACGGACGGAATCGAAGACAGCGGCGACGCCACCGTTTTCACCGCCTGCTGAACCGCCGGCGTTGTGGATGCCGTCACTGAGAAGCAGGATAGCGCGGCCTTCGCCTCCTGAGGCGGTGTCCTCGGTGACCGAGGAGGCGATGGCGGCGGCGAGATCGGTGCTTTGGCCATCGGGTTTGCGGCTGGCGAGTTCGCCTGGATCGACCGGAACGGAGCCTGCCCTGGAGGAGGCGAAGGTGCGCACGGTGATGTCGAAGGTGCCGCGAAGGCGGTCGGCTACCTTGCTTGCGGCGGTGGCGGCGAACTGATAGCGGGATGCTCCGGAGGGCGCGTCGGGGGTGGCCATGCTTCCGGTGGCATCGACGAGGATGGTGAGGCGGGGTGTGCCGGCCGGCGGCGGCAGCTCGCGCACGAGAGTGGGGTTAAGCAGCAGGGCGAGGACGAGCGCGATGCCGATGGTCATGAGGGCGATGATCGACCACCAGCGCCGTGGCGGAACCGAGGAGGGGCGGCGCAGGGCGTACCAGCCAAGCAGGGCGGCGCTGGCGACGGCGATGGCCGCGAACAGCGAGGCGGGAAGCTGGGGATCGAAGGTCAATGCGGTCATGCGAGTTTGCCTTGTGCGGCGGCATGGGCTGGCAGTGAGTGGGCTCGAATCGCGGCGGTATTTGTGGCACGGGCGCCTCGCCCGCGCCACAATAGCGGGAGCGCTGCGCCTGGTGCGCATGGGCAGGTAGCCCATTCCACTGATTGCGATTGCGGTAATTGTTTTGTTTGCATCACATCTCCCCGTCAGGTTCTGAACGCGATCAGGGCCAGGAGTTCGGTCAGGATGCAGGCGGCGCAGGCGGTAGCGATCCAAGTCCAGGTGTTGTCTTTGCCCTGCTGCTCATCGCCGCTGTAGCGGAACTGCACCTGGCGGCCACCGGCGAGGCGGTCGGTGAGCAGCGATGGGTCGATCGTCTGCAGGTCACTTTCACTGGCGGGGACGGCGGTGGCGGCGGCGAAGATGATGTGGCCATCCCGCTTCACCTGATAGATGCCGGGAGGGCCGGCGGCCGGCCAGCGCCAGATGACAAAGTTGCTTTCCTCGGCGATCTCGCCTGTGTCAGAGGAATTTTTGATTTCGGATTCGGGAGCCCTTTGGGCGTATTGGATTGCAGACTGCCCACTGCCCACTGCCGACTGCCGACCAATTGCCAGGCCGGCCGTGGTTCCGGTTTCCGCGGGCAGATACGCGGCCATCGGCTCGCCGCTCGGGATTGCGCTGGCGCTTTGGCGCTGGGCGAGCAGGCGGCCAACCAGCTCGTCGATCAGCGGGACAAAAATGCCCGAAGAGGCGATGTTGGAGCGATTGAGGTCGGCATTGAGCACCGCCAGCGACCCTGCGCCGCAGGTGGTGACGATGAGAGCGGCGGAGCGATCGCTGTAGGTGGCGAGAATATCATCGCGCAAGGCGCCCTGCTCGGGCGGCAGTGCTCGCGAATTCAGGCCGCCGGCGAAGCGCAGCGGGCCGACGGCGGCGGCGAGGGATTCGCCAAATTTGCTGAAGGGTATCTCACTGCGGCGGACCTCCACCAGAAACAGATCGCGGCGAAGGCCAGACTCACTCGGGGCCAGAAATTCCACCGGCATTTTCAAGTCTGCGCCCTCGGCGTCGGCGAATAGTTTCAGGTTGCTGGCGTCGGTGGGCTCGGCGGTGACATAGAGCATCGGCTTGCCGCGGCGGACGAGGGCGGCCAGGAGATTGATCGATGCGTTGGAGAGCCGGCCGGGATGGTCGAGGACGATCAAATCGGCGGGGGCGAGGGCATCGCGATCGAGCCCCCCCTGTTGCCTCGGGTCGATCCGCACCACGCGCTCCAGCGTCTTTGCGCCTGGTGCGGGATAGCCGCCCGCCGCCGGTTTGCCCGCGGCGGTGGCATCGCTGTAGGGGGCGAGGGCACGTTCGAGAAAGTGGCTGGAAGTCGGCTGCGGCTTGGCCGGGTCGCGGGTGATGAGGGCGTACGTGGGAGCGGGGCGAATCTCCAGCACAAAGGAGCGATGGTTATCGGCATCCAAGGCATCGTCCACGGCGGTCAGGGCGGCGGCCCCGCTCTGCCAGCCGGTTTCGCTGGGGGTGAAGTCAATGAGCAGCGGCGTCTTGACTCCGGGAGGACACAGGCCAGCCGCCTGGTAAGAGGCATTGCCGAGGGTGACATCGACGTGCAAGTCGCGGGCGGCAGGAGAGAAATTGCCCACCTCGATTTCCAGCTTGGCAGGCCGGCGCTGCTCAAGCCGGCCCAGCGCCCGCACTTGGGTGATGGCGAGATTGGGCAGCCGGGTAACTTGCGGGCCTGCCTGGACCGGAGGCGGGGGAGCGACCGATTCCAGTTGAATGATCGTGTTCTTGGGCAGCGGAGAAAAATCCACGTCGGCCCAGTTGGAGCGCTGAAAATCGCTGACGATCACCAGCTCGCGGCGCAGGTCGGCGCTGCCGGAAGGGGCGGGGGCTTTGGCGAGCATCTCGGCCGAGGCGTCGATCGCCTTCTGCAGGTTGAGCCGTTCCCCCCGCACCCTGGCGGCCGCCAGCTCATCGCGCACGGCCGAAAAATTGGTGGTGAGGCGGTCGAAGAGAGGCCGCGGGCGCGCGCCGGCCTCAATGAGGTTGATGCGGACGTCCTGGTCGTAGTTGGCGTGCCTGGCGATCTCAGCGCGGGCGCGATCGAAGGCGCTGACTCCCCCTCCACCGTGGGAGGCGGCGGCCATGCTCTGGCTGACATCCAGCAGGAGCACGCGCACGGTCTTGCCGGCGCCGCGTTCGGCCACGGCGGGGCTGGCGCGCAGCAGCGGCCGGGCGAAGGCCAGGGCGAGCAGGATGACCGCGGCGGTGCGGAGCAGCAGGATGATCCAGTCGCGCAGGCGATAGCGGGCGCGTTTTTGCTGGATGGCTTCCTGCACGAAGCGAAGAGTGGAGAGCGGCAGACGGGTGGGGCGCGGCTTGGTGAGGAAGTGGATGGCCACCGGCAGCGCTACGGCCGCGGTTCCCACTGCGATTGCCCATCCGTGCAAGAGTGTCATGGCTTATCCCGATCGCTCGACAAGGAATCCGCCGAGGGTTTGCATGTAAGGGATGGCGGTGGAGATGCGGCGATAGTCGCATCCGGCCGCCAGCGCCAGTTGCCGCACCGTGGCGGCGTGGGCTTCGAAGCGCTGCTGATAGCGGGCGCGAATGTCGGCGGGCGTGCAATCGACGCGGCCTTCGCCTTCCATTCCCTCGAAGCGGTAGGCCAGGCCTTCGGGCAGGCGCTCCTCATCGGGATGGACGAGATGCAGGATTACCAGCTCCCAATGACGGTGGCGGAAAAGCTGGATGGCGGCGAAGGTTTTTTCCAACCCCTCCGTATCGTCCAGGAGGAAATCGCTGATAATCACCAAGGCGCCGCGGCGTTTGAGCTCGGTGAACAGGTCGCGCAGGCCGTCCGCTAGTTTGGTCGCGGGCCGGGTTTGCATCGCTGCGATGGCGTCCTGCACGCCGGCGACGTGGCCGGGCGTGCTGCCGGGGGAGATGACCGACTGCACGCCATCGGAGATGACCGCCAAGCCTATCTGGTCCTGCTGGCGGCTGATGACGTGGCTGATCGCGGTGGCGAGATATTGGGCGTATTGCAGCTTGGAGCCTTCGGTGCCGCGGCCATTGCGCGGGCCGAAAAGCATGGAGGCGCTGCCGTCGAGGACGAGCGTGCAGAGAAGATTTGTTTCATCCTGGTAGAGGCGGGTGTAGGCCCGGCCGGTGCGGGCGAGAACTTTCCAATCGAGGCGGCGCAGGTCTTCGCCCTCGACGTATTCGCGATAGTCGACGAATTCCGAGGCGCCGCCCTGCTGGCGCGAGCGATGCCGGCCGCTATAGGAGCCATCGAGTTGGCGGCGGGTGACAAAGCGCATGTGGGCGACGGCGGAGAGGGAGCGCAGGTCGAGGAACGGGGAGCGAGATGGAGAGAGTGTGGCGGGCATGGGATTATGTCGAAACCTGAAACGTGAAGCGTGAAACATGTAGAGGGGCCGGTATTAATTTCTTCATGTTTCACGCTTCACGTTTCACGCTTTCATCCTGCGATGTCCTTGAGCAGCCGGTCGACGATCGCATCGGAGCCTACGCCGTCGCCGACTGCGCGGTGGTTGGGGATGATGCGGTGGCGGAGGATCGGCATGGTGACGGCGCGGACGTCTTCGACGGTCGGGGCGGTGCGGCCTTCGAGCAGGGCGCGGGCCTTGGCAGCGCGGACGAGATTTTGCGAGCCGCGCGGGCCGGCGCCCCAGGCGACGTAGTCTTTGATGAACTGGCTGGCCCGGATGTCGGTGGGACGGCTGGCGCCGCAGATTTTCACCGCGTAGGCCGCGACGGTGGCGGGGACGGGGACGGCCCAGATCAGGTCTCGCAGGGCGAGAAACGCCTCGCGGTCGAAGGCCGCCTCGGGCAACGCCGGGGGCTTAGCGCTGGTGCGCATGACGATCTCCTCCTCCTGCTGAGGGGTGGGATAGTCGATGCGGATTTCCATCATAAAGCGGTCAAGCTGGGCCTCGGGGAGCGGGTAGGTGCCTTCCTGCTCGATGGGGTTCTGAGTGGCGACGACCAGGAAGGGTTCTTCCAAGGGATAGGTCTGGCCGCCGACGGTGACATGCTGCTCGGCCATCGCCTCCAGCAGGGCGGATTGGGTCTTGGGGGCGGCACGGTTGATCTCGTCGGCCAGCACCAGGTTGGCGAAGACCGGGCCGGGACGGAAAGTCATGCGCGGGGCGCCGGTGCTTTCATCGCGGCCGAGGAGTTCATAGCCGGTGATGTCGGAGGGCATCAGGTCGGGGGTGAACTGGACGCGGGAGAATTTCCATTTGAAGGCGGCGGCGAGGGCTTTGACGATCAGGGTCTTGGCCAGCCCTGGCACGCCGAGGAGTAGGGCGTGGGAACTGGTGAGGGCGCAGGTGAGGAGCAGGTCGAGAGTCTGATCCTGGCCGACCACGACTTCGTGGAGGCTGTGGCGGATGGAGCGGACCCGGCCGACGAACTCGTCGACCTTCTGCTGGGCGACTTGGCGTGCCGCCCCTGGCTGCACTTCTGTGGTCATGGGATGTCCTGAGTGTGTGGGAGTGATCGCATTTGACCCTGTTGAAGATTCAGCGATCAATTGGTAGATTGTCCACCCGTCAATCACTTGATGGTCACGGTAACAGGAGTGGGGGAAGTGTCAATTGAAATCGCCTCAATTTTGTCGTTCGTCATTTGCGCGAATGACAAATGACGAATGGCACATATTTTCATCCGTGGTCCCCAGGAATTTATTCCCGGGTAGCCGGTGCGGGCGCGGGCGCGACCGGGCTCGGGGTTGATGGCGCGGTCGTTGGGGAGCATCATGTCTATGGGTGTGTCAATCGGTATTCAGAATGATCGAAAATACTCGACTCATGACGGTAATTTCGAATGTGAGACGGTATACGATGGTATAGTAACGAGTGACACGTCTTCACCTCGCGCCAGTAGATTGAAGCCGCGCAGCATCCCGATGATCGTCGGCAGTTCCGCGACAATGATCAGAACCACCCCAATAGACCCAAGCGGAAAATGTCTAGCGCTCTTCGGTCGCATGACCTACCATTGTACCGCACCGTGCGCAATTTAGCATGTCGGGACGCATGCGCGGGGAGGACGAAATTCAAGCTGCCAACGGTAGAAGACGACGGTGAGGACCCTCCCGCTGGCTCCAAGCGCTATTCTGCCCGGCAGTTCAGCTTCCCTGTGCAGCTGGGCGTGGTGGTCGTTGGGGAAAAGGGCGGAGGACCCCACTTTGTGGGCAAGAACCTCGCGGACTGGAGATCCCCGCGTGCGATGCGTGGTGGGTGTCCATCGACCCACCTCCGGAACTCTGGTGTCCATCGAGAAAGTGGCGGCGGAGGTGGAAAGCCAGCAGATTCCGGGACTGCATTTGCCGGGGCGCGTAGGAGATGCAGACGTCGCCCAGCTCGCCCATCTCACGGCGTTGCGCGAGCTGTCTGTGTCCGCCAAGTGGTGTCACGGACGCGGGGCTGGAGCACCGCAGGGGCATGCAGGGGCTTCGGATACTGGACCTGCAGCAATACAAGATAACCGACGCGGGACTGGACGCGATCAGCGGCCTGACGCGGCTCCAGGAGCTGAATCTGAGCGGCACGGCTGCTCGTCAGCTTCGATCTGGTTCTCCAGGCAAGTCAGACAGACAAAGCCGCCCCCCTCCGACGGCCGTCAACACACCGCTCCGAGCAGCAATCTACTCTGAGGGGCGGGCGGCGGAGCGCTGAACCGCCCATTTCCGCTATACTTCCCCGCGATGCGGCGCAAGCTCTTCAATCTCCTCGCGGCAATTTCGCTGGTGCTGTGCGTCGGGGTGATGATCGTGGGACTGCGCAGCGTCTGGAGCGCCGACGAGTTCAGTTATGCGATATTGGGCAACGCGGGGAAGGCAAATCGCCAGTTGAACTCCACCGACGTGCTCTTGGCGCACGGCGGCATTCAGCTCACCTTCACCCGCCGCACCGCCTCGCAGTCGGCACAGTTGCTCGCTCTTCCTGAATACATCAAACGGAATGGACTCGCCCGTCACCTCGCTCAAAACGATCGATCGCTTACTTATCCGTATGTAGAAGACAATGTCCTGGGTGACTTCGGAAGCTGGTTGGGGTTTGGCCTTGCCCACTGGAACGTGAACAATGGCAATCCCGCCCCGCTATTCAGCACCGAAGCGGGGATGGAAGTTACCATCCCGGCGTGGTTCCCAATGCTCTTGCTGGCGATTCTGCCGGCGATCTGGCTGAAAAGCCGTAACCTGAAGCGTAAGCGTAAACTCCTCGGGCTGTGCCCCAAGTGCGGCTACGACCTGCGTGCCAGCCCCAAGCGATGCCCGGAATGTGGAACGCCGGTTGACGCCGGGGGCGGGCCATTCCGCCGGCGACGACCAAATCGACTGACCCGTTGGCGACGGCCAGTCTCGCTCCAGGAACAGCGGCCGGCTTTCGCGGCGCTCCACGTTTCTCGCAGTTCTATCACGTGCTACACGATGAGAAGTCCACGAATGAGAGCCGGTAATTGGTCCCCCGTGATGAGCCGGCGCCTCTGTCCAGCGCCGATTCCTCCTCCCGCCCCGCATCCCTTTTACATGCTTGCTGCTATGTTCCCATCTCCCTCGTCCCCATCCGCTGCCTGCCCGCGACGGTCACGCATCACCTGCATCGCTCCACTTGCCCGCCGGCCGCTGCCCGATATTCTGAGGCGATGAGCAGGAAACCCACGACCGCCCGCCGCAGCAAACGCAAGCCAATCCGCAAGACCCTCACGCCGCAGACCAGCGCCCTCTCCCTCGACGGCACCTGGCAGCTTCACGAAGAACCCCTCTCCGTCAGCGCCGACGCCGCCCCGCGCATCCTCGGCACGGTTGCCTCCGCGGAACCGGCTGACGCGCATGCAGCCTCGCAGGCATCGAATACCCCCGCCGACTGGATCGACACTCCCATCCCCGGCGACATCCGCCAGGGCCTCATCGCCGCCGGCCGCATCCCCGAACCCCTCGAAGGCATCAACAGCCTCGACCAGCACTGGATTGAAGACCGCTCATGGTGGCTGCGCCGAACCTTCGACGTGCCCGCCCGTCACGTCTCCCCGGGCCCGCTCCACACCGCCCCGCTCGGCCCATCCCTCCCTTCTGAGGGCGACACCACCCCACCCCAGCCGCCTCCCGCCTGGCCGGTGCTCGAATTGGAGCTGAATGGGCTCGACAGCCACGCCTCGATCTTTCTCAACGGCCAGCACATCGGCGATCACCCCTCCGCCTTCCGCCCCTTCCTCGCCAAGGTCAACGGTATCATCCGCGCGGGAGAGAACATCCTGCTGGTCCGCCTGACCACCGGCGTCGAGGACATCCGCGCCGAAGACTACCAGCCGATGAAAGGCTTCCAGCCCACGGAAGACAGCCGCGGCCTGCCCATGCGCGGCGACCGCCGCCGCCCGTTCGTCCGCAAGGCCCAGTTCACCTGGGGCTGGGACTGGGCCCCGCGCTGCGCCACCGTCGCCATCGGCGGACACTGCGAGCTGCGCATCCTCCACGAAGCCGCCATCCGCGATGTGCAGGTGACAGCGCAACGAACGCCCGCCCGCAATCGCGCCTCCGCCCCGCCGCCCAAGCCATCCGCGGACAGCACCCAGGCCGTCTCCCTCACCATCGCCGCCACCGTCCAATGGCTCAACCCCTACGCCAGCGGCCAAGGCACCCTCCACCTCACCGTCCGCGACCCGGACGGCAAAGTCGCCGCCACCGCTCAGGTGCAGACCATCCTGCAGAGCGGCCTGAACTTCATCGATCTCCCGGTCTCGCTCCCCGCCGCCCGCCTCTGGTGGCCGAGCGGGATGGGCAAGCAGCCGCGCTATTCCATCGAAGTTAACCTGCGCACGCCCACCCGCCGCATCATCCACCCGCCGCTGCTCTACGGAATTCGGTTCATCGAGCTGGATACCGCCAACACCTTCACCGTGCGCTGCAACGAGCAGCCCCTGTTCTGCAAAGGCGGCAACTGGATTCCCCCGGACAGCCTCTATGCCCGCGCCACCGACGCCAGCTACGACACCCTCGTGCGCGAGGCGGCCGCCGCCAACTTCAACATGCTGCGCATCTGGGGCGGCGGCATCTATCCGCCCGACAGCTTCTTCGAAGCCTGCGACCGCGAAGGCATCCTGGTGTGGCACGACTTCATGCTCGCCTGCTCACCCTATCCCGACCACATCGAAAGCTTCCGCGATGAGATCGCCAGGGAAGCCGACTACCAGACCCGCCGCCTCCGCAATCACGCGTCCATGGCGCTCTGGTGCGGCAGCAACGAACTCTCCTACTGCATGGGCGCAGGCGACCACCTCACCGATAAGGGCACCCGCCTGCTCGGCGAGGTGCTCCCCGCCGCCGTTCATCGCAACTGCCCGCAGATCCCCTACTGGTACACCTCCCCCTCCGGCGGCGCCACCCCAGATGACTGGACCGCCGGCGACTGCCACTTCTGGGCCGTCCCCATGCAAAGCGAACACGTCAAACGCTACGAGCCCAAACTCTTCGACCAGTGCGGCGCCCTGTTCGTCAGCGAATATGGCTACCCCGGCCCCGCCTGCCGACAAACCATGTCCGACTATCTGATTGGCCGCTCAAGCCCATCCCCCATTCGCAAAACCCCCGACACTCCCGACGCCCACTATGACCGCGCTGACCCCCTCTGGCGTCACCACATGAACACCTTCGACCAGGGCGCCTTCGACAAGGGCATCGCCAAGCACTACATCGACCCCCTGAACGCCACCCTCGACGAATTCATCTACTATGGCGGCCTGACCCAGGGCCTGATGTACGGCTACTCCCTCGAGTCCCTCCGCGCCAAGCCGCGCTGCCACGGCGCCCTCTTCTGGATGTACAACGACACCTGGGGGGAAGTCGGCTGGACCATCATCGACTACTACCTCCGCCGCAAATCCTCCTTCTGGTTCGTCCGCCGCGCCTTCGCGCCCATCCGGCTGATCCTCCGCGAAACCGGAGCGGCCGCCGCCCCCTCAGACGGGCTCTCCTCCACCGCCTCCGCCCTCACCTCCTCCAGTTCCGTTGCCGCCCCCTCCGCCGCGGCGTCCTCCCGCGCCTCCCGCGCCCGCGCCTCGGAAAAAATCGCCATCCTCCTCGCCAACGACACCCTCAACCCCGTCCGCGCCACCGTCGAATACGGTTACGTCTCCACCGCCGGCAACTACGCCATCGCCGGCCGCAAGAAGTTCACCGCGCCGCCCATGGCCCGCACCACCCTCGCCCTCTTCCCACGCGGCCAACACGACCCCCAGGCCGGCCTCTGGTTCGCCCGCATTGTCCCCCCTAATTCCTCCGCCCACTCCATCGCCCCTGGCAGCGCCTTAGACATCCTTCCCGCCACCCTCACCGACTGCGACTTCCGCCACCTTCACATCACCCGCCCCACCCTCACCGTCACCGCCCGCGCCACCGCTCAACGCGAAGCCCGCGCCCGCACCCACGCCCACTACATCACCCAATTCACCGTCTCCAGCAACATCTTCGCCCACTCCGTCGAGCTCCTCCTCCCTCCCGGCGTCCTTCCCTCCGACAACCTATTCGACCTCCTCCCCGGGGAACACCGCACCATCACCCTCACCACCCAGATCCCCCGTGCCATCCGCGCCCCCCATCTCACCAGCGCCAGACTTCTCGTGTCGGGTTGCCGTCTGCATCGCGATAATAGCTTTCGGCATGCCGCACGTATGCGAGCATTACCTCGCTCACGCTGAGTGCCGCGCCCGCTCCGGACGGTGCCAGTGTTCGCCCGGCCGAGAGCCACTCCGCGATGAGGCGCTGATATTTCGCCTTGCTGTCAGGAGAATTATGTTCACCCAGGTAGACGTCGCGGCCGTTGAGGGTCACGCGCGCTCGGCCGGTTGCTCTGTGCAATTGATAACGGGGAATGGATATTGAGTCGGACATGGCAGCGCTCCACGAAAGCGCCAGCGGCCGCAAGGGGCATCTGGCAAACGGCTTTCAGGGCCGCGCTGCCGACCATCGGCAGGGAGCGTTGTCACGCCCGGCCACACGAAAAGAACGGGGAAACGGTATAATACCGTTTCCCGTCCCTTCGGTGCCGCGCTGCCGGGGGTCCGGCAGGTTTTGCAACTATTGCAATCGAAACAATTTACACAAGCGAGCGCGACGGGGCTCGAACCCGCAACCACCGGATCGACAGTCCGGTACTCTAA
>DAIOHQ010000025.1:0-29722 GCA_036744635.1 Tepidisphaeraceae bacterium | reverse complement strand
TTTTCCGTCGATCACTCGCGTCGTCTGCATAGGTTATTCGTGCGCGACACCTAAGGGGGGCGACATTTCCCTGATTTCCTGCATAATGCGCGGACTATGTTTGTCGATGAAGCGGAAATTCATGTGAAGGCGGGGGATGGGGGGGCGGGGTGTATTTCTTTTCGGCGGGAGAAGTTTATTCCCAAGGGAGGGCCGGACGGCGGGGATGGCGGGGATGGGGGGGATGTGATTTTTTTGGCCGACTCTTCCAAGAACACGCTGCTGGATTTTTCCGGGCGGCATCACTGGAAGGCGCCGCGCGGGCAGCAGGGGACGGGCAAGCGGATGGCCGGGGAGAGCGGGGAGGACCTGGTGATCCGGGTGCCGCCGGGGACGCTGGTGTTCGACCTGGATCACGACAGCATGCTGATCGCCGACCTGGATGCGGTGGACAAGCGGGTGGTGATCGCCAGGCATGGCAAGGGCGGGCGGGGGAACTGGCATTTTAAGTCATCGATCAACCAGGCCCCGCGCTATGCCGAGCCGGGGACCGAAGGGCAGGCGCGGAACTTAAAGCTGGAGCTGCGGCTGATCGCGGATGTGGGGCTGGTGGGGATGCCCAACGCCGGCAAGAGCACGCTGCTGCGGGCGATCTCGGCGGCCAAGCCGAAGGTGGCGGATTATCCGTTTACCACGCTCGACCCGCAGCTTGGGATCGTGGAGGTGGCGCGGGACCGGCGGATCGTGGTGGCCGACATTCCGGGATTGATCGCCGGGGCGCAGGGTGGGGCGGGGCTGGGGCACGCGTTTTTGCGGCATATCGAGCGGACGAAAGTCATCGTGCACCTGCTGGATCTGTATCCGCAGGATAGTTCCGATCCGGCGGAGAATTATCGCACGATTCGCAAGGAGTTGGAGGCGTTCAGCGGGGAGTTGGCGCAGAAGCGCGAGATCATCGCGGCCAACAAGATGGATCTGGCGATCGATAGCGAGGCGCTGGAGCATCTGCGGGCGGAACTGCCGGGGAAGGAAATATTGGCCATCTCCGGAGTGAGCCGGCAGGGCGTGGAGGAGCTGCTGGAACTGATCTGGTCGATTCTGGAGGATCTGAAGGATACCAAGCCGATTTTTTCGCCTTGGCCGCATGGGAAGAAGGGAGCGGATTGACCGCGAAGGCGCTTAGGCGCGAAGAAGAGCGAAGGAAGAGAGGCACGAGGGCACGAAGGCACGGAGGCACGAGGGGAATCAATGTAGAAGCTAGAAGCAAGAAGCTGGAAGTCAGAAGCAGACGCTTTGGAAACATCTTTCTTCCAGCTTCTGACTTCTGCCTTCTGACTTCCAGCTTCTCGTCGTTGAGGAATGACTATGGCCTGGCCGGTTTCATTGCAGGTGGGGCTGAAGGAATGGGCGGTGGTGTGCGCTGCGCTGGAGGGTGGGCGGCAGATGGTGTTGTTGCGCAAGGGGGGGATTTACGAGGCGGCCGGGGAATTTGAGCTGGAGCATCGGGAGTTTCTGCTGTTTCCGACGTATCTGCATCAGAAGCGGGAGATGCTGAAGCTTGAGGCACAGCAAGGGGTGGAGGAAGGGGCGGGCGAGCCGGAGGAGGTGCATTTCACCGGGGCGGGGGTGGTGACTGACATCGTCCAGCTCAAGTCGCGGCGGCAGATGGATGCGCTGGAGGGGGAGCACATCTGGGCGCCGGAGCTGATTGACATGCGTTTCAATTATCGGCCGGAAAATCCGCTGTATTTGATGCTGGTGCGGTGCTATCGGCTGCACGAGCCGGAGGTGATCGCCAACACGCCGGCGTATGCGGGGTGCAAGAGCTGGGTGCCGCTGGGGGCTGAGGTGGCGACGGGGACGGCGCTGCCGGTGCTGGATGATTTGAAGTATGAGATACGGAAGGCCGAGATCATGAATCGGCTGGGAAAATAACCTGCGCCGTTCTCATGACGCCGCCTCTTCCCTGGGGTTGGCTCACGCCGAAGGAGAGGAGTTGTGTTGCAGACGCTTCTTCATAATGAAACGCTGGTGGGCTGCTTGCTAACGGTCGCGACACTTCCTCTTGTCGTGGCCGCGGGATGCCTTTGGATTTGGATCCTGGCCAAAATGAATTCGCGGCTGCTGCCAGGTATGCGGACAATGTGTGTGATTGCTTTTACGATGTTCCCTTTGTTCGCACTGATTATGTCAATCATTCGATTTCTTTTATGGAAGGCGCATATTCTGGAAGTCAACGACGAACCGAGTGTGGTTGGAGAAATCATCGTTCTGCCGCTATGGGTCTTTGTGGTCTCTTATTCTCTGTATCGCTTTTCGGCCCGCCTACAAAGAAGCAAAGAAGCATGAAGCCGGAATGAGGAGCGGTGGGCGAATTACGCCCACCCTACAGGAGCCGTTCGGCGCCCAAGCTGGCGCAGGGTCTTGATCGAGGAAGTTCAGTTGGTGCGCGATTCCAGCAGAAGGACGTCTTGATCGCTTTCCAGTTCGAGCATGAGGGCGCGGTATCTTTCCCGGTCGATGAATTCAACCTGCAGGCTGATGTCGGCGGAAGCAAGGTCGGGGGAGCGTTTGACGTCGATGTCGATCACCGACACCTTGGCCTGTTTGAAGCGGGCGATGGTGGCGTCAACGCATCCCTGTTCCCACCGGCGGCGCACGACGACGGTGCGGTGTTGGGATTTGGGCAGCAGATTTTCCAGATAATCCAGCAGCCAGAGAACGAAGAGGATGAGGAGGGTGGCGAGGATGGTGAGGGAGTACATGCCGAAGCCGGCGGCCAGGCCGAGTGCGGCGACGCACCAGAGGGCCGCGGCGGTGGTGAGGCCGTAGATGGCGCCGCCGCTGCGGAGGATGGTGCCGGCGCCGAGAAAGCCGATGCCGCCCATGACGCTGTAGGCGATGCGGGCGGGATCGACGTTGATGTTGATCTGGGCGTGCTGCGGGGTTGGCCAGGGGTAATGGCCGAATTCCATGGAGACGATCATTGCCAGGGCGCTGCCGACGCAGACGAGGAGGTTGGTGCGAAAGCCGGCGCGGCGGCCGCGAACTTCGCGTTCGAGGCCGATCAATCCGCCGGCCACCGCCGCCACCAGCAGGCGGAGAAGCTGCTCCCAGGGCGGGGAGAGGGAGGCCGTCCAGGACTGGATGACCTGATCGAGGGAGGCAATCAGGTGAGGGGGCATAGTCATGTTGCAGCGGCGAGGGCCGTGCGCGGGAGCGGGCGGCGGCCTGGCCGATCAGCCTTCGGCGGTGATGGGGTCGATCATGGCTTTCACCTCGGAGATGCGGGTGGCGGGGAAGCCGCTGTGGCGGGCGTGCTCCTGCACCAGCTTTTCGTTGGGGGCGATGTAGATGCAATAGATCTTGTCGCCGGTGACGTAGCTTTCAACCCACTGGATTTCCGAGCCGAGCTGTCGCAGGACGGCGCAGGATTTTTGGGCGGCAGCCTGGAAATCGGCGCGGGAACCTTTTCCTACTCCGGGCATTTCGCGCTCGATGACGTATTTGGGCATGAGGGGCTCCTTGTTGAAGGCGCGGGATGAATTCGGGGTTGATCCCGTGGCGGTGATCATACGTCGAGTCGCGATTGGCAACAATGGAGAATTGGTGGCATCGGAATCAGCAAGGTAGCATGGGCGTTACCCGCCCACCGAAGCAATCGGTGGGCGAGTACGCCCACCCTACAGAACTCGCCGATTCTTGAACGCCTTGACGGTCGGCCTTAACCTCGCGGGATGAACTGCTATTACTGCGACCTGATCGCGCGGGGGGATGCGGCGTATCGGGGGAGTAGCGCGCAGTTTGATTTGGCGTCGGGGGCGCCGCGGTGTGCGCGGCATTGGAGGTATGTGTGCGCCCGCTGTCACGCGCCCAAGCACTTTATGGCGATTGCGTATTGCCCGCGCGAAGGGAAGTTTTATTGCAGTGAGTGTGCGGGCGGCGCGGAGGAGGTGGCCGGGGCATTCTGGGCGTGGAGCTACTGGTTTCGCTATCGTTCGCCGTGGACGGAGGAGTGGCAGCCGGGGTTGGATCGGCTGGAATTTGAAGGGAGGCATCCAGCGCAGCGGGTGTGGAAGGGGAGGGCGGAGGGGTCGGAGGGGTCGGAGGGGTCAGGGGGGGCTGAGGCGAAGATTCGCGCGGCGATTTCCAGCGAACCAAACCTGATGCGTTATCCTGAAAGGCCGGGGCAGTGGCGGGTGGCGGCGGAGCTGACGGATGCGGACGTGCTGGCGAGTTGGAACGCGAATGCCGAGCGCTGGGATGCCGGGTACGATGACGATGGGGACCGCACCCGGCGCTACCAGAGCGATGAGCCGATGCTGGCGCTGCTGGGGGAGGTGAAGGGGCTGCACATTCTGGATGCGGGCAGTGGCAATGGATATCTGGCGCGCAAGCTGGCCAAGGCGGGGGCGCAGTTGACGGCGGTGGAGTTTTCCGACCGGTTGCACGCGATCGCGGCGGGGCGCGAGGGTGAAGAGCCGCTTGGGATTCGCTATCACAACGCCTCGATCTGCGTCATGCCTTTTCTGGCGGATGGGTCGGTGGACAAGGTGGTCAGCAACTATGTGCTGATGGATGTGCGCGACTATGAGGGGGCGGTGGGCGAGATCGCCCGCGTGCTGAAGCCGGGCGGCGTGTGCGTCGTGGTGATTTCCCATCCCTGTTTTTCCTGCGGGCCGGGAGGTTGGGTGAAGCCGGCGCTGGATTCGCCGCGTATCGAAGATGAATACGCCTTTCGCGTGGATCAATATTTCCACCGCGGCTCGTTGCTGGCGGTGTGGGGAAATTTCGATCCGGTCACGGGTTTCCATCGGCCGCTGCGGGATTATTGGCAGGCGTTTGCCGCGGCCGGGCTGGCGGTGGAGGATTTTGAAGAGCCGAGCATCACCGAACTTGGCAAGCGGGAATTGCCGCCATCGCGGGTGATCAAATCGCATCGCATTCCCTATTCGTGTATCTTCAAGCTGCGCAAGCGGGGCGTCTGAGCGAGGAGCGAGAAATGTTCGTTCATCTGGTTTATTTCTGGTTGAAGCCGGGCACACCGGAGGTTGCGGGCAAGCAGTTGCTGGAGGATTGCACGGCGCTGCTGGCGAAGGTGCCGGGGGTGGAACATCTTTGGGCGGGCCGGCCGGCGATGACGCCGCGGGAGGTCGTGGATAACTCTTACGATGTGGGCGTGTGTGTGGTGTTGAAGGATGCCGCGGCCCACGATGCGTATCAGGTGCATGCGCTGCACAAGGAATTTCTGGCGCGGAACAAGGCGTACTGGCTGCGGGTGCAGGTGTACGATTTCAAATAGGCGCGGGGGAGCGCCCGCCGCCGATTCTAGACTGCCGGCCTACGATTAGACATGGCATTATTTGGCAGGCCAACGCGGCAGGATAGCGCCCGGGCGGCGGCTTATCGGGAGTGGTTTGCCCGGCGGAATCCGATGGCGATTGCATCCCTGGTGCTCGGTATATTCAGCATGTTCGATCTGGGGGTGCTGATTGCGCCGGAGGTCGGGGGGATTGTGCTGGGGGGGATCGCGCTGGCGCAGTTGAGGCGGATCCATTATGAAAATGGCGGAGATGTGGCCGATGGCCGGAACCGTGGGCAGCGCCTGGCGTATGGGGGCATCGCACTGAGCATCCTGAGTCTGCTGGTCGCGGCGGCGCTGTACTGGCAGAACTGGAGGCGCTGAATGGGATGCTTCTACTGGCTGCTTTTGCTCAGCGGGGGCATCTTCGTGATGGTGACGATGCTGCGCTGGTTTGAGCAGGCCACCGAGGCGGTGGCGATGCGCTGGTGGAACAAGGTCTTCGTGCTGCTGGTGATGCCGTTCACGGTCTGGTTTTTCCCGTCGAAGGTGTCGGCGGGCAGGCCGACGCCGGCGCCGCGGCATGAGCCGGTGCGCGGGTTTGGGTCGATTGGAAAGTCCGCGCCGCCGGCCGGGGCGGCCTCGCCGGCTGCTCCCGCGGTGAATGCCGATCCTGTCGCGCCCGCGCCGCGAGCGGATCAGCCCCCGCCAGGGACGCCAAAGGAATTCCTGGGAATGCTGGTTACTCCTGCCAGGAGGAGAGCGCCGACGCCGGTTGATCCGGAGAAGTTGGCGAAGCTGAAGCAAAAAATGCGCGAGCAGGGGATGCTGGGGGAAGATGAGAAGTGACTACGTGAAACGTGGAGATAGTGCGGCTTTTTATGTTTTACGGACCACCTCGTAAAAAACCCGTCCGCTGAAGCGGACCCTACAAGGCGTCGGAGGATTTCAACGGGCGAGGCCGAGATGGTCGAACACGCTGGCGGGCACATGGGCTAGATCAGGCGCGATGAAATCGGCGCCGGCGGCTCGCAGCGTCTTTTCGTCGAAGCTGGTGGTGAGACCAAGGCAGAGCGAACCGGCGGCCTTTCCGGCCTGGATGCCGTTGGGAGCGTCCTCAATCACCAGACACGCCTCGGCTGCCAGGGACAACCGCTCGGCCGCCAGTTGGAAAATATCGGGGAACGGCTTCTTGCGCTCGATCTCGCTGCCGGTGACGATGGCCGCGAAGGTCTCGGGCGGCACGCCGATCTGCTTGAGGTTGCCTTGCATCTTCACGTGGTCGGCGCTGGTGGCGACGGCGAGGGCGAGCTTGGCCGATTTGCAGGCGCGGATGAACTCGACGGCGCCGGGCAGGGGCTGCAGGCGGTTCTGGATCAGCTCGAGATAGATCGCATACGTCTGCTGCTTGTCAGAAGGCATATTCAGCGTGATGCCGTGTTTCTCGGCCACGCCGCCGAGGTAACGGTTTTCGCCGGCGCCGACAAAGGGGACGAAATCCTCGGGCTGGACGACGGTGGCATGACGTTCGGCGAACATGCGGCAGGCGGCCTCGCAGATGAAAGGCTCGGAGTCGCAGAGGACGCCGTCCATGTCGAAGATGACGCCGCGCAGGTGATGGAGAGAGGCCATGGGGGGAGTTTATCTGCGCCGTAGTTTCACACAATACACGAGGTGGCGGGGGATCATGTTTGCGGCCGGGTGGGAACGAGCCAAACAGCGAGCGAAATTTCGATAGCTCACTTGATAATTGGAGCATATCATCCTTTAATTAGCATGGAGGCGCGTGGCATCGTTCGGAGCGCGCGCTCCCGTGAGTTCGTCTGAAGAATGATTTTATCCGGTGTCCGGCGGTGTCGGGTGGTTTACAAAAGACGGTAGAGTTGGTTGATATGGCACTGGTTCGGTACTATATTCAAGAGCCGTTGATCCCATCAGAAGATGTGTGCGTTTCAGTAGATGCGCCGGCCGGGCAAATCATGCCGGAGCGGGGATCAAAAATTTTGCGAATCATCCCATTGCCGCGGCCTGCGCGTCCTTATAATGAGGTGAGAATGTAAGGCGATGCATGCCGCACCGCTTGAGGTTGTTATGCCGACTGAAACTACCGAAATACAGGACTTGGCCAACCGGGAATACAAGTGGGGGTTTGTCTCGGACATCGAGGCCGATTCCGCGCCACCGGGGCTGAACGAGGAGATCATCCGCTTCATCTCCCTGAAAAAGGCCGAGCCGGATTGGATGCTGCAGTGGCGGCTGAAGGCCTATCGGCACTGGCTGACGATGGAGGAGCCGAATTGGGCGAGCGTCCACCATCCGCCGATCGACTATCAGAACACCATCTATTATTCCGCGCCGAAGAAGAAGCTCACGAGCCTCGATGAAGTCGACCCAGAGCTGCTGAAGACTTACGAGAAGCTGGGTATCCCGCTGCACGAGCGCGAGATCCTGGCCGGGGTCGCGGTGGACGCGGTTTTTGATTCAGTTTCCGTGGCCACCACGTTCAAGGCCAAGCTGGCGGAGATGGGAATCATCTTCGGCTCGTTCAGCGAGGCGGTGCATAATCATCCCGAATTGGTGCGGAAGTACATGGGATCGGTGGTGCCGTATTCGGACAATTTTTTTGCGACGTTGAACTCGGCCGTGTTTACGGATGGATCGTTCTGCTACATCCCCAAGGGCGTGAAGTGCCCGATGGAGTTGAGCACCTATTTCCGGATCAACGCGGCACAGACGGGACAGTTTGAGCGCACGTTGATCATTGCCGATGAAGGGGCTTCGGTCAGCTATCTGGAAGGTTGCACGGCCCCGATGCGCGATGAGAACCAGTTGCACGCGGCGGTCGTCGAGCTGATTGCGCTGGATAACGCCAACATCAAGTATTCGACGGTGCAGAACTGGTATCCCGGCGACAAGCAGGGGAAGGGCGGGATCTACAATTTCGTCACCAAGCGGGGGGCGTGCCGCGGCGTGAAGTCGAAGATTTCCTGGACGCAGGTGGAGACGGGGTCGGCCATCACCTGGAAATATCCGAGCTGCATTTTGCAGGGAGACGATTCGGTTGGAGAGTTTTACTCGGTGGCGCTGACGAACAATTATCAGCAGGCCGACACCGGCACGAAGATGATCCACATCGGCAAGAACACGCGCAGCACGATCGTGAGCAAGGGAATTTCGGCCGGGAAGGGGCAGAACACCTATCGCGGGCTGGTGAAGATTCTGAAGGGCGCCAGCAACTCGCGCAATTACACGCAGTGCGATTCGCTGCTGATCGGCGACAAATGCGGGGCGCATACATCGCCGTATATTGAGGTGCGGAATACCACCAGCCGGGCGGAGCACGAAGCTTCGACATCGAAAATCGGCGAGGACCAGCTTTTCTATTGCAAGCAGCGCGGCATTGCGTTGGAGGATGCGGTGAACATGATCATCAACGGTTTCTGCAAGGAAGTTTTCCGCGAGCTGCCGATGGAGTTTGCGGTGGAAGCGCAGAAGCTGCTGGGCGTGTCGTTGGAGGGGAGTGTGGGGTGAATGGCGAAAAAACTGAGGGAGTTGAAGGCAATGTTGCGGCGCGCCGGCTGGGTTCAGATTCAGGGTGGAAAAGGAAGCCACTCGAAGTGGATGCACCCCCGGGTATCGCGTCGCGTGATCTTGAGCGGCGGTGATGGGGCCGATGCCTTGCGGTATCAGGAGATGGATGTCGCTCGAGCGGTGGATGAAGCAGCGAGTCGCTAGGAGATGGAACATGGAGAAGAGCCGCTACAGTGTGATCATTCAGTGGTCCGAGGAAGACCGGGCGTACGTCGCGACGCTGCCGGAGTGGGGGGGGTGCCACACACACGGCTCGACCTATGAGGAAGCGGCGCGGCATGCCCAGGAAGTGCTGGAATCGCTGGTTGAGGAGGAATCGCTCAACGGACGCCATATGCCGCCGGCGCATGAGTTTATCTATCCTGGCCCGACGGGATTTTCTTACGAATTCAGCCGTCCAGCGCCGGCCAAGTTGAAAAAGTTGACTCGAAAGACGATGGCGAGCGGAACGAGGACATGACAAATGAGTTTATTGGAAGTGATGAATCTTCAGGCCCGCGTGGAGGGGCGGGATATCCTCAAAGGGATCGATCTCACCATCAATCCCGGGGAAGTCCATGCGATCATGGGCCCCAACGGCTCGGGGAAGAGCACGCTGGCGCAGGTGCTGGCGGGGCGGGATGAGTATGAGGTGACGGGGGGGCAGGTGTTGTTCAACGGGAAGGATCTGCTCGATCTGTCGGCCGAGGAACGGGCACGCGAGGGGCTTTTCCTGGCGTTTCAGTATCCGGTGGAAATTCCGGGCGTCTCCACCAGCTATTTTCTGCGGGCCGCCGTCAATGCCATCCGCAAGCATCGCGGCGAAAAGGAACTGGACGCGGCTGACTTTTTGAAGCTGGTGAAGAGCAAGATGAAGCTATTGGAAATGGAGCCGAGTTTGATGAGCCGGGCGGTGAACGAAGGATTTTCCGGCGGCGAAAAGAAGCGCAACGAGATTTTTCAGATGGCGGTGATCGATCCCAAGCTGGCGATTCTGGACGAGACCGACTCCGGCCTGGACATCGACGCGCTGAAGATCGTGTCCGCCGGCGTGAACTCGCTGCGCGGGCCGGACCGGGCAATCCTGTGCGTGACGCACTACCAGCGGTTGCTGAATTACATCGTGCCGGATTTCGTACACGTGCTGATGGATGGACGGATCGTGAGGTCCGGCGGCAAGGAGCTGGCGGTGGAATTGGAAGAGCGCGGATACGGTTGGCTGGAGGGTGGAGAAGCAGCGTAGGTGATGCATTAGAACGCCTTGCTGATTGTTGACGGAATTGATGATGACTCGACTCATGGACAGCAATCCTCAGGTGATGACGGACACGCCGCATTGGTTCCAGCGGCTGCGGACGGCCGCGCGCGAGCGTTTTGCCCGCAGCGGCTACCCGACCAACCGGCAGGAGGAATGGCGCTTCACCAATTTTGCGCCGATCAGTGCGGCGACATTTGTGCCCGCCGCGCCTGCCAGCATCTCGCCCGAGCAGCTCGATCCTTACAGTTTTCGCGAGGAGGGGTACGCCGAGATCGTCTTCGTCAATGGGCGCTATGTCGAGGAACTTTCCGATGTGTCGCCGGTGTCGCGAAGGGTGCGGATTTCAACTTTGCGCGAGGCGCTGGCGCGGGATGGCCAACTTCTGGAGGGGGCGCTGGGACGCCATGCGCTCACCGAAAAGAGCCCTTTCGTGGCCCTCAACACCGGCAACCTCGATGATGGCGTGGTGATCCATCTGCCGCGTGGCGCGGCGATTGAATGGCCGATCCATCTGCTGTTCGTGACCGTCCCGGGAGCGGAGCTGAGCGTGACGTACCCGCGCGTGCTGATTATCGCCGAGCAGAACACCGAGGCCGCCATCGTCGAAAGCTATCTCAACATCGGCGACGGCGGATATTTCACCAACGCCGTCAGCGAGATCGTCGCGGGGGACGGCTCGCGGATCGAGCATCTCAAGCTCCAGCACGAGTCCGCCGCCGCGTTTCACGTGGGCGCTGCCCACATCCATCTGGGCGGCCACTGCAACTTCGTTTCGCATGTGCTGCACTTCGGCGGCGCGCTGGTGCGCAATGATGTGAGCGTCGTGCTGGATGGCAGCGGCAGCGAGGCGACGCTCAACGGCCTGACGCTGCTCGATCACAAGCGGCACGTCGATAACCACACGTTCCTCGATCACGCGGTTCCGCACTGCGCCAGCCATGAGCTGTATAAGACGGTGCTGGCCGGCCGCGCCACGGGTGTATTCAAGGGGAAGATTCTGGTGCGGCCCGATGCCCAGAAGACCGATGCCAAGCAGACCAGCCGCAATCTGCTGCTGTCGGATGAGGCGTCGATGAATTCGCAGCCGGCGCTGGAGATTTACGCGGATGACGTGAAGTGTACGCACGGCTCGACCACCGGGCCGCTCGATGAGCAGCAGATATTCTATCTGCGTTCGCGCGGCATCGAGTTGGATGAGTCGCGCAAGCTGTTGACCTATGCGTTCGCGGCCGAAGTCACCGGGCGCATCAAGCCGACGGCGCTGCGCACGCGTTTTGAGCAATGGATCGCCGCCCAGCGCGGCCTGCCGCAGGACCTGCGGGTTGCGGAGCTGAAATGAGCGCCCCGGCCACGAAATCCTCGCCGCCCGTATCGCGCACGAGCGCTCGCGCGCTGGATGTGCAGCAGATGCGCGCCGACTTTCCCATCCTGCACCAGCTCTCCAACGGCCGGCCGCTGATCTATCTCGACAATGCCGCCACCACACAGAAGCCGCAGCTCGTGATCGACACGCTGACGCGCTATTACAGCTCGGAAAACGCCAACATCCATCGCGGCGTCTATCAGCTTTCGCAGGTGGCCACGGAGCTGTACGAGGAGTCGCGCCGCAAGATTCAGCATTTCATCCATGCCGCCGATCCGCGCGAGATCATCTTCACCCGCGGCACCACTGAAGCGATCAACCTCGTCGCCCAGAGCTATGGCCGGACCAACTTCAAGGCCGGCGATGAGATCATTCTTTCGGCGATGGAGCACCATTCCAACATCGTTCCCTGGCAGCTCGTGGCCGAACAGACCGGCGCGGTCATTCGTGTCGCGCCGATGAATGATGCCGGCGAGTTGATGATGGAAGAGTTCGAGGCGCTGTTCAATCCGCGGACGCGCTTCGTCTCGATCGTACACGTCTCCAACTCGCTCGGGACGATCAATCCGGTTGCGCGCATCATTGAGATTGCCCACCGCCATGGCGTTCCGGTGCTGATCAACGGGGCACAGTGGGTGGCGCATGGCATCACGGACGTGCAGGCGCTCGGTTGCGATTTTTATGCCTTTTCCGGCCACAAGATTTTCGGTCCCACCGGCATCGGCGTGCTGTATGGCAAGGCCAAGCTGCTGGAGGCGATGCCGCCGTGGCAGGGGGGCGGCGACATGATCAGCTCCGTCACCTTCGCCAAGACAACCTATAACGATCTGCCCTATAAGTTTGAGGCCGGCACGCCCAACATCGCCGGCGGCATCGGCCTGGGCGCGGCAATCGACTACGTGACGGCGTTGGGACTGGAACGCATCGCCGCCGCCGAACACGAGCTGCTCGACTATGCCCACCAGCGCCTTGCCGAAGTCACCGGCCTGCGCCTCATCGGCACCGCCGGCGCGAAGACCAGCGTGCTGTCGTTCGTGATGGACGATCCGCCGGTGGCGGCGCTCGATTTGGGAATGAAACTCGACGCCGCCGGCATCGCCGTCCGCACCGGGCATCACTGCTGCCAGCCGGTGATGGATCGCTACCGCATTCCCGGCACGGCCCGCGCGTCCATCTCGGCCTATAACACTCATCGCGAAATCGATGCGTTGGTCGCCGCGCTCAAGGAGATTCGCGCCGACGCCGTGCTGCAGGCGAGCAAGCCCGCGCCGGCCGCGACACAGGAGTCTCCGGCGCTGGCCTGGCCAAAGGCGAGCGCGCCTACTCCCGAGCAGGTGGCTGATGAATTGGCCGAAGACTTCGCCCTTTTCGACGATCGCGATGGCAAGAACCAGTATCTGCTCGATCTGGGCGAAAAGCTTCCAGACACGTTCGATCTGCTCAAGCGGGTGACGGAGCGGGTGCAGGGTTGCATGAGCGAAGTGTATCTCGTCGGCCGGCCGGCGCCGGGAGATCCATCGCACATTCAGTTCATCGCCGACGCCAACGCCGACATCGTCCGCGGGTTGATCGCGGTGCTGTTGCGGCTGTACTCCGGCCAGCGCCCGGCCGACATCCTGGATTTCGACATTGAGGCCTTCTTTCGGCGCATCGGCCTGGATCAGTTCATCAGCAGCCAGCGCCGCAACGGCCTGGCCGGGATGGTCGCGAAGATCCATCAGCTCGCATCGCAGCGGTGGGAGACGAAAGGAAGCCAGCCGTGAGCACCGAGCAGGCCGAGGCCGCGCAGTCGCATCACGAGCCGCTTCCGGTGCTCCCGAGCTCCGGGAAGGTCGAGCAGATGCGCGCCGAGGTGCAGGCCGGCCAGCCGCCGCAAACGGAAGCGGCCGCAAAGGCTTCTTCCGCCGAGCCGCAGCGCAACATCGTCGATGACAACATCATCACCCGATTTCTCGATCCGACCAAAACACCCGAGCAGAAGGCGCTGCTGGAGAAGGTGATCGACGCCCTGAAGATGGTGTACGACCCGGAAATTCCGGTGAATATTTATGATCTGGGGTTGATCTACGAGATCATCATGCACCCCGAGAACGTCGTCGAGATCAAGATGACGCTGACGGCGCCGGCCTGCCCGGTGGCCGGCACGCTGCCGGGGGAAGTGGAGCGGCGGGTGGAGACCGTGCCGGAAGTGAAAAGCGCCAAGGTCGATTTGGTCTGGGACCCGCCCTGGTCGCGCGAGCGCATGTCCGAGGTCGCGCAAATGCAGCTTGGCTTCCTCTGATCGCCCGATAATTCACCGCGGCATTACCAGCTCGCCGGCGCACCCGTCATATCCCCAATAAAGCATCGCCGCTTTGCGCCCAAATCGCTCCATCGGCCGACTTTTTCCGATTTCCCTCTTGAATCCGGGGTATCTTTTTCTTCGTAAGCGGGATGGCCAGGCTATCTCGACCTTTGCTCGACCGGGTGCAGTTTCAGCAAGATTAAATGTGGAGGCTGGTATGCGTAGTTGCGCATTTGGCTCACAGTCCGTCTTCAAATTGGCCGTCGCCGCGGCGGTGAGTTTGTCGCTGGGCGCAGCCGCCCGGGCTGATCTGACCCAGGTGAAAAAGACCCGCAAGAGCGAGGCGTCGCAGGAGCAGATTCTGGAGCACGGCTTCGGCGGCGACTTCGTGATGAGCGCCGGCGGATACTCCAACGGATCGCTCTTCGCCCACCGTATTGCCGACGATGAGACCGGGGCTGCCTCTTCCCTGCCGGGAAATCTCGGCGGCGGCGATCAGCGCTGGTCCGGCGATTACTCGGCGAAGGTGCTGGCCGCATTCAGCTCCAGCAAGCAGGCGTTCGGGTTGTTCGACGGCGGAAAACTGAAGGACACGATTAGCGTCTCCGGCCGCGGTTTCGCCGCCACCGGCGAAATCAGCTCGATCGGCGGGGATTCCATCACCTTCGGTCGCGGCGGCGACAAGAAAATATTCTCCTCGCGGAATTCGCTGAACAAAGACCACGGCGATCATCTGGTCAGCTATGAAATCACCGGGCTGTCCGACTCGCAGCGCACCTTCGTGCTCTTCTGGGAAGACAACAACGTCCGCGGCAAGCGCAAGGGCGACCGCGACTATAACGATCTGGTGGTGCGGCTCACCGCCGATCTTCCGGTCTTTACCATCGCCCAGGTGCAGGATGTTTCCTCGCCGCCGGATACGCGGACTGAAACACCATCGCAGATCACGGCGCCGCAGGATGAATCGGTCCAGGCGCCGATGATCAATATTTCGACGACGAATCCGCCGGTGGACCCGCCGCATGGTTCGGTGGGCCCGATCGATCCGCCGACCGTGCATGTGGGCCCGATCGATAGCCCATTCAATCCCCCGCACAATGGCGGCTCTCCGCGGGCTGGGATCCTGATTGTCCCCGATGGTCCGGCCGCGCCTCCCGCCCATATCGTCCCGGTGCCCACGGCCGCGTGGCAGGGGATCGGTTTTGCGGTGATGAGCGCCGTCGTCACCGGCGTCCACCGGCTCCGCCGTCGGCTGCAGGCAATCCGTTGAAATTCCAACCCAAAAAACTTCTCCACCAGTACGAGGGGAGAACGCAGGGCAGGTCGAAAGGCCTGCCCTGACTATTTTGGTGTGTGTGAACACCGTCGAGACAGAATCTTGTAGGGTGGGCGTACTCGCCCACCCTACAAAGTCGGACAGCTCACGGCATCTTCTCGAGCTTGACGATTCCCTCGGTCCCTCCCGGCCCTTGCTTCAGGGCGGCGGGGACGGCGGTGCGGGTGACGTAGTCGCTGAAGGTCAGGGTGATCATGATGCCCAGCCAGAAAAACGCGGCGGCCGCGAAGAGCCAGGTGAGTCTCGTGCTTCCCCACACGTGCATGAAAAAGAGCACCACCAGCACCGCCTTGGTGGCGGCGATAAGCATGGCGATGATCAGGCTCCACGTGCCAAAGTTGAAGTGGGCAGCCACCACCGTCAGGGCCAGCAGCACTATCAGGGCGGCAAAGACCAGCAGATAGGTCCGGTGGGGCGAATGAGCATGTTGGGTTTCGTGCGCCATCACACCACCAGGTAAAGCAGGGGAAAGAGGAACACCCAGACGATATCGACAAAGTGCCAGTACAGGCCGGTCATCTCGATAGGGGCGTAGCGCTCGGCGGTGTACTTGCCGCGCCAGGCGTTGTAGAGCAGGGCCGCCCAAATGGCCAGCCCGATGATCATGTGGGTTGCGTGAATGCCGGTCATGATGAAGTAAAAGCAGAAAAAGAGCTCCACCCGCTCCAGCTTGAGCTGCTTCACGTCGATCGGCTCATCCGGCCGGTGTTCCGATTCGGCGCGGAAGTTGGATGCCATGGGAACCAGGTTCTCCTTGTACTCCGTGTAATACTCGCTGGCTTTGATGCCGAGGAAGGCGACACCAAACAGGATCGTCAGCGCCAGCCAGAGCATCAGCATCGTGCGTTTGCCCGATGCGGCCGCGTGTACCGCCAGCGCCACCGTCAAGCTGCTGCACAGCAGCACGCCGGTGTTGATGGCGCCGCGGGTCTCGCTGAGCAGGTGGCTGGCCCGGCGGAACTCGGGGAAATAGCTGTTGCGATAGACCAGGTAGGATGTGAACAGGGCGCCGAAGAACATGACTTCGGTGGCGAGAAACGCCCACATCCCCAGCGTGTTGGCCTCGCGCTGCTGGGCGACATCCTCGAATTGGTGGGCGACTGCCTCGTGGTGCTCAGACACGTTCGGCCTCCATGCTCGCATAGTCGTAGGCTTCGTGCGTCACCACCGGCGTTTGGAGAAAATTGTCCGGCGGCGGCGGCGACGAAGTCTTCCATTCCAGTCCCGTCGCCCGCCACGGATTCGGCCCGGCATCCTTGCCGTAGCGCAGCGACCAGAGCAGATAGCACAGCGGCAGCACATAACCGACGGCCAGGATGGATGCCCCGGCCGTGGACATGACGTTCAGCATCTGAAACTCGGGGGCATAGGCATGGTAGCGCCGCGGCATGCCGAGATAGCCGAGAATGAACTGCGGGAAGAAGGTGAGGTTAAAGCCGACGAAGAGGGTGAAGGCGGAGAATCGTCCCCACCATTCGGGATACATCTTGCCGGTGATCTTCGGCCACCAGTAATGCACGGCGCCGAGGTAGCCCATCACCGCGCCGCCCACCATGATGTAGTGAAAGTGGGCGACGATGAAATAGGTGTCGGTGACGTGAACATCCACCGCCAGCGATGCCAGGAACAATCCGGTCAATCCGCCGAGCGTGAACAGCCCGATGAAACCCAGGGCATAGAGCATCGGCGTCTGCAGCGCCACCGAGCCTTTGTAAAGCGTCGCGGTCCAGTTGAACACCTTTACCGCCGACGGGATCGCCACCAGGAAGCTCAGGGCGGCGAAGATGACCCCGGCGTAGATCGACTGGCCGGAGACGAACATGTGGTGTCCCCAGACCAGAAAGCTGATGAACGCGATGGCCAGGCTGGCCCAGGCGACGAACTTGTAGCCGAAGATTTTTTTGCGGGAAAACGCCGCCACTATCTCGCTGACCACCCCCATGCTGGGCAGGATCATGATATAGACGGCGGGGTGGGAATAGAACCAGAACAGGTGCTGGAAGAGGATGGGGTCGCCGCCATTGGCAGGATTGAAGATGCCGACGCCGGTAATGCGCTCGATGCAGACCAGCGCCAGGGTGATGGCGACCACCGGGGTCCCGAGAATGAAGATAATGCTGGTGGCGTAGAGCGACCAGATGAACAGGGGCAGGCGGTTCCAGGTCATGCCGGGGGCGCGCATCTTGTGAACGGTGACAACGAAGTTCAAGCCGGTGAAGATGGAGGAAAAGCCGGCGATGAAGATACCGATGATGGTCGCCACGACGTAGGTATTGGTCAGGGTGCTGTAGGGTGTGTAGAAGGTCCAGCCGGTATCGACCCCGCCGGCCACCAGGGCGCAGATGGTGATGAAGCCGCCGATGATGAACAGGTACAGGCTTGCGAGGTTGATGCGCGGAAAGGCCAGGTCGCGGGCCCCGATCATCAGGGGCACGAGGAAATTGCCGAGGGTGGCGGGGATGGAAGGGATGAGGAAAAAGAAGACCATGATCACGCCGTGCAGCGTGAACAGTTTGTTGTAGGTCTCGTCCAGGAACAGATCGCCCTGCGGCGTCATCAGCTCCAGGCGCATCAGCACAGCCGCGGCGCCGCCGATGAAGAAAAAGAAGGTGATCGAGATCATGTACATGATCGCGATCCGCTTGTGGTCCCTAGTCAGCAGCCACGATTTCACGCGATAGCCGGCGTTCAGATAGGTCGGGGCCGGGGCGAAGGCGGGAATGTAGGGTGTCGTGCTCATGAATGAGTTTCTGAGAATGAGAGAACGGAAAAACACGGAGGCACAGAGACACGGAGACACACAAAGAATTTCACTTTTCTTCTCTGTGTCTTCGTGTCTCCGTATTTATCTTCCGGCCTTGTCATCGCAATCATTTTGGAACCTCCACCGGCTGATTCTGGTTGTCGGCGGCGTTTCGCAGCGACTTGATGTACGCGATCAATTGGAAAATCTGCTCTTCGCTGAGCACGCCCTTGTAGCTGGGCATGATCGCCGGGAATCCGTCCACGATGTCCTTGCTGGGCTCGAGGATGGCATCGCGCAGATAGTCCTCATCGGCGACGCGGGTGTAGATCTTGCTCGTATCCTGCCCGTGCAGGCGCACGGTCCGGCCGAACAATCCCGCCACCGTCGGCCCGCGCTGGCCGTGGCAGGCCATGCAACTGTTGGCGGCGAACAGCTTCTCCCCGGCCTGCACCATCGGCTCATCGGCGACCGACCCGGCCAGCCATGCCTGATAGTCCGCTTCCTTCTGCACCACGATTTTGCCGATCATCGCCGAATGCTGCGCCCCGCAATATTCCGCGCAGAACAGGTGATATTCCCCGATCTGCGTGGGGGTGAACCATTCGGTGGTGTAGCGGCCGGGCAGCACATCCTGCTTGGTGCGGAACGATGGCACGAAGAAGCTGTGAATCACATCCTGCGAGGTCATGATCAGCTTGATCGGCCGGCCCACCGGCAGGTGCAGCTCGTTGATCTCGCGCCGGCCCTGCGGATGCTGCATCTTCCACATCCACTGCTTCGCCATCACGTAGATTTCCATCGCGTTTTCCGGCGGGCGCTCCATCCGCACGTACAGCCGCGATCCCCAGACGAAAATGATCACCAGGAAAATGAACGGGATGATGGTCCAGGTGTATTCCAGCGTGTAATTCGTCGGTATGTCCGGCGGAATCTCGTCGGGGTGCTTCCGCCGGTACTTCAGCGCCAGATAGACGATGCAGACGAAGATCAGCAGCGTGAAGAAGACCGTGACGGCGATAAGAAAGACATACAGCGCATCCACCTCGCCGGAAACGCTCGACGCCCGGGCGGGAAACAACTCGAATCCTTTGCTGTCGTTGAACATGGTCATCACGCCTTGGCGGCGCCCTTTGGCTCATCCGATATTTCATCGCTTCCGCTGGTTCGCTCCCGCCGAGCGCTGAAATAAATAAACGCTCCCAGCCCCAGCATCGCCAGCACTCCTCCCACCTTCACCGCGCGCACGACGATCAGGCCATACTTTCCCGTCACCGGGTCATACTGAAAGCAATACGCCACCGTGTGCGGCACCACGGCGCCGATCTTCTCTCCCGCCGCCCGCTCCAGCGCCGCCGTCAGGGCCTTGGGCTCGTACTGGATGCCGTAGAAATATTGCGAAATCTTTCCCTGCGGCGTAATCACCGAGATGCCGCTGGCATGAACGAACTGTTTGGACTTGTTATCCCACTTGTAATGAAATCCGACCGCATCCGTCAGGCTTTTGATCGACGTTTCGCTTCCGGTCAAAAAGTGCCAGCCGATGTCCCCGCCCGGCCGGCCATACCACTTCACATACTCGGTCTTTTTCCTGGCCGACAGATCCGGCCCCTCCTGTGGATCGAAGCTGACCGCCACCACGTCGTAGTCGGTCCCCGCCGCCATCTTCATGCTCCGCATCGTGCGCACCAGGTCATTCAGCACCATCGTGCAGAGCATCGGACACTTGTAATACACCAGTGCCAGCACCACCGGCTTCCTGCCGAAGTAATCCCCCAGCTTGACCATCCCGCCGGTTTCATCGCGGAAGACCGCTTCCAGCGGAAGCTGGGAATCCAGTTTCTGATCGATTCCCACGCCGTCGAACACGTTGGCCGGATTCTTGTCGTCCGACGCGCCCGCGCTGCACGGCATTGCCGCCAGTAGCGATAGCAGAATTGCCACCAGCCGACCATGCGCAGTTAACCGCGTTGAAATTGCCTGAATTGTCATTCTGAGGTACTCCGAAGAATCTGGCTGGACTGACGTTCGCGGCCAGATCCTTCGGAGTACCTCAGGTTGACAGGAAGCGCTTAGTTGGGCGCCATTATTGAGAATGGCGCATTTCATCCGGTTCATCGTCCACCTCCGGTTGCCGGCTGCGTTGCCGGCGCTGCGGGAAGTCCGCGCTCGATGACCAGATCCATCGCCCGATCGATCGGAATGTGCGCCACCCCTGCTGTGGCATCGATCCAGCCATAACTCCGCAGCCGGTTCTCATCGCGCTGCCGCATCTCCGCCAGGTCCTGATAGGGAGAAGTATTGTGCATGATCGAAGGCTGCAGATTCGGCGCCGGCGGCGCCGGCAACGTCTCCGCCACCGGCGAGCGCTCCGGATCGCGCAGCTTCTCGTTGCTCACATACGTTCCCGTCATCCACCACAGCAGCAGATGAATCACGACGGCGCTGAGCAGAAAGAAGCTGACGAAAATGATGAACGGCCTGATCCGCACATCGGTCGGCTCGTGCCGCCGCGCGATCGCTTCGGGGGAAACAGGTTGTCCGCTCTTGCTGGCCATGGTTACGAATGTCCTGTCAATCCCCGATCCGGGTCATTGGTCATGATTGGGTTGTAATCGGCCGAGTGCTGCTCGGCCGGCATCGCCTCGGCGACGATCGGATGGCGCTTCAGCAGCCATGCGAACAGCGCCATCCACACTCCCCCGATTGCAATCGGCAGCAGCATGTCCAGCACGATGGCCGCCATCGTTTGCATTCCCCCCAGCGCCGTCGGGCCGGACGGCAGGTTCATCCACAGCACATCGATGAAGCGCATGAACAGCAGCAATCCCGCCAGCACTCCCAGCGACTCGATCCGCCGTTTGATCCCCCGCGACAGCAGCAGGAAAAACGGGATCAGAAAGTGAAACAGCAGCAACAGCGCCGCCGTCGTCTTCCATGCCGGCGTGAGGCGCTGCAGATACCAGGTGACATCCTCGCGCTCGTTGCCCATCCAGATGATCAAGAACTGGGCGAACGCCATGTATGTCCACAGAATCACGAACGTCAGCAGCAGGTTGCCCAGGTCATTGAGCACATCCCCATTCACCGTCGCGGACACCGGTTCATCCTTGTGGAAAAGCCGCAGCATCAGCACCAGAAACGCCAGCGCTGTCAGCACCTGTCCGACAACTGTGATGAACCCAATGATCGAGGAGAAAAAGTGCGGGTCGCGCGACATGATCCAGTCGATGGCGGCCAAGGTCATGGTGATGACGTAAATCACGGCGCCCGGCCCGCTGATGGCCGTCAGCTTGCGGATATACTTCCGGTCCTTCGTCCGCCCCCATCCCAGCGACCAGCTTCGCAGCAGCAGAATGATAACCAGCCAGACCGCGAAATAGATCGCCGCGCGAAGCGTGAAAGCCGGCACGTTCAGCCAGATGCTCTTGTGACGCAGAACGGCATCTCCCGCCAGCAGTTCCTTGTCCGTCCACAAGAATAAATGCCCCATTCCCAGCAGAATCGGCCCGAACAGCACGATCATCAGCGGCAGCGTCATCGCCGCGGTCTCTGCGAAGCGCCGAATCACAAACGCCCACTGCCCGCCCGCCAGGTGGCCGATAAACAGCACCGCCATCGATCCCAGCGTGATCCCCAGCCAGAACAGATACGCCGCCAGGTAGGAGCGGAAAAACTGCCCGTGCGACATGAACCCGACGATGACGCATACCACCGCCGCCGCCGCGCCGACCATCAGACCGCCAAGCTGCAGGCGATTGAGATGCGCACTGATCGGGCTTTGCTCGCTCATTTCACTCCCTCAGTCAGCGACCGCTGATCGGCCGCGGGCAACTGCGACACCATCGCGTTCTGGCTCAACTGCAGCGCCCGGATGTAGGCGATGATCGCCCAGCGGTCGGCCGGGGCAATCCGGTCGTTGTAGGGATACATCGCCCCAAAACCATTGTCGATCACGTCATAAAAATGTCCCACCGGCGCCGTCCGCAGCCGCTCGGTGTGATAGCTGGGCGGATGAATCATCCCGCGCTGCACGATCATCCCCTCACCATCACCCAGCGCCCCATGGCAGGCAGCGCAGAAAATCGTGTAGCGCTCCTGGCCGCGCACCAACATGTCCTTCGTCACCGCCATCGGAAATTTGTCCACCGGCTTGCCGTTCGCCATTCCCCTGAACATTGCATCGTCCACCCGAAGTTGCCCGCGGGCGACTGTCCCATCGACGACCGGCCGAGCCGACGTCCCATCCTGAAAGAACCCCGTCGGCTCTTCCGGATCGACCTTCGCCTGCTGCGCCATGTCCGGCTTGCGGCAGCCGGAGAATGCCAGAAGCAGCAGGATGGCCGCGCCGACGTAGCACGGGTTTCCAACCCGTGCCCAGCCATGCACGGGTTGGAAACCCGCGCCGCGAAGAAGGCGACGTGCTCTCATGGCGCCACCTCCGCAATGCTCAGCGGCTTGAATTGTTCCAGAAAGGTCCGTGTCCCCACCAGATCGAACTTGGGATCGATCGCCATCACCAGCAGGAAAAACCGGTCGCGGCTGGCGAGCTGAAAATTCGGCACGTTGAACACCGGGTGATACGGCTGCGGCAGGCCATTGAGTCCCAGCATCCCCAGCACCGCAGCGAATCCGGCGAACAGAATCGTCATTTCAAACGTGATCGGAATCCAGGCCGGCCAACTGTTCGGCGGCCGCCCGCCGATGTTCCACGGATAGCTCACCACGTTGGCGTACCACTGCATGAAGAACCCACCCAGGCCGCCGGCGATTCCTCCGATCAGCACGATCAGCGGCACGTGCGTGTGCCGGTCGCGCAGCGCCTCGGTCAGCCCTTCCACCGGAAACGGCGAGAAGGCGTCGATGCGCAGATATCCCTCATCGCGTGTCTTCCGCGTCGCCACCAACAGATCCTGCGGGCTGCCGAATTCCGCCATCAGGCCGTAGATATTGCTCGTCGCTTCCATGGCGTTGTCTCTAGGGCTTCTCCGTGTGCTCGTGCGCCTCGGCGTGTCCCGGGCTCGTCTCATGCACCAGCTCGCGCATCTCAAAAATCGAAATCATCGGCAGGAACCGGATGAACAGGAAGAAGCAGAAAATAAAGAACCCGATCGTGCCGATATACGTGGACCAATCCCACACGGTCGGAATATAAATTCCCCACGAACTGGGATCAAAATCCCGGTGCAGGCTGGTGATAACGATCACGTACCGCTCCAGCCACATCCCCACCTGCACGATCGTCGCCACGATGAACAGCACGGGAACGCTCCGCCGCACGCCCTTGAACCAAAGCAATTGCGGCGTCAGCACGTTGCAGAAAATCAGCGCCCAGAACGCCTTCCAATACGGCCCCATCATCCGGTTCTCGGCCATGTACATCTCAAACGGATTGCCGCTGTACCAGCTCAAAAAAATCTCGATACCGTACCCGTATGCGACGATCAATCCGGTCAGCAGCATCAGCTTGGCGCAGTTCTCCAAGTGCCGCATGGTGATGAAATCCTGCAACCCGTAGATCGCGCGAATCGGGATCAGCAGCATCACCACCATGGCAAAGCCGCTGAAGATCGCCCCGGCCACGAAGTAGGGGGGGAAGATCGTCGAATGCCAGCCGGGCACAATGCTCCCGGCGAAATCCATGCCCACCACGCTGTGTACCGAAATCACCAGCGGCGTCGCCAGCCCCGCCAATAGCAGGTAGGAAATCTCGTAGCGGTGCCAGTGCCGCGCCGATCCCCGCCAACCCATCGACAAAATCCCATACGCGATGCGCCCGATGCGGTGCTGCGATCTGTCGCGCAGCGTCGCCAGGTCGGGAATCAACCCGACGTACCAGAACAGCAGCGAGATCGTCCCATACGTCGACACCGCAAACACATCCCACACCAGCGGGCTGCGGAACTGTGGCCAAAGCCGCATCACGTTCGGATACGGAAACAGCCAGTAAAACACCCATGGCCGGCCAAGGTGCAGCAACGGAAACATGCCCGCGCATGCCACCGCGAACAGCGTCATCGCCTCGGCGAAACGGTTGATCGACGTCCGCCAGTCCTGCCGCACCAGCAGCAGAATCGCCGAGATAAACGTTCCGGCGTGGCCAATGCCGATCCACCAGACGAAATTGACAATGGCAAATCCCCACGCCACCGGCATGTTCACGCCCCATATACCAATGCCGACGGCAAACAGGTGAAATATCGAAAACGTCAGCATCACCACGAGCATCCCGGTGAAGGCGATGCCCAGCCACCATCCCTTGCCCGTCGGCCGCCGCAGCACGATGGCGCTGATCTTGTCGGTCACCGAGGCATAGGTGTGCCCCGGCCCCAGCACCGGCGAGCCGATGGAGGCGGTGTTTGAGTTGGGCAGTGGTCCTACGCTCATGCGTCCCCCCTCTCGGACTGCGGGGTGGATGTACTCAATGTGGTGGGGCGGACATTCCTGTCTGCCGTGACTGGAGGAGTGGTGGATCTACTCATCCGCCCGAGTCCGGCCACAGTTCCCGGCACCTCCATGCCGCCCACGCTCGCGCGACCCTCGCCCGGCATCTCCGGATTCCGGTTCCACACCCGCGCCAAATAGCTGGTGCGCGGCTTTGTGTTCAATTCCTCCAGCAGCCGATAATTCAGCGGATCGTTCTGCATCATCGTCACCGCCATGTCCGCGCGGTTCAGATCCCCAAACACAATCGCCTGCGTCGGGCACGCCTGCTGGCAGGCCGTCTCAATCGACCGGATCGCCTGCTCCGCCTGCCGCTGCAGCGCCCCTCGTTCCTCATCGTCCCTGGCCTCCGCCATCTTCGCGACGTGCTTCTTCATCTCGATCCGCCCCAGGTCGATCCGCTGAATGCAGTAGGTACACTTCTCCATCACCCCCCGGCTGCGCACCGTGACGTCCGGATTCCGCAGCATCTTCAACACCGGCGAGGTCTCATCGTTGTACTGCAGATAGTTGAACCGCCGCACCTTGTACGGGCAGTTGTTCGAGCAATAGCGCGTGCCCACGCAGCGGTTGTAGGTCATCTCGTTGATGCCCTCGTCGCTGTGCGTCGTCGCCCCGACAGGACAGACCAATTCGCACGGCGCGTTCTCGCAGTGCATGCACGGAATCGGCTGAAAATAGGTCTCCGGATTGTCGGCCCCGCCGCCGTGGTAGGTGTCGATCCGCAGCCAGTGCATCTCCCGCCCGCGGATCACCTGCTCACGGCCGACCACGGGAATGTTGTTCTCCGACTGACACGCGGTCACGCACGCATTGCACCCGATGCAGGCGGTCATGTCGATCGCCATCCCCCATTTCAAGTTCTTGTACTCCCACCCGGGATAGAGCGATCCCTCCTCGAACTGCGGATAGTGTTCGCCAACGTATTGCGGCAGCGAAATCCTTTTCTGCTCCGGGTGTACCGCGCTGTAATCGCCGGCCGCGAGCTGCTGCTGCGACAGGCTGCGCACCAGCTCCCGGTTCTTCATCTGCTCGCTCATCACCTGATGGTGCTGTGTGCAGGCCAGCTCGCGCTCTTCGCTGCTCAGCCGCACCGTCACCTGCGGAACCCACCATGGGCTGTCGCTGCTCTGCAGCGTGTATGCGTTCACCCCGATCCCGCTTCCCACCCGCCCAGCCCGGCGCCGGCCATACCCCAGGTGCAGCGTCACGCAATCTTCGGCGTGCCCCGGCACGATCCAGACCGCCGCCTTGACGCTGCGCCCGCCGCTGGCGATTTCCACCACCTGCGACGGCTCGCGCTCGATCGGATTATTTATCCGCAACCCCAGCTTCCCCGCTGTCTTGGGGCTAAGCAGCGCCGCATTCTCCCAGGTTAGCCTCGTGATCTGCTTGGGCAACTCCTGCAGCCAGGCATTGTTGGCCCACCGCCCATCCAGCACGCTCGTATCCGGCCGAATGATCAGCTCGATATTTCCCGCCGCGCCCGCGCCCGATCCCGCGCCCGCCGGCTGCGTCGTGGCCGCCGCCTCGTTGGCCCCCTTTAACGTCACGTTTTTCGCCACCAGCGCTGTTCCTTCGATCACTCCCTTCTCCAGCGCCGTCAGCCACACCCGCTCGAAATCCGCTCCGCCAATCGCCTTCTGCCAGTGCTCGCGCACCAGCTCCAGATTCGAGCGGTCGCGCTTCCCCAACAGCAGCGCCAAGAGCTCATGCGGGCTGCGCGTCTGATACAACGGCGCGATCAGCGGCTGCGTCACCGATGTTGTCCCATCGAACGCACGCGCATCTCCCCACGATTCCAGATAGTGCGACTGCGGGATGTGCCAGTGGCAATAGAACGACGTCTCATCATCGTACATCCCCATGTGTACGCGCAGCCGGGCCTTGTTCAGCGGGTTCCGCGGCAACTCCGCGTGCAGTCCCAAATCCGCCGGCGCGTCATAGACCACGTTGCTGTCCAGCACGAACAGCGTGTCCACCGCCCCCGCCTCCAACTCGCCCGCCAGCTCGCGCAGAGACTGGTACTGATCCACCGCATTGGCCTCGATCGGCTCGACGTAGGTGACCGTGCTGCCGACATTCCCCAGTTGCCGGTTGATCGCATGCGCCACCGCATGCACCTCGGCCGGCTGCTCGCGTCCGGCGATCACCAGGCTGCTGCTGCGATGCCCTTCCAGGTCGCGCACCAGCCCCGCGATCCACCCATCGTACGCCTGCGGCATTGTCCCACCCCGCTCGGTTCCCACGTCCGCCCCCACCTGCCGCCCCAGCTCGCGTGCAAATTTGGCGATCTCACTCGGCTTGAGCACCAGCCGGTGGTCCGCCACCGCGCCGGTAATCGTCGGCGTGCTCTCCACCGCGTACAGCCGGTTCATCTCCGCCCGCCCCTTGCGCACGCGACGGCGATCACTGAACTGCCGGGCATAGCGCAGGCTCCCCGGCTCGCCAAACAAGAAGTTCGCATCCAGCGCCACGATCACGTCCGCCTTGTCGAAGTGGTACACCGCCTGCGCATCCTCCCCGAACGCCGCCAGCGCCCCGCCGCGCTCATTCGCCCGGTTCACCGGCTCGAAGGTATGCCATTTCGCCTGCGGATATTTCGCCAGAAATTGCCTGATCATCCCCGCCAGCGACGGCGAGGTGATCGTCTCGGTCAAAATGCGCACCCCCGCGCCTTTACTCTCCGTCCATTTCTCGATCTCGCCGCTCATGGTGTCGACAAACGCATCCCACGTGCTCACTGAATTGACCCGCGTCAGCACCTGCGAGCGGTCCGGGTCATACAGCGTCAGCACCGATGCCTGCATGAAAATATCGCTCGCTCCCAGGGCATCGGGATGATCCGGGTTCCCCTGCACGTTCACCGGCCGGCCCATGTGGCTCTTGGCCAGCACGCCCCGCGCATACCCGCGAAACGGCATCGTCGATGCGAAATACAGCGGCACCCCCGGCGTGATCCCCTCCGGCGGATGTACGTACGGCACGATCTTCTCATCCGGCATCTTCGTACACGCCTGCAATCCCATCAGCGCCAGCGATGCCCCCATCACCATCATGAAATTCCGCCGGCTCACCCCGTCTTCCCCTTCTGACCCATCCGCCCACTCGCTCGCGCCTTCCGGAAACTCCCGCTCCAGCAATTCCCGCAGCCGCGGCGAACCCTCCAGTTCCTCCAGGCTCCGCCAGATAGAAGGCGCGCCCGCGCCCGCTTCATCCTGGCCTTCCGCGATGCGATTCTGCTCGTCGTTCATGCCTTCACCGGTGACAGACCGAGCAGTTCGTCAACTGCTCCTTGTGTACCCCGTACTTCTCCACCAGCTTCCGCCCCAGTCCAAGCTGGTCCTGCGGCGGCCGCCAGTCGATGCTGAACACCTGGTCCCTTGGCCGCAGATACTGCTCCGGTTCGCGGTGGCAGTTCAAACACCATTCCATCTGCAAGCTCGCGGCCTGCGAGGTCAGCGGCATCCGGTCGATCTTCCCATGGCACGTCGTGCAGCCGACGCCCTTGGCAAGGTGAATGCTGTGGTTGAAGTAGACGAAGTCGGGCAGCGAATGCACCCGCGTCCAGGCGATGGGCCGGTTGTCGCGCCACGAATCCCGCACCGGCTGCAGAATCTCAGCGTTGGTCCAGATCTGCGAATGGCAGCTCATGCACACCTGCGTCGCCGGCAGTCCCGCGAACGGTGAATCTTCCACAGATGTGTGGCAGAAGCGGCAGTCCAGCCCCAACCCGCGCACGTGGTGCTCGTGGCTGAACGGCACCGGCTGCTCGCGGATCACCCCTTCGTGGGTGAGATAGCTGGAGGTCTGCACCCCGTACGCCAGAAACGCCAGCGCTGCCAGGATAAACAGCGCGCCAAAAATGCTCGCCTTGGCGAGCGTGTTCATCGCGGGATGAAAAATCTGCGACATCGCTGGCTTGCCATGCTACAGAAGTCATCGAAGATGACTCAATGGACGAAATCCGTGACCAAAACTGCGCGGACTCTAGCCATCTGATTTTTGTATTTCAACTTGAGTAGAAACAATAAATAAAGATCGCGCGATCCTTTGACGCCGCCACCGGTTTATCCCCCGCATCACTCCACCAACTCGATGCTCTGGCGCTGCTGCGCTGCCGGCTTCTCCCGCTGCTTTTCTCCGCCGCCAGTGTCCAGCTTCACGATGTCGTTGCGGAACAGCAGGGCCACCAGCCAGTCCGCCATGATCCGCAGCCGGCGGTTCCAGCGCGGCATCTGCATCAGGTAGTAGGTCCGCCACACCAGCCACGCCGCCAGCCCGCGCGGCCGCCTTGCACCCCCGATGCCCCTGGCCATAATTTCCATCCCGCGCCTATCCGTGCGCCAACCGGAGCTTCCCATGAGTCCATCTGATAACGCAATATCCAATCCCCCTCCGACCCCTCCCCCCGCCGGCGGAGGGGTCGGAGGGGACTTCATCCTCGCCGACCAGACCCACCAGTTCATCCGCTCCCAGCAGTGGGAAGTCGCCGTCCTCCCCTTCGGCGCCACCGAACCCCACAACTTCCACATGCCCTACGGCACCGACAATTTCCAAAATGATGTCATCGCCCGCCGCGCCTGCGGCCGCGCCTATGACAAAGGGGGTAAAGTTCTTCTCCTCCCCGCCATTCCCTTCGGCGTCAACACCAACTACCTGCAGATCAAGGGGGCCCTGGCCATCAATCTCTGTCCCACCACGCTGCTCAAGATCATCGCCGACATCGTCGATTCCCTGGAGCGCCAGGGCGTGGCCAAGCTCGTCCTGCTCAATGGCCACGGCGGCAACGAGCTCAAGCCGCTCATCCGCGAGCTCTACCACAAGACCAAAATGTTCCTCTGCGTCTGCGACTGGTTCAAGATGTTCCCCGACGTCTCCGGGACCCTCTTCGCTGACATGGGCGAACACGCCGATGAGATGGAAACCAGCCTCGGCCTGGCCTACTTCCCCGAGCGCGTGAAAATGGCCCAGGCCGGCCCCGGCGCCCAGCGTCCCACCCGCTTCGAGGCCATCAACAAAAAGTGGATCTCCATCACCCGCCCCTGGCACCTGGCCACCGCCGACACCGGCATCGGCAACCCCGCCCAGGCCAGCGCCGAAAAAGGCCGCCAGCTCGCCGACCTCCTCAGCGAGCGCCTCGGCGACTTCCTCCACCAGCTCGCCACCACCCCGCTGGATGAATCCTTCCCCTACTGAACACCTGCGGTGGGCAACTCCGCCGGGGTACCGTCGGCCAATGCATCTGCGGTGGGCAGTCGGCAGTAAGAAATTCACCGCCGGCCGCCGGCCGGCGGCTGACTGTCCCGCCGCTTCCCCCGTCCGCAGTCGCCACCCGCCTGTGAGCCATTCCCCCCGTCCGTATAAACCGTTCCCCCGTCCGTATGAACCGTTCCCCCGTCCGCATGAGCCGGTCCCCCGTCCGTATGAGTCTCTCCCGCGC
>DAIOHQ010000024.1:5551-30213 GCA_036744635.1 Tepidisphaeraceae bacterium | reverse complement strand
AAACCGCGTTTTCGATAGCGCCAAGGCCGGTTTGAAAGATGTGTGGAACAACGAGGCGAGTACGCCGACCTGTGGCACCCAAACTGACCCACTACCAAAACCGCCCAAGACTTCCCGATTGGCCGCAGAACCGCTAGAAGAGATGGATCATGTTCGCGGGCAAACCGATCATTGGAATCGTCGGCGGCATCGGCAGCGGCAAGAGCTTTGTGGCCTCTGTATTCGGCGAACTGGGTTGCATGGTGATCAGTTCCGACGAGCAGGTGCGACAGGCCTATCGCCGCCCCGAGGTAAGGCAGATTCTTCGCCAATGGTGGGGGGATGGGGTATTCCAGCCGAATGGCGAGGTTGATCGTGGCAAAATCGCCGTCAGGGTTTTTGCCGATCCTGCCGACCGGGAGCGGCTGGAGCGCATGTTGCACCCACTGGTCAACCAGGCCAGGATTGACTTGATGCAACAGGCGGCCAAGGATAGCAGGGTACTGGCATTTGTGTGGGATACGCCGCTGCTGGTGGAAGTTGGGCTGGACCGGCAGTGCGATGCGCTGGTTTTTGTGGATGCCCCCGATGACGTGCGGTATGAGCGGGTGGCCAAAAGCAGGGGCTGGAACCCCGAAGAATGGGCACGGCGAGAAAAATTACAATTGCCCCTTGCAAAGAAGCGCGATTTATCACAAGATGTCATTCGAAACACCGCCGAAGCGGACGATGTCTGCAGCCAAGTCCGAGACTTACTTCCCCGAATTCTGGCACGATCGAGGTGATTCTGAGAGATATCCCGGGTTGATGCGAACCTTCGGCACCGGCCGAAAGTAGTAGAAGTATCATTCTTTCCCTATGACGATATGTGCTCCGCTTCCCAAAGGCGGGGCAAGGTGAGCCGCCCCGAAGGGCGACTTACGGCACGTCCCATGACCGCTTGAAAACGCGGCGGGGGCGCAGGCTGCTTCGATAATTTCCGAGCTTTTTTCACACCTTTTTCCCATTGGAGGCCTAGCCATATGGCGAAGTCCACTCCGAAAGCGCGCCGGTCCCCTCAAGACGAGACCGAAGCGACGCAGCATACCGAAGAAACGGCCACGACCGCTGTCGAAACAGCGCAACCGGCTCCCCCCCAGAACAATACGGCCACCAGCTCCGACGACGTCGCGAGCTTCGACGCCGAAACCAATGCCAAGTACGAGCAGGTGAAGGGCGGGAAACTTTTTATCAAGGACCTTCAGCAGATGGACGTGCACAAGTTGCACGAGATCGCGAAGGAAGAGGGCATCCAGGACTACGTCGGGATGAAGAAGCAGGACCTGATTTTTCAGATCCTGCGCACCCGCATCCGCCAGAACGGCCTGATGTACGGCGAGGGCGTTCTGGAAATCCTTCCCGACGGCTTCGGATTTCTCCGCAGCCCGGAATACAACTATCTGCCCTGTCCCGATGACATTTACATCTCGCCCAGCCAGATCCGGCGCTTTGGTTTGCGCAACGGGCACGTGGTGCAAGGCCAGATTCGCCCGCCCAAGGAATCGGAGCGCTATTTCGCGCTGCTGCGGGTTGAGGCGATCAACGGCGAAGACCCCGAGAAGATCACCGAGACCAGCAACTTCGAGGACCTCACGCCGCTGCATCCCAACAGCCGGCTGATCCTGGAGACCGATCCGAAGGAACTGGCCATGCGGATCGTGGACCTGGTGACGCCGATCGGCAAAGGCCAGCGCATGCTGATCGTCGCCCCGCCGCGCACCGGCAAGACGGTGCTGCTGCAGAAGATCGCGAACTCGATCAGCAAGAACCACCCCGATGCGGTGCTGATCGTCCTGTTGATCGACGAGCGTCCGGAAGAAGTCACCGACATGGAGCGCAACACCAAGGCGGAGGTCGTCTCTTCGACCTTCGACGAGCCGGCCAGCCGCCACGTGCAGGTGGCCGAGATGGTGATCGAAAAGGCCAAGCGCTATGTCGAGTTCGGCAAGGACGTCGTCGTCCTGCTCGACTCGATCACCCGCCTGGCCCGCGCCTACAACACCGAAGTGCCGCACTCCGGCAAGATTCTGAGCGGCGGCGTGGACGCCAACGCCCTGCAGAAGCCCAAGCGCTTCTTCGGCGCCGCCCGTAACATCGAGGAAGGTGGATCGCTGACGATCCTAGCCACCGCGCTGATCGACACCGGCTCGAAGATGGACGAAGTCATCTTTGAAGAATTCAAGGGCACCGGCAACGCCGAATTGCACCTGGACCGCCGGCTGGTGGATCGCCGCGTCTACCCGGCCATCGACATCAACGCCTCCGGCACCCGCCGCGAGGAATTGCTGCTCGATCCCAAGGAGCTGGAGCTCACCTACCGCCTCCGCCGCGTTCTGTCGGATATGAATCCGGTGGAAGCGGTGGAATTGCTCAAGGGCCGCCTGGAAAAGGTCCCGAGCAACGGTCAGTTTTTAATGAGCATGAATCTGGATTGACATCAGATCTTGAACGACACGAAGACCCCGGTGTGCAAGCACATCGGGGTTTTTTATTGGATGGGTGCTTCCAGCGAGTAGGCCGCCAATGTGTTATAATCCAAAGCGATGACAGTCCTGGCCTCAAATCCGGTCGTTCTTTCTCATTATGCCACCGCTGCGGAGTTGTGGGATGCGTTGGGGAACGTCCCATTGGACCGCATTCTCATTGATCCACCCCCGGGAACCGCTACAGAGGCGGACGTGCTGAGGCTTGATGACCATGAAGATCGTCTCTGCGAACTGATTGACGGCACTTTGGTGGAGAAGGTGATGGGATATGAGGAATCGGCTGTTGCGCTTCGGATTGCGCATTTACTGATGGCATTCGTCGCCCCCCGTAAGCTCGGCATCCTGACCGGCGAGGCCGGCATGATGCGGATCATGCCCAATCGCGTCCGCATTCCTGATGTTGCGTTTGTGAGCTTCGACCGTTTGCCTGGTCGAAAATCGCCGGGCGTGCCGATCCCTCATCTCGCTCCTGATCTGGCGGTGGAAGTGCTTTCGGAAAGCAACACGCGCCAGGAGATGCAGAAGAAGCTGCAGGAATATTTCACGGCGGGCACGCGGCTGGTTTGGTACGTCGATCTCAAGACGCGCTCGGTGGATGTCTACACTTCGCCGGAGAATGTTGCACATCTGGCGACCGAGCAGACGCTTTCGGGGGGAGAAGTGCTGCCCGGCTTCTCTGCCGCCGTGTCCGAACTTTTTGATATTTGAGCCTGCGTCGGCTCGGCTCCCGCAGATTATTGAATTCCCACCCGTAATCCTTACGCTGCAATCATGGAGATCGCTATCCACGGTCAATCCAAGTGGGTCTCCGTTACTCGCCGACCATGGCTGCTGTTCGCTGTTTTCAGCGTGGTTTTCTCCATCCTCATTTCCCCGTCGCTGAAAGTTCCGTTTGAGCGCGATGAAGGGGAATACGCCCACGCGGCTGACTTGCTGCTGGGTGGGCGGCTGCCTTATCGCGACACCTTTCTGCAAAAGCCGCCGGGGATTTTCCTGATTTATGCCGGGATATTTCTGACGCTCGGCAGCGGTTTCGTTGCCGTACACGTCGGGCTGCTGCTGAATTATCTCGCCGTCGGATGGCTGCTTTATCTGCTCGGCAAGCGAATCGGTGGTCCCTCCGCCGGACTATGGGCGGCGGGGCTCTTTTATCTGTCGCTGTTCATGCCGCTGTATCAGTCCTTCGCGGCCAATACCGAAGCGTTCATGATCCTGCCAATCTGCGCAGCAATGCTGCTGCTGTGGGATGCGCGGGAGAGGCCGGCGGCGTGGCGCTGCGCGCTGATCGGGCTGTTGTTTGGCTTTGGAATATTCATCAAGCAGACTGCGGTATTCCAGGGGCTGCAAATCGGGATATTGCTGCTGTTCATCGGGACAGAGTGGAAGGTGCGGCTGCGGAATCTCGCCCTCTTTGGAATGTGTGCCGCCATTCCTTTCGGCATCTGTCTGGCGTGGTACGCCGCCGCCGGCGCGCTGCCGCAATTTCTCGACTGCGTGCTGTGGCACAATCTGGAATACCGGGGACAAAGTTTCGAGGCCACCGGCCTCAGCGAAATCCGCCGCGCCCTCTCCACGTTGCAGCCGATGGACATGATCGTCTGGGTGGCCGCGATGATCTGGCTGATCGCCGCCGCCATCACCTGGCGGCGCACCGGCTGGGCGGCGTGGTTCATCGGTGGCTGGCTGCTGGCGGCGGCGATGGGCATCAGCGTCGGCGGATATTATCGCGGGCATTATTTCATCCAGGCGCTGCCGCCACTGTGCCTGGGATGTGCTTTGGCGCTGCGAGCTGGGCCTCGTTATCAACCGGCCGGCGTATTGCTGGTTGTGGCCGCCTGGATATTGGCGCAGCCGTGGCTTTTCAGCAAAACCATCGAGCAGCAGAGCAAGGAGCGCTACTGGCAATCCATCCGCTTCGTCAACGCCGTGACCATCGGCGACTGGCTGAAAGCGCACGATGTCAAGACGCTGTACATCCTCGGTTCCGAGCCGGAGCTCTATCACTACAGCCATGCGACGGCCGTCTCGCGTTATGTGATTTCCAATCCCCTCTTCGGCGGCTACCAGACCAGCCGCCAGCGGCAGGAGGAAGTATTTCGCGCAGTGAGCTCGCACAAGCCGGATGCGATCATCGTCTCGTATGGTGGGTTTACCCCGGTTTTTGAGCACTCGGATTTCTGGCTCTTCCAGCAGATCCAGCCGCTCCTGGAGAAGTCGTACGCTCCGGTCGCTTATTGCACTGAACAAGCCGCCGGCCTGCAGGAGATCACTCCGCGCGGTCTCGATACCGCGCTGCGGGAATTTGATCTGATCATTTACTTGAAGAGATGATGTCCGAGCGAAATCCGGTAGAACCGAAAAGGCAATCATCCGCCTTCCCCAGCCCGATCTCAATCCGCGTTTTTCGTCGCCGGTTGCTTTGACGAGGACGGTCGCTGCGTCATGAAAGAGTCGATGGTACTCCTGTCAGCGCTCTTCTTTGGGTCCAGCTTCTGGAAGGTCAGGACGTCATCGTACATCTCCGGGTCGTTCACGTGCTCGGACACTACCTTCGCCAGCGATGCCGCGTCCTGCACGTCTTTGAAACCTTTGAACTCCCGCTTCAGCATCGTCGCTTCCAGCTGGTTGTCTTTCAGGTCGAGACGGAACGTAGGATACTCCGCCTTCTCGTTGGGATCGGCCAAGTTACTGATCGATTGCAGCGTCAGGAATACTTTTCCCTTGATTTCGGTACGCCAAGCCTTGCAAATCAGATGGCCGGCTTTGTCATTTGAAACGGAATCAATCACGTAGGTCCGCTCGTCAAACGGCGCGATGAGCGCCAGCATGGACTCTCCGCGTTCCTGGTTCAGCCAGTACCCCCGCAGTGCCGGGTCTACTTTGCTGGTGGCCGGATCGCCCAGCGGCACCGGCAGGCAGGAACCGAGCGACAGCAGCGCCACGATGCTCAACGCCAGAACCCCGCGCCAGGCTAATGACATGATCGTTCTCCCGTGAAATTGCCGGATTCAATCCAGCTTCAGCAGCTTCCCGGTGAGCTGGTGATACGCCTCAAGATAACGCTGCCGCGTTCCGGCTACCACTTCCGGCGGCAGCGGCGGCGCCGGCGGCAGCTTGTTCCAGTCCAGCGTCTCCAGATAGTTCCGTACGAACTGCTTGTCGAAACTCGGCTGGTCCCGGCCGGGTTGATACTGATCGGCCGGCCAGAACCGCGAGGAATCGGGCGTCAGCACCTCATCGATCAGGATCAGCTTCCCGTCCGGCAATTCGCCAAATTCAAATTTCGTGTCCGCGATGATGATCCCCCGCGACAGGGCATATTCCGCCGCCGAGCCATACAGATCCAGCGTGCGTTTCTTCAACTCGCCGGCCACCTTTTCGCCCAGCCGCTTCAGCATCTCCTCGAACGGGATGTTGATGTCGTGCCCTGATTCCTCCTTGGTGGCCGGCGTGAAAATCGGCTGCGGAAGCCGGTCGCACTGCTTCAGCCCCGCCGGCAGCTTGATCCCGCAGACGGTCTGCGATTTCTGGTATTCCTTCCATCCTGAACCGGCCAGATATCCGCGGGCCACGCATTCGATCGGCACCACTTGCGCCTTGGTCACCCACATCGAGCGCCCGGTGAGTTGATCGGCGTATTTCTGCAAATCGGCCGGATAATCTTTGACGTCCGCCGCCAGCAGGTGGTGCTCGAAGCGGCCGGCGAAGCGCTGGAACCAGAACAGCGACAGTGCCGTCAATATCTTGCCCTTGTCGGGAATGCCGTTGGGCATGATGCAGTCAAACGCGCTGATGCGATCGGTGGCGATGATCAGCAGCGCATCACCCAGGTCATACACATCCCGCACTTTTCCCCGGCGCACCGGGAACGGCAGATCCGATTGCAAAAAGTCTTTGGCCATGCGCGGTAGAGTAATCAGCTCCTCCGAATTAGTCACTACTGTCTTCGCCGTGCGCATTCCTGTAGCACGGGTTTTCCTGAACCCGTGTACGAGGTCGCGCTGCCCAGGAAGTCCGCGGCGCACCGCGGACGCACGGGTTCAGGAAAACCCGTGCTACGAGATGGCATTCCGATTGATCTTCGTGCCCCCAATCGCTCCAATGCCCGTTCAAGGAGAAAAACCATGGCCGATGAATCTCTGCTGCTGCTGATCAAGGAAGTTCGCGGCAAGACGCTGCGCATGCTCGATGGGCTTGGCGAGGAGGAGGCGCGGTTCTCGCCTCCGGGGTTGAACAACTCGATGCTCTGGCACGCCGGCCACGCATTGATCGTCAATGAGCACCTCGGCCTTTCCAGCGCCGAAGGGCGCGCCCCGGCCTTTCCCGAGGGCTGGTTCGACAAGTTCAGTTGGAAAAGCCAGCCCGCCACCATCACCGACTGGCCGGCCGTCGCGGATGTTGCCGCCAGGCTGCGCGAGCAGCTCGAACGTCTCGCCGCCGCCGTGCAGAATCTCTCGGATGAACAGCTCGCAAAAGTTATCGACCCAGGCCGCAATCGCACCCTCCGCTACGCCATCCTGCATGGCCTGCACGATGAAGCCCAACACCAGGGCGAAATGTGGCTGCTGAAAAAGCTCTACGCCAAACGCCTGGGCGTCCACTGATCGCATATCACCAGGAGAGCCATGCAACGGCCCACTGCCCGCGTCATCTTCCTTCTGCCGATCCTGCTCGCCGCCGCGGCGCTGGCCGAGCCGGCGGTGAAGATCGACAAAAAGCCGGTCCACGCCGAAGTCGCCTACTTCGAGCCGGGTGAGCGGCCTGCCGGCATGCCGGAACTGAAGGGCGATGAGGCCGCCATCACCAGCGACAACTTCAGTTGCGGGGTTCAACTTGGCGTCACCGTCGTCAGCCAGCGGCGCCGCGGCGATGAGTGGGAGGCCGAGCTGAAAGTCGATTCCATCAGCGTCACCCTGGGGCTGGATATTGTGGAATGGCTGCCCAAAGGGGTCAGCAAGAAGCTGCGGGCGCACGAGGATGGCCACAAGACCATCAGCGAGGAGGATTACAAACCCGCCGACAAGATTGTCCACCAGATCGCGGCGCCGCTGATCGGAAAGACTCTGAAATCCACCGGCCCCGACGCCAAGGCCGCCATCAACCAGGGAATGCAGGATGCGATGAAGCAGGTAAACGAAAAATACATGGACCTTGTCCCCCGCGCCTCGGCCCGCGTGCAGGCCGCGTACGACGCCCTCACCAAACACGGCACCAACAATCTGGACGAAACCGAAGCGATCAAACAAGCGCGGGAAAAGGTGAAGAAGTAGACTGACGCGTCTATCCGTTCAAACAATTGTGGTCACCAGGCAATTGTCATCCTGAGGTACTCCGAAGGATCTGGCCCCGAATGGTGATGCACGCAGATTCTTCGGATTACCTCAGAATGACAACAGAGTCGTCTCTGCCATGTGGCATTGCGCAATTCCCTTACCTCAACCGCACGTCAAACACCGTCACCGACGCCGGCGGAAATATGTAGCGCAACGATCCCCCGCTCAGCGCCAATTGACTGGTCCGCGGCCGCACCATGTTCGGCAGCTCGAGGGTGTTATGGGCGTGAATATACTTGTGCGACAGCTCTGTCACGCCCAGTTCCGTGAAGGCCGCGCCATCGAAAATAATCTCCGCCTCCAGCGGCTCGCTTGCGTGCGTGTGCGCTGCCGACAGCGTGATCCTGTCTCCTGCTACCGAAGCCGACCCTGACAACCGCGCCAGCGTTGGAGGCGTCTGCGCCCCTCCGGCCGGCGCAACTACGTCGATCTCCTCTCCCTCCACCACCATCCGCACCGCCTCCCCTCCCTGGTGCGGCCGATACATCTCAAAGACGTGATACGTCGGCGTCAGCACCATCCGATCCTCTCGCGTCAATATCATTGCCTGCAGCACATTCACCACCTGCGCGATGTTCGCCATCGCCACCTTCTCCGCGTGCCGGTGAAACGTGTCCAGTGTGATCGCCGCCACCAGGGCATCGCGCATCGTGTTCTGCTGCCAGAGCATCGGCCCATCGGCCACGTGCCACGTTCCCCACTCATCCACCAGCAGCCCCACCTTGCGCTGCGGATCGAATTCATCCATCACCCGCCGCTGCTCAATGATGAGTTGCTCAATAGCACTCGCCCGGGCTAGAAGCTCATACCACTGCTCCACGGTGTATACCGTGCTCCGGCCGGCCGTCCCGCAGTAATAGTGCGCCGCCAGCCCGTGCAGGCGCACGTTCCAGCGCCTATCTGCCCCGGCAAGCTTTTCAAAAAACCGCCGCGTCCAGTCCGGCCGATTTCCATCTGGGCCTACCGCGATCAGATATAGCGGACACTTGGCAAAATCCGGCAGATAGGTGGCGACGCGCTTGTACTCCCGCGCGTAATCCTCCGGGCAGAAATTCCCCCCGCATCCCCACGCCTCGTTGCCCACGCCCCAGTATTTCACATCAAACGGAAGCGGCGACCCGTTCCCCGCCCGCAGCGCCGCCAGCGTCGAGTTCCCCGCAAAATTGCAATATTCCACCCAGTCGCGCATCTCCCGCGGCGAGCCTGTGCCAATGTTCCCGGCCAGATACGGCTCGGCCCCGATCATCCGGCACAGGTTGAGAAACTCGTGCGTGCCGAACTTGTTGCACTCGACCGAATGTCCCCACCACAGGTTCACCGTCCGCGGCCGATGCTGCTTTGGCCCCACCCCATCCCGCCAATGATAATCATCCGCGAAACACCCGCCCGGCCAGCGCAGAATCGGCGGCCGCAGCCGCTTCAGAGCTTCCAGCACATCGTCGCGAATCCCCGCCGTATTCGGGATCGCCGAATCCTCACCCACATAAATCCCCTGGTCGATGCACGACCCCAGGTGCTCGCAAAAATGCCCGTGCAAAAACGGATTGATCCGACCGATCCGCTCCTCCATCAAAACCCGAATCACGCAACTCATTCCTTCATGCTACTCCCATCCCGGTCCCCGGGTGAAGCACCGGTTTGTATCGAAGTTTGTCCGTTGTCCGTTGTCCGTTGCAGGCAAGTGCCGAGCGTCCTTTGCAACGGACAATGGACCACCACCTTGCCCTCCGCTCCCTACCCGCTACACTCTCCCCCTCCCATGGCCAACTCCGTGCCGGTTAGAAACCCCACCCCTCCCGCGTCGGCCTTCGTCGCCATCGCTGGCTGGCTCATTCCCGGATTCGGCTATCGCCTGATCGGCCAGCACCGCCGTAGCTGGCTCATCGGCATCAGCATCATCTCCCTGTTTCTCCTGGGCATCCTTGTCTCCGGCATCCGCGTCGTAGACGCCCCCGATATGAGCGGCCCCGGCACCATTCTGCAGCGCATCCTGCAAAAGCCCTGGTTTATCGGCCAGGTTCTCTCCGGCCCGCTTGGCGTCATCAGCGCCTGGATTTCCAATCAGCTCGCTCATTCCCGCTATTCCGACATCGTCGCCCACTCCCGCATCGCCGAGATCGGCACCCTCTACACCGCCGTAGCCGGCATGCTCAACCTCCTGGCCATCATCGACTCCTCCTACCGCGCCAGCCAGGGTGAATACGGCGAACTCCCCCCATCTCCCCAGGCCCCGCCAACCCCGTAGGCCAGGCGCGTGGGCCGCCCTGTGTGTTCAATTGAAGAAATATTGCCAATCCACATCACGGGTGTACCATTTCCTCCCGCGCGGGCTGCACTGGAGACGGCGATAGTGCGTTCCAGGCGCCCGACGAAAGTTTGACTATGAAGCATTCCCACTCACTGATCCGTGCGTGTCTGGTGTTGCTGGCCGCGATTTGCCTGGACATCCATCGAGCTGCCGCCGCCGCGCCGGCGACCCAGCCTGTTTCGGCGGCAGGGGGGGTCGAGGGGATCGTGACGGCGGAGAGTGAGGTTCCGCTGTCGGAGATGGTGGTTTACCTCGCCTCGCCGGGTGAGAAGCGGGCGATTCCCCCGGCCACCCAGCCGGCCACGATCTCGCAAAAGGATGCGCAGTTCGAGCCGCGCCTGCTGGTTGTGTCGGTGGGACAATCGGTGGACTTCCTGAACGATGAGCAGCGGCAGATCGAACACAACGTCTTCTCGAATTCCGCCGCCAAGCGCTTCGATTTGGGGCTGTATGGGCCGGGAAAATCCAAGAGCGTGACGTTCGACAAACCGGGACCGGTATTTCTCTACTGCTCGATTCATCGGTACATGGATGGGGTGATTTTCGTTTCTCCCACACCATACACGAGCCGGGTCGACAAGGATGGCCGCTACGCGATCGAAAATGTTCCGCCGGGAGATTGGACCTTGATGACCTGGCAGCGTCGGCGGCGATTTCCTGAAAAAACGATCGCCGTCACCGTCGAAACCGACAAGCCGGCGAAGGTCAATTTGGAGCTCAAGCGAAAATGAAAGCACATCGCGCGATCGGGCTCATTTTGGGTGCAACATTGTTGACGGGCTGCGGCGTTCGGCCGGCGCCGGGCATGTCCGCGGTGAGCGTGCGCGTGCAGGCGAAGCCCAAGAGCGGCGCAAGCGAACCGTTCGTTCACGTTGCCGTGTACGATGCCGCACCCTCCTCCCCCGCGCGCGCGGCCGCCGGCGGGCAGATGGAACACGTGGACTATTCGAATCTGGGCGACGTTGTCGTGTGGCTCGAGCCGGCGGCAGCGGGCGCGGGCGCGGAAGGCGCCAAGCGGGCGGCAGCCGAACGGCGGGTGGAGATTGACACCCGCAACCCTTCGACCAAGGTTCACGCGGCGGCGGTGGGCGAGCGGATTGTGTTGGTCAACCATTCCGGCAGGGCGATCTCGTTCTACAGCGTGTCCGATGGAAATGACTTCACCCTGAAGCCCATCCCGGCCGGCGGCGAAGACAGCTATACCGTGCGCTCGCAAGGCCTGATCGAGATACTCGCCGACCCGTCTCTCCCGCCGGTGGCGCTGGTATACGCGGCACCCAGTCCGTGGGTGGCCGAGGCCCGCTCGGGCAGGAGCATTGTGTTCAGCAACCTTCCGCCCGGAGAATATCAGGCGGTTTCCTGGCACCCGCGCCTGCCTGGCGCATCGGTGGATTTCAAGGCGCTTCCGAATCAGACCGCGCATGTCACCCTGGGCGTCGGCGTGAAATACCTGGCAGGCGCGGGCGCGGGGAATCCGTAACTTGCGCCCTCCGAGACATTGCTGGAATCGAAGGCAGGCAGATGAACGCCGGCCGGCGCCGGCGAGAGTTGGACTATGCGATTAGGGACCAAGATTCTGCTCTTGATGCTGTTGATCACGGTGGGGACATCGGCAACGCTGGCGTGGGTGGTGACGCTCAACTTCACGCGCTATGAAACCCGCCGCACCGATGACCGAATCACGCGGGCGATCGGGGGTTACTTGTCGCATCTTGAGGACCGCCATCGCCAGATCGACAAGATCGTGCGGGCGCTGCTGGAGGCGCCGGCGGCGCGGTCGCAGTTGCAGGCCGCCGATGAAGGTGGCGATGCATCCGCCCGCGAGCAGCTTCGCCAGGAAATTTTCGGGCACACCGTGCAGACGGAACTCGACAGCCCCGATGGCGCGCCAGCCTTTCACGTGCTGGTCAATCAGGCGGGGGAGGTGGTGCTGACGGTGGCGCCGGGAGATGCGCAGCTCGAAAAGGTGCTGGCGTCCGCGGCCATTCACTGGCCGGTAGATCCCATCGTCAATGGCAAGGAAAGCCTGGTCAGATATTACTTCTCGACGCCGATGGGATTGTTTCTGGCGATGGGTGTTCCGCTGCACACGCAGCTCGACGAGCTGCCCTCGCACGCCTATTTCGTGGGCTTTCGGGTGAACGATGAATGGGTGCGCCGCCAACTGGTGTCTGATCGAGTGGGATTGACGTTGAGCGATGCCCCGCTGTCGGCCTGGTTCGTTGTGGATCGCGGCATCGCCGCACGGGCGGCCTCCGACCAGACGGACACCGGCGTGCAGTCCTTCACCGCCGATGCGCTGCTGCGGGCGACCTACCGCCAGATGGCATCGAGCTCCAAGACCGCCTCCAATGCCGATGCGATGGAGTTCAACGTCGCCGGAGAGCGCTACATGGGCCAGGTCTTTCGCCTCAATCCCACCGACGCCTCTTCCGGCCGGCTGGTGCTGGCCAGCTCGCTGGACAAGGCGCTGCTCCCATTGCGAAGCCTGCAGCGGCAAATTGTGTTATGCGCGGCGATCGCCTGCCTGATCGGAGTGCTCGCCAGCCGATTCATGGCACAGCGGATCGCCAAGCCGATTCAGGAGCTGGTGGAAGGAACGCAGCGGATCGCCGCCGGGCACTTTGACAATCCGGTGAAGATGAAGCGGCGCGATGAGCTCGGCGTGCTCGCCGATGCGGTGAACGAGATGGCCAGCGGCCTCAAGGAACGCGACACCCTGCGCGATGAGCGCATCAAGATCGAGCGCGATCTGGCCTTGGCGCGGAAAATTCAGATGGACGTTCTGCCCAAGGATATTCCACCGTGCCCCGGATACGACATCGCCGCGTACTCGCTCCCGGCCGAGCAGACCGGCGGCGACATTTACGATCTGGTGGCGATGGCGCTGGATGAGGAAGATTCCACCGGCCCGGCCTCGCTGGTGCTCCTGCTGGCGGACGCCACCGGGCATGGCATGGGACCAGCCCTGTCGGTGACGCAGGTGCGCTCGATGCTGCGGATCGGGGTGCGACTGCGGGCGGGATTGGATGATGTGCTGGCGCAGATCAACCGCCAATTGTGCCAGGACCTGGGGGCCGGAAGATTTGTCACGGCTTTTCTTGGCCTGCTCGATCCGCGCGGACACTGCGTCAACTACCACTCGGCCGGGCAGGCGCCGCTGCTGCACTTCCGGGCCCGCGACAAGCAGGTGAAGTGGCTGGATTCCTCTCAACTGCCGCTGGGAGTCGAGGAGGATCCGGAGGATGAGGGCGAGCAGAGAATTGTGCTGGAGAACGGGGACCTGATGGTGCTGCTGACCGATGGCTTTTATGAATTCCAGAATGCCGGCGGCGATCAGTTCTGCAAGGAACGGGTGGGGGAGGTCATCCTGGCCCACCATCTTCGTCCCGCGAAGGAAATTCTGACGGAATTGCTGGCGGCGACCAGCTCATTCGGCAACGGCGCCCCCCAACTTGACGACATGACCGCACTGATCATCAAACGGCAACCCAAGGTTTAACTCTGGCGGTGAATCAAATGAAGGAAGAAATCAAGAAAGGCACGAAGGCACATAGGCACGAAGGCACGAAGGAAAATCTAACGTGTTTCCATCCCTCCTTCCTCCCCTCCGTGCCTCCGTGCCTTCGTGCCTTTGTGCCTTGGCTGTTCTTCGGCATCCTGCTCAGCGGGAATTGCTTTGCGCAATACTATGGCGGCGGCGGGGCGGGGGAGCACGCATTCTCGCTGGAGCGCTGGGATGAGGATTATTCCTATCTGAAGGACGCCAAAGCCGGCGGGGATTTTCTTGATCCGATCAAGTACATGCCGCTGAACAAACAGGGGGATGTGTACCTGTCGCTGGGAGGCCAGGCGCGCTACCGGTACGATTATTTCAACAACCCAACGTTCGGGCCGGGCACCAACGATGAAGATGGTTTTCATCTGCAGCGCTATCTGCTGCACGCCGACCTGCACGCAGGCCAGTACGTGCGGGCATTCGTGCAGGCGGACAGCGCGTGGGTGGATGGGCGCGAGGGCGGACCGCGGCCGGGCGATACCGACCATCTCGATCTGCAGCAGGGCTTCGTGGACCTCAAGACCTCCGATGCCGCCAACCCCTTCGGCTTTTTGCGCCTGGGGCGCCAGGAACTGGTCTACGGCGCCCAGCGTCTGGTCAGCCCCGATGACTGGCGCAACGTGCGGCGGTCGTTCGACGGCGCCAAGCTCTCGCTGTCGATTCCCAATGATACCGTGGAGGCATTCTGGGTCCGGCCGGTGCTGATCGAGCAGGATCAATTCAACAACGACGTCAAGGGCACGAGCTTCGCGGGAATCTACAACGTACTTGCCCTTCCCGCGTTGATGCGCGATGGCAACCTGAAGCTGGATACCTATTTGTTTGCCCTGAACCAGAGCCGGCGGTCACCGGCGGGGATTGACGCCGATACCTACACGGCCGGGATGCGCTTCCATGGCAATCCCAAGCCGTTCGATTTTGACGTCGAAGGGGACTACCAGTTTGGCCAGCGGGGAGGGCAGGGGGGGGCGAACATTTCCGCCTGGTCGGTGGCGGCCGAGGCGGGATATACCCTGCCGACAACAATGACGCCGCGGGCATTCGCCGGCTTGGACATCGCCAGCGGGTCTCCCGATGTCGGCAAGCGCTTCAATCAGCTCTTTCCACCGACCTACATGTATCTCGGCCACGTCTATCTGTTCGGGCGGACGAACCTCATCGATACCCACGCCGGCGTGGAATTGCATCTGACCCACAACCTGACCTTCTCCGCCGCGGAACACGTCTTCTGGCGGGAGAATACCGATGATGCGATGTACAACCTGTCGGGAGCGGTCGTCCGCGCGGATAACGGAACGGATGCGGCCTATGTCGGCAACGAGCTCGATTTCTCCCTCAACTGGCAGATCGGCGAGCATCTCACCGGCTACATCGGCTGGGCGCATTTCTTTACCGGCGATTTCATTCAAAACACGGGGGCCAGCGAGGACGTCGATTTCCTCTACGTCTCGGCGACGTTCACGTTTTGAGCCGCTTGTTTGTGACGAATGGAGCGCTATCGCTTTCCACGTGGCATGGCCAACCCTGCGCATTCGCTCGAAGCGCAGCGCTCTGCCGTGCCACGGGCGTCCCGCAACGTCCCGCCCCGTGTTCGTCTCCCGTAGCATGGGTTTTCCTGAACCCATGCCGAGCAGCTCGGCCAGGGCGAGAGAGCTGGTTTCTCGAATCATGTGCCGGGCGAGAATTTTGATCCATTGGGCACGGGTTAAGGAAAACCCGTGCTACGCAGCAGCGATGGCGCCTCTTGTGCATGGGCTGGCAGCACCATGCCACAAATTGGGATGCCAAATTCGCGCGCTGCGCCCAAAATCCGCGGGCCGCGCCATTCCTGCTTCGCCGAGACATGGCTACAATTTCCCCCGCAGCAGTTGGCTCAAGTGTCGCTTCAAAGGACCAAATCATGAAAATCCCCCGTGCCCTTCTCGCCTTCTTCGCCCTGACCGGAGCTTTCCTCATGACCCAGACCCTCGACCGCCCCGCCCGCGCTGATGAAAAATCTCCCGCGCCCGCGCCCGCGCCGGCCCCCGCTCTCATCGACTACGCCCAACCCGACCAGCTCGATCCCCTTCCCAAGGGCGTCGCCTCCCTCTACCGCGCCTCCTGGCGCTCCAATGTCCGCACTGTCCCCGCGGCCGACGCCCTCGCCGGCATTGGCATCTACTACAAGCACATGCCCGACTGGTCGCTCGAGCAGCACACCGCCGTCCTCAAGCAGATGGCCGCCGCCGGCGTCCGCCGCGTGCGCATCGCCAGCCCCTCCAGCGGCAACTACATGAACGTGCAATGGACCGGCTATTCCATCGCCGAGCAGGACTCGATGCTCAAGCAGTTTCAGGCCTGCAAGGCCGCCGGCATCCGCCCCTGCCTCATCTTCGTCCACATCCCCGCCATGGGCGAAGGCGATGAAGTCGCCAACTGGGTCAAATTCTCAGGCCAACTTCCCCCGATGGGCAAGCCAGGCTCGCGCGAATTCGATTCCTTCCTCGACAAAACCTGGACTGGCCTCGAACAGCTCCTCCGCATGGCCCGCGAGGCCGGCTTCACCCAGCCCAACACCTATGACCTGGAGATGGGCCAGAACCTCTGGTGGGGCTTCCCCGCCTCCAAGCCCTTCCCCGGCCTGACCGTCGACATGATCAAGCCCGGCGGCCAGGTCTACGAATTTGAAACTCAGCTCATCGCGCGCACGCTCAAAAACGGCTACAAAGAGCCCACCCTCTGGTGGTCGCAGTCGCACCATCAGTTCGACCAGCTTTCCGACAAGGACATCCCCGCCGAATGCGTCGGCCAGGCCTTCTCCTTCTACAGTGTCTACAGCGGCATCACCACCAAAGGCTGGCTCGACGCCAGCACGGATGCCTGGCCCAAGCGCGACCCCCTCAAATTCGCCGAAGGCGCTGCGCCGGAAATGCTCCTCTCCCAGCCCGAATCCTACGCCGCCAACTTCTCCCGCCACGACAACCTCATCGCCCGCATCCGCGACTCCAAAAAACTCGTCGCCATCCCTTCCATCGGCGTCGTCCCCTCCGACATTCCCGGCCTGATGCACGAAACCACCGACGCCAAAGGCCACAAAACCTCGACGAAAGTCGAGGGCGTCGACGGCTGGCAGCTCAAATCCGCCGGCCTCACTCGCAGCCTCGCCTTCTGGCTCAACCAGGGCTCCGCCTTCGTCCTGCTCCACAGCGCCTACGAAGGGGCCGACGATGAGATGTCCCACGCCCTCCTCCCCGCGATCAAGGACCCGCTGGCCTTCAAGTGGCAGGATTCCAAGCCCCTCACCGCGATGCACGCTTTCGTCCAGCCGCTGCAAAATGCAAAGAAGATCGACAAGCCCACCGACCTCTCCTTCCGCTACGCCCTCGCCCCCGATTCCGAGCTGATCGCCAAAAGCGAAACCGGCGGCCCCCAAAAAGCCAGCGATGCCGTAGCCCTTCTCACCTTCCAGGTAGCCCCCAAAAAATTCGCGGTAGCCGCCTACGTAGTCACCCCCAACATCGCCAACCCCTACCCCGGCGCCACCATGACCCTGCAAATCGACAAAGCCATCGCCGGCGATATCACCACCCTCCGCCCCGCCACCGGCGAACAAGCCAAAGCCACAACCGTCTCCACCGATAACGCCACCACCACCGCCACCTTCCCCCTCACCGCCGACGTAACCTGGCTAACTTTCGAAACCAAATGACGAAAACCTGCCTCTCCCGCGCGCCCAGCGCGCGGGAGAGGAATTCGTTGCACGGGCGCCCCGCCCGTGTCTGCAAACGCCAGCCGCTATCCCACCATACATGCCCTTTCACACTTCCGAATACGACACCTACTTCCTTCTCGGCGACCCCAAGATGCCGCCGCTGTGGCACTGGTCGGCATGGCATGACCTCGTCCCGCACCTCAACCCACTGATCGCAGCAGCCCGGGGCAAACCGGCTGTACGATCACTGCAGTTCGACGCTCCCAGAACGGATGTGAAGTTTGGCCGCATCGGCTGGAATGACGCTGGCCATAACAAGTGGACCCACGGTTCCCCGACAAATGCCGAGGCATCCACCCACTGGCACTTTCATTCAATGGAAATGTGGGCGCCGTCTTGGACTCAATGCCAGCGGGAAGGTCTTTCTCCAGATGTCTTCCTCTCGATCAAGAATGAAGCTGCACACGCCGGAACTCAAACTCCGCTGTCGTTCAATCCAGTTATCCTGCTGGCCGTCTTCTGCGACTTGGCCGCTTCTGAAGGTCCGCTGCTCACAAGTGCCTTGGCCGGCCTCGCAAAGGCAACGCGGCACAGAATGAGCGGACACCGCCGGCGCCCCTGGGCATTTCCATTCGGAACAATTGGCTATAGCAACGCCATTCAACATTTGGCGGTGGTTGGCATGTTCAAACCCGGCCGACGCCACGATAAGCCACTCGACGCCGATCTGCTCCAGGACCAGTGGGACTCAGTAATGGTCGCCCCAAGCACGACTTGAATGCTTGGGTGCTGAGCCTTCCTCACTCCCTCTTCACCAACAACTCCCCATTCCCCACCCACAACCCAAAATAAGCCTCCCGCGCTTCCCGCTCCTGCAGCATCACCAGAAACGGCCCGTCAAAAATCATCTCATGTCCTGGCCGCGGATGCGCTTCGGCTGAGCAGCCCATCTGCATCCGGCTCTCCGATTTCAGCCGCACTCCCTTCTCATCCATCTGAAAGCGCGTCTTCTGGTCCGCCGCCAGCACCACCAGATCCTCCGCCATCCCCGCCTTCGTCGCCGCCACCTGCCGACCGGTCAGCTCCCGATACTTGCGGGTGATGTCGAAATTCATCTTCGGCACCATCAGCACATCCGCCGCGTCCGCCGGCTGCGGCTTGGCCGCCGCCACCCGCTTCTGCACCGCCGCCATCGTCTCTGCCAGCGTCTGGCCCGGCCGCACCCGAGCCAAAATCAAGCGGTCGCGCACCGACTTGCTCTTCAACTCCACCACAAAATCCTCCGGCCCGGCGTAATCCAAAATCAGCGTCTGCTCCGCCATCCGCCCCCGTCCCGGCTTGTAATTTCTTCCCATCCCAAACCACGCCACCGGCGTCTTCCCGTCAAACTGCAGCGGCCCATCCCCCTTCTCATAAGGCACCGCAAATTCCAGATTCTTGAACAAATAGGAATAGACCACCATATCCTGCGGCCGCGGCGTGAGCTTTGGATCCGGCAGCAGCGTTGGACTGGCGTGCCCCGCAAATTTCTCCCGCAAGGCCGCGTCGATCCGCTTGTAGACGTCATCGCGCACAAACCCCGCCACCGCCACGTACGACCCCGCATCCACATCCCCGGCCGTCATTTCCTTGCGGTTTAACAGCGTCACCATCTCCGGCTGTTTCCCCCCAAAGCGCAGTTCCCCTCCCACCAACTCACAAGCCGCGTTCCACGCCAACTGAAACGACCCACACCACAGCACGTTCCGCCCCGGCCGAATCGCCACCTCCCGATGCGCCTGCACATCCGTCCCCGCCAACTGCTCCGCGGACGCCTGCAACAACCCCTTCTCGCTAAAGGCGCGCCCATGAGGCTGACAACTCCCGCCGCCGACGCACAAAAAGCCCAGCACTCCCGCCGCCACAAGATTGTGAATGATCTTTCTCAACGCGCCTCTTTCCACCGGCAACCGGTAAACAGCATCCGCCATCCTACCACCAATTCCGCTCATGCATCCCTTTCTCTGGACATCTCCTCCCCCGTCGTCATCATGCACCCGCGATGAGCGCTCCTCTCGATTACCAAAATCGCGGCCGTCCCTCCGCCGCCCCCATCCCCGGCGCCCGCGCCGCCCTCATCCTTCTGTTGTCGATCAACATGTTCAACTACGTCGATCGCATGGTGCTGGCGGCCGTCGAATCGCAGATCGGCGATACCTATTTCACCGGCGCCAACGCCGAACACGCCCTGGAAAAAACCGGCCTGCTCGCCACCGCCTTTCTGGTCTCTTACCTCATCACCGCCCCCATTTTCGGCTGGCTGGCCGACCGCATGTCGCGCTGGTTCCTCGTCGGCCTGTCGGTCATCATCTGGTCCCTCGCCTCCGGGGCATCCGGCCTGGCCGGCACCTTCACTATCCTGCTGTTCACCCGCTGCTTCGTCGGCATCGGCGAAGCCGGATATGGCCCCTCGGCGCCCACCCTCATCTCCGATTTCTACCCCATCTCTCGCCGCGGCGAGGTGCTCGCCTGGTTCTACGCCGCCATTCCGGTCGGCTCCGCCCTCGGCTACATCCTCGGCGGATTCGTTGCCAAGCACTGGGGCTGGCGAATGGCGTTTTACGTCGTCGTCCCGCCCGGCCTGCTGCTCGGCATCATCAGCTTCCTGATGCGCAGCCCGCCGCGCGGACAGGCCGACCTGGGCGCCTCAGCCAAGTCCGCCAGGTCCGCCAAGCTCGCAGACTATCTGCTCCTGCTGCGCAACCCCTCCTATCTGCTCGACTGCGCCGGCATGACCGCCATGACCTTCGCCATCGGCGGAATCTCCTACTTCATGCCCCGCTATCTGCTCCATCGCGGCGCCGGCGATCTGCAGCAGGTGAACTTTTACTTCGGCATGATCCTGGTGATCGCCGGCCTCGCCGCCACCCTCGCCGGCGGCTGGACCGGCGACAAGCTGCGCGAACGCTATTCCGGCTCCTATTTTCTCGTCTCCGCCATCGGCATCGCCATCTCCGCCCCGCTGATTCTGCTGCTGCTCATCACCCCGTTCCCGGCCGCGTGGGGAGTGATTTTTCTCATCGTCTTCTTCCTCTTCTTCAACACCGGCCCGTCCAATACCATCCTCGCCAACGTCACCCATCCCTCCATCCGCGCCAGCGCGTTTGCGCTCAATATTTTCCTCATCCACATTCTCGGCGATGCGTTCTCGCCGTGGCTGCTCGGCCACATCATCGGCCCAATCGCCACGCCAAACGGGCTAACCTACCACTGGACTGCCGCGATGATCCTGGTCACGGTCGTCATGTGTTCCGCCGCGCTCTTCTGGGGCCTGGGTGTGCGCTATCTGCAGCGCGACACCGAGCGTGCCTCCGCCCCTCTTCCTGCGACGAACTGACCAATTGCTGAGCGCAAACTGACGCAGGCGGGCCGACAGAATGCTCATTTCTCTGCCGTACTCATCATTTCTCTTTCCCAGCCTTCCGTTTTTGACAGGAATCTGGCAGTGGCATTCCGTTTGTTCATGGCACACATGATGATTGTTCCCGCGGGCGTTCCGCGGAGGAATGTTCTGTGGGGTGCAAGTCACCGACACGCCCTGAGCGTGCAAAGGAGACCAGTTATGAAAAAGCTGTTTATTGTGATTCTGTTGGGGATGTCATTGGCCCCGATGATCGGCTGTCACGCCGAAGCCGACGTGAAGGACAACGATCGGGATCGCACGACCTACAAGAAAGAGACCACCGTCAAGACCGATAGGGATGGTGACACCAGGGTCAAGACCGAACGGACTTACGATCGCTAAATTTCGCTCGCATCAGCCGTATTGAAAATGGAACTGCGTCGCCCTTGGCTGCGCAGCTCCATTTCTTGTAATGCTGCCCGCAAACGTGCGGTTCTCAGAATCGCTTCAACGTCTGATCGGGATCCTTTATCGCCTCTTCCCGCCCTTCGACATTCACGCGCCGTCGCACCAAATCCTTGAGAAACTCATCTTCGTTGGCATGTCCAAACGCCACGATCTGTGCGATCCGCCCGTCGGCCGCCACGCCGAATTCGATGAAGTCCGGCTTCTCCACGCCGGGCGTGCCCCGCACCAGTCGGCGCGTCACCAGCCGTGCCTCGCCCCAGCCGGAAACCGAAAGCTCGAAAATATCGCTGAAGAAGTAATTGACCGCATCGTAGCGCTCATTCGCCCCCGCCATGTTCCGCCCGGCCAGCGCGCCGGTCACCTGCGCATTGTCCCAGTGATCGAGGATGCGATGTTTGCCGAACAGCGGATCGAAGACCGCCGCGCAGTCGCCTGCGGCATAGATGCCGGCGACGTTGGTCTGAAGCTGCGCATCCACCAGGATCGCCTTCTCGGCCATGATCGGCGTCCCGCGCAGCAGCTCCTTATTCACGACAATGCCGATCGCCGGCACCGCAAAATCACAAATCAGCGTTTCCCCGCTCCCCAGCACGACCCGCTGCACCCGGCCATCGCCTTCCAGCCGCTCGGGCCGGGTGTTGCAATGTACGGCCACGCCGTGCGCCTCAAGATAGCGGGTCAGGAATCTGCCGGCCGCTTCGCCGACGATCTTGTCCCACGGATGCTGCCGCGAAACGATCAGATCGACGTGCAACCCAAGCTGCGTGAAAGAGGCCGCCAGCTCGACGCCAAGCACGCCGCCGCCGATCACCGCGGCCAGCCCGCGCCCGGCCCCGCGCCCGCTCCCGCGCGGGTGTTCGTGGCCTTCGCCTTTGGCCTTGTCGATCGCGTTGTGAATCCGCTCGACATCTTCCAGAGAGCGCAGATAATAAACATTCGGCAGGTCCGCGCCGGGAACTTCCAGATGCCTGGGCGATGCCCCGGTCGCCAGCAGCAATCTATCGAAAGAGATATCCTCGCCGCTGTCCAGCGTGACCGCCGCCCTGGCGGTATCCAGATGGGACACCCGCCGCCCGGTGCGCAGCTCAACTCGGTGCTCGACGTACCACTGCGCCGGCTGGGTGAACAGTTCATCCCGCGGCTTTTCCCCGCGCAGATATTCCTTGCTCAGCGGCGGCCGGTGGTACGGGCGCTGAATCTCCTGGCCGACCAGCAGAATTGAACCCTCGGCATCGCGCTGGCGAATGGCCGTCACCGCGGCGCTACTCGCCAGCCCGCCACCCGCCACCAGATATTTCACGTGGAGATTGCTCATTGCACTACACCAAAAAAATCGCCTGATTTCCTTGATATCGGACCAAAGGCGTGTTCATCCGCACTGCATAATGATAGGAGCAAGCCAAGGGCCAGAATGGCCCAGAATCGGGAAAATCATGATGGCCGCACGGGGGGAATATTTTTGGTAGGGGCGGGGTTTCCCCGCCCTCTTTTCGCGGAAAACAAAATGGGCGGGGAAACCCCGCCCCTACAAGATCAAGCGCAAACGATTGTTCCTCTGACTGCGATGTGGCTGGGAGCGAGCTATCCTTCGGCGGCGGTCGCGCCATTCCCATTGCTAACCGACGATTTCCAGGATGCGGAACTCCATCGTCCCTCGTGGTGCTTTCACTTTTACCACATCCCCCACCCGCGCCTTCATCAGCGCCTCTCCCATCGGACTGTTGGCCGACACCGGCAGCACGTCGCTGTCGGCCGCCGCCGGCACAGCTTCCCCCACCAGCCGCACCAGTTGCTCGCTGTCATCATCCAAATCCAGCAGCTTCACGGTGTGGCCAAGAAAAACCACGTCCTCCGGAACGTGCTCGTTGGACACCACCGCCACCTGCCGGAGCTTCATTTCCAGTTCCGCCAGCTCGCGCTGAATGCTGCGGTTCTCTTCCTTGGCGAAATGGTATTCGGCGTTTTCCGACAGGTCCCCCAGCGAGGCCGCCTTGCGAATCCGGTCCTGCACGTCAAGCTGGGCCTTGTACAGCACCTCGCGCTTGCGCTCCATCTCCGCCTTTTCCGCCGCGCTGACCATCTGCATGATCGAAACTCCTCACCGGCGCAAAATCAGCCGGCCAACACCACTCCCAAAAACACGAACCACCGCGACCCGTGCGGGCGCGGTGGCATGGCTGGTACGACCTTCATCATAGCCGTTTGGTCTGGATTGGCAATAAGGAAATTGAGCCGGAAATTGAGCCGGACAACTCAGTCTGTTGTATTCCCCGGTGCAATGCGCCTGGGGCTTTACCAGGCTTTACCGTGTATCCGCATGGGCATCCGCCGGGAGTTGGGCGGGGTGGGTGATTTTGTCGAATCTTATATCCAGCCAGGGCCAGTTGCCGTCGACGCGGCCGTATTGGGCGCGGACTTTTTGCAGGTAGTTCAACTTGGTGGCGTCGGAGACTTCGAAGTTGGTGGAGTGCAGGGGGTGGCCCCAGCGGATTTCGGTGTTTTTGTTGGTGACGAGCACGAGCTGGGCCTCGCGCGGGTCGATTCGGCCCTGGAAGTTGGAGACATCCACGCGCTGGATTTCCTCGGTGTAGGGCAGGCCATAGAGGGCGCGGACGAGCTCCAGGCCGGCGTACAGGTCATCGCCGGTCCAGCGCTGGCCGGGATGGACGGGGGGCGGGCACTGCACGCCTTCGACGATGCGGAGGTTGACCCGGCCGTTCTGCCCGAAAATCAGCCGGGGCAGGTCGGCGGCGGCGAATTCCTCAGGCAGCTTGACGCCCTGGGCGTCGACGAACCAATACGCCTCGTGCTTGGTTTTGGCATCGACCCAGCGCACCAGGGCGATGGGGGCGCGGTAGTCGCAGTCGATCTCAATGGTGTCGCCGGGGGCCTGGCCGTAGACGCGGCGGACTTCGTTGACCTTGGCGATCCAGGGGTTGGTGCGGAGCATCTCGACGCTGTTGACGAGCAACTGGTGATCCAGGGCGGAGTGGGGCACGGCCGGGCGGGCGGCGGCCGCGATGCGTTCGGCGAGGGTGTCGCTCATCCAGACCGGGCGGTTGAGCAGGACGACTTTGGGAGGCGCCGCGGGGAAGGCCAGGCGATGCTCCACCCAGTGTTTCATGGTGCGGAAACCCAGGGCGCAGACGCCCACGAAGAGGATGGCGCCGATGAGCTGGGCGGTGCCGCGCCAGAATTGGCGGACATCCTGCGGGTTTTCGGGCCTTTTGAGCTTGATCGCTTTGGGCTTTTTCGCTTTGGCCATGGGGAATCTTCCAGCCGAGACAGCATCAGACTGGAGGATTTATCGGACGAAAGGGGGGTGGAACTGGAGGGAAAGGGATAACGTGTGCCCGCATCTTGGTAGGGGCGGGGTTTCCCCGCCCGCATTTTCCGAACGACGGCAGAGGGCTGGGT
>DAIOHQ010000024.1:0-5541 GCA_036744635.1 Tepidisphaeraceae bacterium | reverse complement strand
GCCCCCGCCCCTACGGATCGGGTTCGCGGGTCACACGACAGGCAAGAATGCGTGTCGAACGGCAGACAGGAATGTCTGCCCCACCAAACAAAAAACCGCGGGGCGTGCCCGCGGTGAGGTCGTTGTGCTACCTGGAGAGTGCGTTCACTTCATCTTGCTGAGCGCTTCGTAGCCGAGGTAGCCGATGACGCTGACGGCCGCCAACGCGGCCACGGAGAGGAAGATCGCGATCGCCAGCAGGGTGGTGAAGCGGTTGCCCTGCTTGTGCATGATGCGTTCCAGCTCGCCATCCCGCGAATTGATGTTGTCGCGCATCTGCTCCAGCACCTGGGCGCTGGTCTGGGAGTTGCGGCTGACGGTCTGCATGGCGTTGCCGACGCTGGAGAGGTTGTCGGAGATCTTTTCATCGTGCTGATTGAGGTTCTCCACCCGCTCGTTGAGGGCGTCGAGAATCTGCTTGTGGCCGCCGCTGGTGTCGCTGATCTTGTTCAGCACATCCGCGATGGTCCGCTGCTGGGAGTTCTGCTGCTCCATCTGCTGGTGGATGGCCCGCAGCGCCTCGCCCTGCACGCGGTTGCTTTCGGGGATCTGCTTGATCGCCTCCGGCAGGTGCGAGAGATACTGCAGCAGCTCATCCTGCCGCTCGGTCTGCTTCTGCAGGTTGTCGCGGACGGCGGTCATCAGGTCCGTCAGCGTGGTGAATCCTTCCTGCAGGTTGGACAGGGCGGCATCCCGCTTGGCCCAGGGGCGCAGGAAGGTGCTGCGCGGCTCGATCATCGTGCCGGTGGCGCTGCCGTCGTCGCCGTGTTCCAGTGGCGGAAGCTCCCCGTTGGGCTGTGAGCCGCGGCGAAACCATTTGCCGATACGCGATATGAAAGTGTCCTGCTCGTTCATCCGTGATCCTCTTGCAAGAGTGACAAGTGCGGTCGTCCCGTATTGACCCAAAATCGCGGCCGCTGGTTTGACAGCGATTTTGTGCAACTCTACCATCCGCGCGCCATGGGTCAACGATACATTCCGCGGCTGGCGATTTTTTTCTTGGCGCTGTCGGCGCTGATGATGGGGGGGTGCGGCAAGGCGGCGGCCCCGGCGACTCAGGCGGCGGCGGTGACCGTGGCATCAACGGTGCCGGCGGCCACCGACATGATCCTGGAGATGGGGGCGGGCGATCACCTCGTCGCCGTCAGTAATCTCGAAGGCAGCAAGAAGGGGATCGAGGCGCTGCCGCACATCGGGGACTATCAATCGATCGACTGGGAGAAACTGGCGCAGGTTCGGCCCAAGGTGCTGATCGTGCAGATCAATCCCGCCCGCATGCCGGCCGGGATTGCCGAGAACGCGCACAAGTTCGGGATGCGCCTGCTGAACCTGCACATCGAGCGGCTGAACGATACCTTCACCGCGCTGGACCAGATCGGCGACGCCCTCGATGAGCGCCCCAAGGCCGCGGCCGCGGGAAAAAAGCTGCACGACAAACTGGATGCCGTGAAGGCGCGGGTGGCGGGCGAGGGGCGTGTCCCGACTCTGGTCTTCACTAATGAAGGCGAGCAGGGGTGCGCTGGCCGCGATAATTTCGTGAACGACATGCTGGAAATTGCCGGCGGCGAGAACGTGCTGAAGTCGCGCTTTGGAAGCTGGCCGTCGGTCGACCGGGAGATGATCGCATCGCTCAAGCCGCAGGCGGTCTTGGAACTGCTGCCGAACGCCAAGCCCATCGAAAAGGAGAACTCCCGGCGCTTCTGGCAGACGATGGAGCAGGTGCCGGCGGTGCGGGATGCGCGGGTCTATCTGCTGAGCCAGAGTTTCGTGCTGCTGCCGGGGATACATGTGGGCGAGACCACCGAACTTTTCGCCAATTGCCTGCATCCGGTGGCCAACGGAAACCCCGCCAGCAAGGATGCCCCGTGAGGCAGTGGAGCGGCCGGAGATTGCTCGCCACGCTCGCGATCAGCGCGGGGCTGTGGGCGGCGGCGGCGCTGCTGTGCCTGTGCGTGGGCTCGACCGGATTCAGTTGGCCGGACGCGGCGGCGTGGGAATTTCGCGCCCCCAGCATCTTCGTGGCGTCCCTGGTGGGAGCAGCGCTGGCGGCGGCGGGGGTGACCTATCAGGCGATCTTGCGCAACCCCCTGGCCGACCCGTATCTGCTGGGCGTGAGCAGCGGGGCTTCGCTGCTGGTGTTTCTGTGGGCGCTGCCGTTCGGCACCTCGACGGCGCTGCTGGCCAGCTTCAGCCAGCAGGGATTTGCGTTTGTCGGGGCCCTGGCATCCGTGGCAATCGTATTCCTGCTGGCGCAGCGGCGCGGGCGGCTGGAGCCGATCACGCTGCTGCTGGTGGGGGTCATCGTCAACGCGATCAACGGGTCGATCTTCTTGCTGCTCTACGAACTGACGCTGAAACAGGACACTTCTTCACAGACCGGCGGAATCTTCCGCTTCCTGATCGGCGGCATTCAAACCAACATCACGGCCAATCAAAAAGCCGCCGCGGCGCTGTTCATCGCACTGGGATTCGTCCTGCTGCTGGCGATCAGCGGGCAGTTGAACGTGGCCAGCCTCGGCGAGGCGGAGGCGCAGTCGCTGGGCGTGCGCATCCATCGGCTGCGCTGGATGGCGATGATCGTGGCGTCGCTGGTGACCGCGTCGGCGGTGGCGATCAGCGGGCCAATCGGGTTCATCGGTTTGATCTGTCCGCACCTGGCGCGGCTGATCGTTGGCCATGACCAGCGGCGCGTGCTGCCGGTGGCGACGGCGCTGGGGGCGGCGCTGTTGGCGCTGTCGGATGCGGGGTCGCGGCTGCTTTCGCAGGAACGCTTCGTGGCGACGGCGCTGCCGGTAGGCGTCATCACCGGCCTGCTGGGCGGGCCGTTTTTCCTGCTGCTGCTGTGGCAGGGGCGCAACCGCATCGCGCGGCGGGAGGGGATATGAGCGAGGCGCTGCTGGCCGCGACCGGGGTAGAGTTTGCCTATGGCGCGCGGCCGGTGCTGCGCGGAATTGACCTGGCGCTGGCGGAGGGGGAAGTGGTGGCGCTGCTCGGCCCCAATGGCAGCGGCAAGAGCACGTTAATCAAGGCGCTGCTGGGACACTTGCGGGCGCGGGGAAAAATTATCTGGCGCGGGCAGCCGCTGCGCAGGTGGCGGCGGCGCGAACTGGCCCGCCTGGTGGCCTATCTCCCGCAGTCGCCGGTGTACGAGCCGCAGCAGACGGTGGCCGATGTGCTGCGCCTGGGTCGGGCACCGTATTGGCGGGCGTTCGGCATCGAGAGCCGGCGCGATGGCGAGGTCGTCGCCGAGGTCGCCGCGCTGCTCGATTTGAACGATCTGCTGGAGCGCCCGGTCGAGGAAATCTCCGGCGGCCAGCGCCAGCGCGTGTTCCTCGGGCGCTGCCTGGTGCAGGAGCCGGCGGCGATGCTGCTGGATGAGCCCAACACCTTCCTAGACTTGCGCCATCAGGTGGAGCTTCTGGGTCTGCTGCGGAAGATTTCGCGGGAGCGCGGCATCGGCGTGCTGCTGGCCTCCCACGACCTGAACCTGGCGGCGACCTTCGCGGATCGAATGCTGCTGCTCGATGGCGGGGTGATCGTGGCCGCGGGCGATTCAACCGCGGTGCTCCGCCCGGACTTGCTGGAGAAGGTGTATGGGATCCCTATGGAATGCATCGAGCGCCCCTCCGGCGGCGCGGCGGTGGTGATCCCACTGGTGGGGTAATGGTTCGGCGGCGCGCGTAGCACGGGCGTCCCGCCCGTGTCTGATCTTCAACACGGGCGGGACGCCCGTGCTACAAAATTCAAGGTGCAGATCGCATACATTGCCGACCTACTGATACACAAACGCCGCCTTCAGATACCTGCCCGGTTCCTTCTCGATGGCCTCGTAGGCGCGCTGGCCTTCGGTGAAGGGGAATTTGCCCGAGACAAAGCCGTCGAGGCGGAGCTGGCGCTGTTCCATGAGATGGTGGGCGACGCGCAGCATGCGCGGCCGGTTCCAACGCTCGGGATGGCGGTCGGGGCAATCCCAGACGCCCATCGACGCCTTGAGGGTGACGCGATTGTGCAGGAACTCTTCGCCAAAGCACAGCGCTGCCGCGCTGCCGGCGTAGAAGCCGGCGGCGATGACCGTCCCCGCGATGCCCGCCGCCGCGACCGCCCCGGCCAATCCCGCGACGTGGCCGGAGCACTCGATCACCACATCGGGCGGCAATCCGCCGTTGCGATCGAAAATTTGCAGCGCCGCCGAACCGGCCGTCGGGTCGATCGGCTCGACGGCCGAGCGGGCGGCGGCGAACGCGCGGCGATCCTTGTTGGGTTCGATGAAAAACACCCGCCGCGCCCCGTTCAAGAATACCAACTGCGCCGCAAGCTGTCCCACCGTTCCGCCGCCGGAGACGGCCACCACTCCGCCGAGCAGGATTTCGGCATCGTGGACCGCCGTCAAGGCGACGACCGCGAGGTTGGTCATGATCGCCTCTTCATCCGGGATGGCCGCGGGAAGCTTCAGGGCGTCGGCCGCATCCGCGCGAAACACAAACCCGGTCTGGTGATTGGCGCCATACCACACCCGATCGCCGGCGCGGTAATTGCTCACGCCTTCGCCCACCTTTTCGACGATCCCCACCGCGTCGTACCCCGCGTGGTGAAACGGATAAAACTCCCCGTCTCCGGGTTTCTTGTCACGAAACGTCCGCTGCGGCGTCATCGTCTTGGTGATGAACGGGCTGGTGCCCATGAAGCCGGTCATCTCCGTGCCATGGCTGATTCCGGAGATGATGGTCTTCGCCACCACTTCGCCGGGACGGGGATCGGCCAGCGGCAGGTCGATGTAACCAACCTTTTTCGGTGCGGTAAAGATAAGCTGCGTTGCCATGCTGAATTGCCTCGTGAAGGAAGTGCTGAAGAATCCATATCGCACATCGATTGTCAATCAGATGGCATTGAATCCCGCATGTCCCCGCTCCCAATTCCGCCAGCCGCGCGCTCGCGCCAGTCGCGCAGGAGATTCTCCTGATGCAACATTTTCCGGAACCACAAATATATAGGTCAGGAATATCCTCATACTTTCAACGGAGAACGGCATGAAGCGGATTGGTTGGATTGCACTGGTATTGTGCGCGGCATTTGTGACGACGACGGTGGTGGTGGCGGCGGCCAAGCCGAAGTTCGAAGACCCCACCGCCAGAGCAGCCAAGGAGGCGGCGGCCAATCGCAAGAAACTTCCCCCGGCCTACGCCGATCTGAAGTCGCTCGCCGACGATCAGGTGCAGAAGCTGATCGACATCCACAAGAAGGCGCAGGATGACATCAAGGCCATTCAAGAGAAGGAGCAGACCGACAGCCGGGCGCTGCTGACCGATGCCCAGAAGACTGAGCTCGATGAGGCCATCGCCAAAAAGGGAGCCGAAAGGAAGGCGAAGCAGGCCACGAAAAAAGGCGCTGACGCCGGCGCTGCCGCGACCCAGCCGGCCGAGATGAAGCGCTAAGGGACTGTTTCAAAGATCCTCTTCGGTGGGGCAGACATTCTTGTCTGCCACGGGACAATGTACTCATTGG
>DAIOHQ010000023.1:0-30269 GCA_036744635.1 Tepidisphaeraceae bacterium | reverse complement strand
AGTTGCTACCACCGAACGCCGGCACGCGTTGAGCTAAACTAGCGCTGTAGTGCTAGGTGATAAGGAAACTTGGTCGCCCGGCGCAAGTTGTGTTGGGGATAGGGTTTGCAGTTCTTGGGAAATGGATTTTGGATCCATCGCATCTACCAATTCCGCCAAGAGGCCGACAGCGCTCTTTCCTTCGCAAGAACCGCTGTTTTCACTGATTTTACTGGATGAATCCGCGCAGGCAAGGGCGATGCCGTTCACTTCGCCATGCTGCATGGAACCCTACGGGCGCACCTCGATCTTCTCGCCCGACCGCTTCAATAGGTACGTTCTCCCCTCCGGGGGACAGGTCAGCTCGATCGCCGGGCCGTTCTTGAAGGGGGTGATCGTCGCCTTGACCGGCTTGTCCGCCTGCGTGAAGACGCGGATCACGGCCTCATCGCCCAGGCGCAGGCCGGACCAGATGGGGCCATCATCGGTGGCCTTGGGCGAGGCGGTGTTCATCGTTTCGCCTGAGTCGAGGAACCTGCGGTACTCGAGCATCTCATCGTAGACCAGCACCGCATCCTCCACTTCCTCGGCGACGATCACTTCCCTGGCCGGGTCGTCCTTGAACCAGTTGGGGTTGAAGATCTGCATCCCATCAGCGCCGCGCAGCCAGCAGTGGCGCAGGATCTCGCGGTAGCGCGGGCGCGAGAGGATGGGGATTTTCGGGTCCTTGTCATCCGCGCAGAACCGGTCCACCCAGGGGATCGACTGCTTCTCCGGGGCGCAGCGCCTGGCGTTCTCCTCGTGCATGGAGATGCTGGCCAGCATCACCTGCGTATAGACCCGATCCATGTGCGGCACATCCAGCGGCCAGTTCCACTCCTTCTTCCAGTGGATCTCGTACCATGCGGTATTGCCGTAGACGACCGGGTTGGCGGCCGTGAACATGCCGATGCCTGTCGGCGGGACGGTTCCGCGGCCGGACCAGGTGGGGGTGGGGTGATCGGGCGTGGAGATCACCTCGTGCCAGCTGGTCACCGAACAGGCGGGGTAATTCTCCAGAATCGGGGCCACGGCGTAGGCGCTGAAGATCTCGTTGTGCAGGCGGGTGATGAAGCTGTCGTATTTGTCGTGATCGTCCAGCACGCCGGCCGGGAAGGTCTTGCGGCAGCGCGAGCAGGCCTGCGCCTCGTGCCATTGCGCCGTTCCGCCCTCCGGCTCGATCTCCCAATCCAACCAGACCGCATCAACCGTCACCCCGGCATCCTTGTATTTCTTGAAGGTCGTTCGCAACTCATCGGCCTTGTGCTTCCAGCCGGCCAGTTCCAGCGGGCAGGGAAAGCGCGACTGCTGCGCCGGTCGCGGGTCGGGCGTGTAATCCTTGGGCAAGATATGCAGAAGCTCGGGGTCGTCCTTGCCGTCGATCTCGCTGCCCCAGCCGTTGAAGGCATAGCCTTCCATCATGATGACCCGTGCGCCCTCCTTCTGAAGGGCCTGGGCATAGGGGATGTACTTCTCGCGCGGCGGGATCCACTGCGTCAGGCCGCGTTTGGCCAGGGCGCGGATGGTTTCCGGTGGCAGGGGTTTGCCCTCCTCCCAGCTCTTGTCCTCCGGGGTCATCCGGAAGATGTCGATGCAGATCATCGGGAATCGGCCGGCGTTGTCGTGCTTGAGCGGGGCGATGCGCTTGAGCAATGCCGGGACGGTCCACGGCACTTCCTTGTCCTTCTCCTTCTCGGCTGCGCTCAGCAATCCCGCAGCCCCGACTAGCGCGATGCATGCCAACGTGAAATAACGCATGCCTCTGGTCTCCCGAGTTCGCTTTGCTTGCAGCCCCGCGCCAAGAACCCCTTTACGGACAAGCGATTCCTTCTCTCAGAGCCCCCGATACACTTCCCGCCGATGCGCGACGATGCGGATATCCACGGTCTGCCGCTCATCGTCGATCAGGTACACGATGCGATAGTCCCCGATCCGAATGCGCCACAGCCCGCCGGCCCCGGCCAGCTTGACGCTCCCTACCGGGCGCGGCTCGTCGATCAGCGCCATCGCCCTTTCGACGATGCGGGCATGCACCGACTTGGGCAACTTGTCCAGCGCCTTGTCCGCGCTGGCCTTGAAGGTGACGCGGTAGCTCATCACAACCCCAGGCGTTTGCGAACGGCTTCCAGCGGAACGGATGGTTCATTCTCGCGCCGCTTCGCCTCGGCCACGTCGCCGCGATCCTGCGCGCTCATCCGCCGGCTCTTGCGGGCGGGCCGGGCTTGAGACTTGGCCTTGACTAAGTCGCGATAGTCCTTTTCCTTCAGCAGGACAAATCGCTCCCGCCCCAGCTTCAGGGTTTGCACGGTCATTGTTCACCTGTCCTTTCGTCGGCCCGATTGTACTACTTCATCGCCCTGCCTGTCGCGTCGTTGGAATCATCAGTATCCCCCAAATCGCTGCGCGGTCTCATACATCGCCACCACGTTTTCCGTCGGCGAATTATCCTGCAGGCAGTGCGTCGGGGAGAAGCAGTAGCCGCCGCCGGGCATCATCACCCCCAGAACCTGCCGGCAATCGCGCACGACGTCCTCGACGCTGCCAAACGACACCGGCCCGGCCGTGGAGATGCAGCCATGGAATGCCAGGCGATCGCCGAATCGCCTCTTGAGATACGCCGGCGCCATGTTCGCCGCCTCCGGCTGCAGCGTATCCACCGCCGACACCCCCATCTCAATGAAGTCATCGTACGCCCAACTGCTCGAGCCGCAGGTGTGAATCATCACCGGCAGGTCAAAGCTCCTGGCGATGTCGATCATCTTCTGGTGCCGCGGGCGGATGTGGCGGCGAAACAGTTCGAGGCTGATCATCGGAGCGATCTGCGTGCCGAGGTCTTCGCCCAGCCACAGAAAGTCGATTGCCCCGGCCGCCCGTTCCAACGTGCGCTCGACCACTTCGAGCTGCAGGTTCAGCTTGCGATCGATCAGACGCAGCAAGGCCGGATCGTCACTGATCAGCCCCACCAACACGTTCTCCATGCCGCAGAGCATGCCGGTGGAGTTGATGACATCGCCGGTGCCGGCGTGGCCGACGGCGATGGCCAAGTCCGCGGCCTCCCGGCAGCGCGCGGGAATCAACGCGTAATCGAAATCATCCGCCTTGGGCAGCGGCCAGCGGTCCATGGTCTCTTCATCCGCCCCGGCCAGCGGGAAGTCGCAGTAATCCCAGTAGCCGCCGCTGCCGTGCTCGATGTAGCGAGTGCGGATGCCAAGCTGCGGATCGACTTGCCGATCCGCCATCTCCGCATGCAGCCGCGGGCCCACATACGCGGCATTCACCCCGGCAAAATCGACGCCCAGACGCCGGCGCAGCCCTTCGTGATCGTCGGGCGACAGACCGAAATGCCGCTTGAGGCGCTCGTCGATTCCGGCATTGGCCAAGTAATCAATCGGCACCCGGTCCGGCACCCCGCGCCCCAGCGTCGTGAGCACCCGCTGCTTCGATGTCATCGTTTTCATGTCAGCTTTCGCCCGTTGCCATCATTCCCCCGACTTCGGCTAACGGCTGTCTGCCGTCTCTTCCGGCGGCGTCGAACAGATTATCTCGACGAAAAATTGCTCAGGAAGTCGTCGCCCGCGCCGGTGAACCAGGCATTGCGGGCGTCGATCCTCGACGGCTTGAGAACAGGAATCCGCACCGCCGCCATGATCAGCGATCCGATCAACAGGACCAGTCCTGCGATGAGACACAGCGCCGATGCCGCGTCCCGGCTGGTCCGGGGAAGGAAGTCTTGCACCACCGCCGCCATGATCATGATCGCCACTCCGGCCAGCGCGCCAAGCGTGGACAACCAGATGGTCCTCCTCCTCTTCGCCCGATGCGCTCGGCACAGGCAAAATTCCACCGTCGCCGACTTGCGCACGATCATGGCAACAATCGCGTAGATCAGCAGCCCCGGCGCGATGATCAGGAAGAACAGCGCAGGATGGTGCCAGTAGAATTTCTTGCTCATCGGCCGACCATCGCCCGGCGCATTGCACTTCACGCACAGCTCGGGCAGCCGCGCGTCCACGCGCGTCACCAGCTTCTTGTTCTCGCGCCAGATCATCGGCCCATCCAGCCCGATCGGCGTGGCGTATCCCACGACTGGCGTGGCATACACGATCACCGCCGCCCCCGTCTGCGCCGTCGCATCGAACAGTTGCAGATCGCCAGCCCGGTTCCACAGCACCTCATCGGTTGAGATGGCCGCATCGGGCGCGATGTGCCCATCGCGCGCCAACTCCTGCAACTGCGGAAACTCGTACGGGCCATAGCTCCGTTCGTCACCGCTCCGCCGCACCCAGTATTGTCCCATAGCGTTGCCCCGGTAAGAGATGATTCCTGTTATATCCGACGCATCAGCGAAGGGGAAATTCGCCGCCGAACCCAACAGCCATAGATTCATCCCGCCCTATCGCAACCCCTTGCAGTAATGCACCCCCAGCGCCGCCACTTCGCGCATGACCAGAAACGGCGTGCGCGCCAGCGTGCGCTCCTGTTTGGCCGGCACCGTGTACACCTCCAACCCGGCGTGCTGATAGGTCATCTTGATGCGCGGCAGATGATAAAAATGGCTGACCGCCAGCAGGCGATGGATTCCCTCCCCCTCCAGCAGCGCCTTGGTGTTGTCCACCGTGGCCTGCGTGTTCAGGCCATGGCTGTCGAGCAGGATCGCATCCTCCGGCACCCCCAGCGAAACCGCCATTTCCCGCATCGCCTGCGGCTCATCGACAGATCCATCGCCCGGCCCGCCGGAAAAGATCAGTTTCGGCGCCAGCCCTTCCTGATAGAGTGAACACGCGGTGCGCACCCGGTCGGCCAGCGCCTCGGATGGCCGGCCATCGGCATAGGTACGCGCCCCGAAAACCACGATGGCATCGGCCGGCCGGCGATAATCGGTCCTGCCGAAGAAGCAGATCTGCATCAACGGAAAGGCCAGCAGCGCCAGCACCGGAATGCAGAGTGTCACGTGCCAACGCCGCCGGAAATCTCCGCCGACGCCAAACAGACTGAAGCCGATCCACGCCAACGCGGCAAAGATAATCAGCGACAGAGGCGCCGGCACCGACGTGCGAATCTGCCCGGCCGCCAGCAAGCGGTAATATCCCAGCGCATTCCAAAGCGTTATCGCGCCAAGCGCGGCGACAGCGCCCAGCGTCGCCCGCCGCCGCACCATCCCCATCCCCGGCCGCGCTGTGTATGCCAGAAATAATCCCGCGCACGCCAGCAGAAACAGCCGCGACGCCATCGCCGGCGCTGGGTAGCACTGAATCCACCAGTGATTGGCGTCAAAGGTCGGCCGATAGAATCCCCCAATGCAGTTCACCAGCGCAAACGCCCCCAGCGACAGCGCCAATCCCTGCGCAATTGCACGCGAATACGACTGTTGACAAGCTTTCATGGCCGTACCATCCATGGTGTGCTCATCTTGTGTTCCTACCACAGCACTCGCGCAAGGCCCAGCGCAAGTGTTCCTGCGCCTCCATTGCTTCGAATGCCCTTAAGCGTTCCAGCAGAATATCCCTTCTTCCACCGGTGAGGAGCAACTCCAATCTTGCCCGTCGCCCGAGTGTCGCGCAGTCGAAGCCTTCGATCTCTTCCGTCGGCCATTCCTCGTGCCCCGGCCGCAGGCCTACTTCGCGCAGTTCAAGCCGTTCAGCGTCGAGCGTCAGCGACCAGCGCGACGACAGCGAATAAACTACCGCCTGCAGCGCGATCGTTCCCAAGACGAAATAGACCGCCGCAATGGTCAATACCCAGAGCGACAGATGGCCGGGAGCAAAGAAATCCGCAATGTGTCCGTTCACCGCGCACGCCGCCAGTACAGCACCAATGGCAAGCACGGGCGTTGCCAAAAACAGACTGAAATTGATCCGCCGTGGCGCGTAGCTCAACGTCAACGCGAGCGGTTCGACCTTCCGGCGCAGCCGTGATCGGCGCCGCAGCGCGGGAAGCACACCCTCGGGCACGTTCCCCTTTGGCAGCTTCAGCGCGTTGCGAAGACAGCCCTCAATGCATCGCACTTCCTCCTTCGGTCCCGCGTACAGATCGAGCTCTTCCCCGCGATACGGAATCAGCCGCACCACGTACGGCCGAATCAGCGTGTCCTTGAATGCCAGCCGCTCGACGCGCACGTCCGCCACCATGAAACGCGGCCAGTCCTGACGCAGAATCTGGAGGATGCCGCGCTGCGTCAGGGTGATTCGCTCCGCATCGACTACGATCACGGTCGGATGCAGCGCCACCCAGGCCATCATGATCGCGCTGCCGATCAGGCCCATGCCTGACGCCAGGAGCATCGCCATCATCACCCCGAGCAATTCATGCATCCAGATCAGCGAGAAGATCAGCGGCGCTGCCAGCGCCAATCCGCCGGCCGCGAAGATCGCTGCCCGAACCAGCAGAGAATCGCTGCGCCGAATCGTCAAAGTAAGTACGTTCCCCTCCTGGTGCCGTACCACATTCCCCACCAGCGGCTCGGCGGCATATTCCAGGAGTTTTGCGGTCCCAGACTCCATCGCTCACATCTCATTCCCGATTCTTCGTCCACAGCAGCGGGGTTTGTTTCTCGTCGTTCAACAGGTCCCCCACCTTCAGCGACTTGAACAGCGCCTCGGGCAGGATGTTGCGCGTGCCGTTGAAGGTTGATCCCTCCGGCATGAACCCACACGTCATCGCCCGGCGCGGGCGGTTGCTCATGTTCGCCCCGGCGCCATGCGCGGTCAGGCCGTTGTGAAAGACCGCCGTCCCCGCCTTCACTTCCACCGGCACGGGATCAATCTTCCGCCACTCCGGATAGACCTTGAACAGGCCATCAATTTGGTTCCCAATCCCGGCGTTTTCATAGCGCGCCGTCTTATGCGTCCCCGGCAGATACCACATGCACCCGTTCTCCAGCGTCGCATCATCCAGCGCGATCCAGATCGAAATAGAATCCCGCGAGCTGAACGACCAGTATGGATTATCCAGGTGATAGCTGGTCGGATTTCCGAACGGCGGCTTGAACAGCGCCTGGTCATGCCACACGCGAATGCCATCCACCCCGGACAGCAATCCCGCCCAGCGGGCGATGCGGCGATCGTAAATCAGCTCGCGCATGGCCGGCCACGAATCGGCCAGTCGCAGGCATTGTACGAACACGCGCGCATAGTAGTCGTCCGCCTGCACATTGGTGTTCTCGAACGCCGCGCCGGTCGGCTTGAACTTCGTAATCCGCTCGTGTACAGCCTCATCGGATACCCGTGACCAGGTTCGCAGCTCGGTGGCATCCAGAAAATCAGGCACGGCCAGGAATCCATTCTCCTGATAAAAGCCAATATGTTCTTGCGTCGGTTGTGAAATCATGAATCCTCCAGAAGATTCCGACAGCGTACCAGATCAACCGCCCCCGCCCAACAGCGCTGTTCTCTCTCAAAATCCGCCGGTGGCCTGAACCGCCTGGCGATACTCCTGCAAAGCTTCGCCCCAGGGACGCAGCGGGTGGTGCGTAAGGTTGGTGAATGCAGAGGTGTCCAAAGCACTGTATGCCGGCCGGATGGCGGAGCTGGGGCGAATCTTCTGCCAGTCGGCCGAGGTGATCGGCTGCAGGTCAGTCTTCAACTTGAACTCTTCGAGAATCGCGCCGGCGAAGTCAAACCAGCTCACGATGCCGCTGTTGGTGAGATGCCAGATGCCGGCCGCGTCATGATCGGCCAGATCGATCGAGGCGTTGGCCAGGTCGGGAACGTAGGTTGGCGAACCGCGCTGATCGTTCACCACCTTCAACGGCTGCGATGCGATTGCCCGCTCTAAAATCGTGCGCGGAAAACAGAGGCCGCCTTTTCCGTACAGCCAGGACGTGCGGATGATCAGCCAACCATCCGGATTCACTTCCCCAATGCGCTGCTCGCCCAGCAGTTTCGAGCGCCCATAGGCCGACAGCGGGTTGGTCGCATCGTCAGGCCGATAGGGCCGGTCTGACTTGCCGTCGAACACGAAGTCGCTGCTGTAATGAACCAGACGGGCGCCATACTCCTTGCAATACCGGGCCAGCGTACCCACCGCATCCCCGTTGATCGCATAGGCTTTTTGGGGTTCCGCTTCGCACGCATCCACGTTGGTATAGGCCGCGCAATTGAACAGCAGCGTCGGCTTGTGCTTGCGAAAAAGTTCCCGCACACAGGCCTCATCGGTGATGTCGCAGGAGGTGCGATTCAGCGCCGCTGCCGCGTGCCCGCGCGCCGCCAGCGCCTCCAACACCACCTTGGCCACCATGCCCCCGCCGCCGGTCAGGATAATCGATTTGGATCGTTCTGGTTTCATGAACCTGATACTCGCAATGTGGCTTGGCTTGGTGGGGCAGACATTCCTGTCTGCCGGACGACAGGCATTCTTGCCTGTCGCTCATGCCCGTGCCAAAAAGCTAACGCCCCGCGTACTGCTGTTCGTAGTACTTCAAATAATCGCCATTCTTGATGCTCCTCCACCACTTTTCATTCTTGCGATACCAGTCGATGGTCGTGCGGATCGCTTCATCAAACCGATGCTTCGGCGACCACCCCAGCTCATCGCGCATCTTGCCGGCGTCGATGGCATAGCGCCGGTCATGGCCGGGCCGATCCTTCACATACTGCACGTTGGCATCCCAGTCCTTGCCCATCTCGCGGAGAATCGTTTCCGTGATCTTGCGGTTGGTGATCTCGTTGTTCCCCCCGATGTTGTAGACCTCGCCGAAACGGCCCTTATTCAACACCGTCCAGATCGCCTCGCAATGGTCCTCAACATAAAGCCAGTCGCGAATGTTCATCCCATCGCCGTAGAGCGGCACTTTTTTCCCCTCGATCAGGTTGGTCACGAACAGCGGGATGAGCTTCTCGGGGAAATGATAAGGCCCATAATTGTTCGAGCAGCGCGTGGTCAGCACCGGCATGTGGAAGGTGTGAAAATAGGAGCGCACCAGGCAATCGCCGGCGGCCTTGGAGGCGCTGTAGGGGCTGTTGGGCTGCAGCGGCGTCTCTTCGGTGAACTTGATCTCCGGCCGATCCTCCGGCAGCGTGCCGTAGACCTCATCCGTGCTCACCTGCAGATATTTCTCCACGCCCTTGGCCTTCGCGACATCAAGCAAGACCTGCGTCCCCACCACGTTGGTTTGAATGAACGGTCCCGAACCGAGGATGCTGCGATCCACGTGGCTCTCGGCCGCGAAATGCACGACTTCCGTCACCTTATGCTCATCCCACAGGCCCGCAAGAATACTCGGGTCGCAGATATCACCCTTCACGAACACCAGTATTGGACGCCGGGCCGGGATCTCGATGACCTCCTGCGTCTTCGAATTCACCGCACGTCCAGCGCGGGCATCTGGCGTCGGGCGGTATTTTTCAATCAGGTCCTGCAGATTCGCAAGGTTGCCGGCATAGGTAAGCTTGTCCAGCGCAACCAGCTTCACGTCCTCGCCGCGTCCCAGCAACATACGGACGAAGTTCGACCCGATAAATCCCGCCGCCCCGGTGACAAGAATCGTTCGCATCAGTTCCTTCCCTAAGAGTTCAAGACCGCCAGGCTGCGCAGCGACTTGGGCAGATCAAATGAGACATCCTCCTCGACCAGCGTGCGCGTCTCCACCTCGCCGCCAAATTCATCCTTGAGCCGCTGCACCAGCGCCTGCACCAGGTGATCCGGCGCAGACGCCCCGGCCGTCACCAGCACGCTGTCGACGCCGTCGAACCACTCACGCTTCAGTTCCGACTGATCGTCGATCAGGTATGCCCGCTTGCCCGCCTCGGTGGCGCGCTCGACTAAGCGCTTGGAATTCGAGCTGTTCTGGCTCCCCACCACCAGCACGATGTCCGCCTCCTCCGCCAGCTCGCTGACGGCGGCCTGGCGGTTGGTGGTGGCATAGCAGATGTCATCCTTGGCCGGGCCGCGGATGTGCGGAAAGCTTGCCTTGAGCGCTGCGATGGTTCGATTGGCGTCGGAGACGCTCAGCGTGGTCTGCGTGACGTACGCGACCTTCTCCGCGTCCGCGATCTCGAGCTTTGCTACATCTTCCGGCCCTTCAACGACAAGGATATCCTCCGGCGCCTCCCCCACCGTCCCCACCGCCTCATCATGGTTCTTGTGGCCAATGAAGATGATCGTGTACCCATCCCGCGCGAAGCGCAGCACTTCCATGTGAACCTTGGTCACGAGCGGGCAGGTGGCATCCACCTCGAGCAGCCGCCGCGTCTTCGCCTGCTGGCGCAGAGAAGGCGGCACGCCGTGGGCGCTGTAAACCAATGTCGCGCCCTTGGGCACCTCGCTCAAATCATTCACAAAATGCACGCCCCGTCCCTGAAAGCCCTCCACCACATGGCGGTTGTGAACGATCTCGTGATAGACGTAGACCGGCGGCCCTTTGATCTCCAGGACCTTGTCCACCACGTCGATGGCCATGTTCACCCCCGCACAGAAGCCACGGGGATTGGCAAGAATAATCCTCATAAGCACGTTCCCTGGTGGGGCGGACATTCTTGTCTGCCTCGGTGGGGCGGACATTCTTGTCTGCCGTTCGACGGGCATTCTTGCCTGTCGTTTACAAAGATCAACTTGGTGGCCGAACAATATGGCCGAATTCGGGCAGGTGAGTACACCTGCCACTCATCCAGCCATGACAGACAGGAATGTCTACCCCACCAATGCCGACCAGCCTCCGATTCACTTGACCCTCGCCGCGCGCGGCCGACAATCCTAGCGTGAACCCGCCGGGCTCGTCCATAGCCGCCGACCGTTCGCGGCACTATGCCGCCCGTCGACTCACGCGCCGCATCGCCCTGCAGCACTACGAAAATTTCACCGTCGTCTCGCTGGCCCTGCCCCGCCATCTTCGGCAGGACTTCTATAACATCTACGCTTTCTGCCGCCATGCGGATGATCTTGCCGATGAAATTGAAAATTCCGCCGACTCGCTGGCCAAGCTCGCCGAGCTGAAGCGCGACGTCCATGCGATGTACGCCGGTGCTCTCCGCCATCCCGTCCTGATCGCCCTTTCCGACACCCAGCAGAAATACGACATTCCCATCGATCCGTTCCTGAAATTAATCGACGCTTTCGAGCAGGACCGCCGGGTGTCGCGCTATGAGACGTTCGCCGATCTGCGCGACTATTGCCGCCGCAGCGCCGACCCGGTCGGCCATCTCGTGCTCTATCTCAGCGGCTATCGCGACCCCCGCCGTCAGAGCCTCGCCGATTACACCTGCACCGCCCTGCAGCTCACCAACTTCTGGCAGGATGTCGTGAGCGACCTTGGCCGGGGACGCATTTATATTCCCCTTGAAGACCTTGCCCGCTTCGGGGTGTCCGAGCAGGATCTGCTCGACCGGCTGGCCACTCCTGCCTTTGTCGCGCTGATGCGCTTCCAAGTCAGCCGCACCCGCGAATGGTTCGCCCGCGGCGACGCTCTGCTCCCGCTGGTCGACCGGCGGCTGCGCCTCGATCTTTCGTTGTATGGTACCGGCGGGCGGGCGATCTTAGACCGCATCGAGGCCGTAGGGTATAACGTGGTGAGCCGCCGGCCGACGCTGAGCCGGCTGGCCAAGCTTGGCCTGTTCGCCCGCGCCCTGCTCGGAGTTGCATGACCACCCTTTCCGCCGAAGAATCCTACGCCTGGTGCCATGAGCTGATGCGCTCGGCCGCGCGGAATTTTTACTACGGCATGCGCCTGCTCCCCGAGGCCAAGCGGCAGGCGATGTATGCCCTGTACAGCTTCATGCGCCTGATCGATGACATCGCCGATGAGCCGGGCGCGGCCGCGGCCGAGCGCGTGAAGAAGCTCGAATCCTGGCGCAAGGATTTGCACGCTGCCGTCAAAGGAGAAACGCATTCGCATCCCCTTTGGCCGGCGCTGGCCGACACCATCGCCCGATTCGCGATCCCAATCAAGCTGCTGGATGAGGCGATCGACGGCCAGCTTCAGGACCTGGTGCAAAGCGCCTACACCACCTTCATCGACCTCTACGGCTATTGCTACCGCGTCGCTTCCACGGTGGGCATCGCGGCGATTCACATCTTCGGCTTCCGCGACCGCAAGGCGGTTGCCCTAGCCGAGGAGCGCGGCATCGCGATGCAGCTTACCAACATCCTGCGCGACATCCGCGAAGACGCCGCCCGCGGCCGGCGCTATATCCCAATCGAAGATTGCGCCCGCTTCGGCTGCGATGACTGGAGCTTCGGCACCGGCGGGGCGCCGGCGGGCTTTGAGCCGCTGATCGCGTTCGAGGCCGGCCGCGCCCGCGAGTATTACCAGCGCAGCAGTGCTTTGGAGTCGATGATCGACGCCGACGCCCGGGCGACACTGAAGGTGATGACTTCCATCTATCGCGGCATCCTTGATCGCATCATCGCCACCCCCCGCGCGGTGCTGAGCGGCCGGGTCGGGCTGTCGAAAATCGACAAGCTCAAGCTCGTCATGCGCCATACCCTGGGTGGCCGCGGGCGCGGGCGCGCGGAAGGTTCCGTGTAAGACGATTTTGCAACCGCTGGCGTTTCGTTCCTGTGCGAGCATTTTGAGAATTGTCATCCTGAGGTACTCCGAAGGATCTGGCCTCGTACGACAATCCGCGCAGATTCTTCCGCGTACTTCAGAATGACACTTTGCTGATTCCATCGTGCAGAATCGCGGTACATGAAATTTATTGCGCATCCACGCCCGCAGGCCCGCATTCGATCCGCTTCCCCAAGCGCGCCCCGCATCATCATCATCGGCGCCGGCCTGGCCGGTATCGCGGCCAGCGCGGCGCTGACCGACCGGGGATCTCACACCATCCTTCTGGAGCGCCGCGGCCTGCTCGGCGGTCGGGCGACCAGCTTTTTCGATGCCGCCACCGACACGCTCTTGGACAACTGCCAGCACGTTCTCCTCGGTTGCTGCACCGAGCTGCTCAAGCTCTACCGGCGGCTGGGGACCAACCATGAAATCGAATTCTTCGACACGATTCACTTCGCCGATCAGACCGGCCGGCGTGCCGACCTGTGCGTCTCGGCTCTTCCAAGTCCATTGCACCTTGCGCCTTCGATGCTGCGTTTCGGCCTGCTCAGCCTTGCGGACAAGTCGCAGATCGCCCGCACCCTGCTGGCGATGAAGCTGCTTTGCGACAGCGGCCGCCGCGCGGTGGCGCAGCAGACGTTCGCCGACTGGCTGCGCGACCACGGGCAATCCCAATCCGCCATCGACCGCTTCTGGAACGTGATCATCACCAGCGCGCTGAACGAAGATGTCTCCCGTGCCGGCGCCGGCTACGGAATTCAGGTTTTTCAACAGGCATTTCTCGGCGATCGGGCCGGCTATCGCATGGGATTGCCGGCCGTGCCCCTGGCCGAGTTGTACCGCAGCGCGGTCGCATCGGATGTCCGCACCAACGCCCGCGTGGTCGCCCTGCTGGGCGATGGACGGGTTGCGGGCGTTCGTCTCGCCACCGGCGAAGATATTTTCGCCGATGCCATCCTTCTCGCCACCGCGCCCGATGCCGCCGAGCGGCTGCTGGAAAGCGCGCCGGCCAGGTTGCAGCCCTCGCTCGCTGATCTCCGCCGGCGGATCGGTCAGCTCGAGCATTCGCCGATTCTGGGGATTCACCTGTGGTTTGACCGGCCGGTGATGGACCTGCCGCATCTTGCCTTGATCGGGACGCGGCTGCAGTGGCTGTTCCGCAAGGATTCGGCCGGCCGGCATCTGCACGCGGTGATCAGCGCCGCCCGCGAATTCGTGGATTGGCCGGAGGAGAAAATCGCGGCGCTGTGCCTTGCGGAGATGGCACGGATTCTGCCGGGGAGCGCGGCCGCGCAGCTTCTGCGCATCCGGGTGATCAAGGAAAAGCGGGCGACTTTTTCCCCGGTTCCGGACGTCGATGCGCTTCGGCCAGGGCAGGGGACGGGGGTTGCGGGGCTGTATCTGGCCGGGGATTACACGCAGACGGATTGGCCGGCGACGATGGAGGGGGCAGTGCGCAGCGGGTTGCGGGCGGCGGAGGCGATTGTGAGGGGTGAAGGGAAGAATCGACGCGGCGACGCGGCGAAGGGGATGAGAAGGTGATGGGGTGACAGCTTGAGAACCACTATGGGGATTTGGGTTCGATGCGGTTTTCGTTGCCGGCGCGGAGGCGGGCGATGTTGGTGCGGTGGCGGAAGGTGATCATGGCGGCGACGAAGAGGGAGAAGAGGAGCAGCGGCCAGCGGTCGCGGAAGCCGGGACGGCGGACGATCAATTCGAGGGCGAGGTAGAAGATGGGAAAGGCGATGGCGGCGCAGATGGAGGCCAGGGAGACATAGCGCCAGATTTTGAAGATGATGAGGAAGAGGGCGGCGGAGAGGAGGGCGGGGATGGTGTAATAGGGGAAGACGCCCATGGCCACGCCGCAGGAGGTGGCGACGCCTTTGCCGCCTTTGAATTTGAGGTAGATGGGGAACATGTGGCCGACGATGGCGGCGAGGCCGACGAGCAGCCAAAGGAGATCGAGGGTGGCGTCGGGTGTTGTGCCGCGGATGGCCTGGCCGGCGGCGAGCATGGGCAGGGCGCCTTTGAGCATGTCGAGAAGGAACACGATCGCGAAGTAGCGGCCGCCGAGCAGCCGGCCGACGTTGGTGGCGCCGATGTTGCCGGAGCCGGCTTTGCGCGGATCGACTCCGCGGGATAGCCCGACGATCAGGCCGAAGGGAATGGAGCCGAGCAGGTAAGCGGCGGGAACCAGCAGCAGCAATTCCATCGGGGCGGTCATGCGGACCGAGTTGTAACCGATTCGGCCGGATGTGTCTTGCGCACCATCTGGCACTGACACGATGCACCGAACACGGCCGCACCCCTATATCACCGTGCACGATTACGCGCCCTTCAATCCGCGCCGATGTCATTCTGAAGTACTCTGAAGAATCTGGCTGGATCAGCATACGCGGCCAGATCCTTCAGAGTACTTCAGGATGACAGACGGCGCGGAATTAAGCACAGTCATTTAGCGATAGTTCTCCCCGTCGGGGATGTTGCCGTATTGTTGCTTGAAGTTTGCCCAGGAAGCGAAGGTCGGGAGTTGGGAATATTCGGCAAGGGAACCTACCGACGCCGTTAGAGCGCTTCGTCAGCCGATTGAGACTGCTGGGCGCGTTGAAATTCCGCGGCCGCGCGGGCGCCGACGATCGCCAGCGGAATCATCGTCGCCGCGAGGGAAATCGTGGAGCGCAATGGGGGCAATTCTCCTACCCATGCTGTCGCCAGCCCCGCGGCCAGCAGCGCTGCGTTTGGCCAGAGAAAGTTATCCAGGGCATACAGGTCGGTGCTGAGCAACAGCGCAGCGATGAGGGGGACGATTTGAATGCTGACGCCGCGGGCGAAGCGGATCTCGCGAAAAATCCAGGCCGTCAGCACGGCCGCGCCAAGCACGCCGGCCAGCAGCAGGGCGATTCGGCCACCGTCGGCGGAATTGGACATCATTACCACCGCGCTGGACGCGGATGTCACCGCCCACAGCACCAGAGGGGCGAGCGCCCCGCGGCGCCGGGTTGCCAGGGCTTCGGTCGAGATGGTCAGCGCCCAGATTGCCCCGGCCAGCAGCGCCATCATTCCATACGACAATCGTCCGCCGGCGATCAGCAAGACTACGCCCCAGGCCACCGCCAACGACCCGATCAGCCGCACCCACAATGACACTTTCGTCAGCGCATCAAGCAATCCGAGGAGTGCCAGCGGATAGACCAGGCAATAAGTCCAGTCGCTGCCGGGGCGAAGGCCGCTGAGACGCAGCGCGGGCAAAGGTTTGTGCGGCATGGCGACGACAAAGCCGAGGAGGATTCCCGCGGCAATCGCCAGCGCTGGCACCCAGGCGGACATGCCGCCGAGACGCCGGCCTATCAGCAGCATCAACAGCGCGACAGCGGACGGGATGAGCACTCCCATCAGCAGAAAATATGGGGTGATCGGCTCGGGCAATGCAACCGCCATGGAAGAGTGGAGCATCGGCATCATAAACAATGCCCGCCGCATCCGACGGGCATTGCTCTTGAATCCACGTAAAGATCGGCAGGGACGGGCCAATGAGAACATTGTCCCGTGGCAGACAGGAATGTCTGCCCCACCGAAGAGTCTACTGCTGGATGCCCTCGAGGTTGATCATCAGCGTGATCTCGTCGCCGACCAGATCCAGCATTGCATTCATGCCGAAATCGCTGCGCTTGATCGTCAGGGCGCCGTCGAAGCCGGTGCGGGTCTGTCCCATCTTCGTGGCCGTGCCGACGTGCTCGGCCTTCACGGTCACGGATTTGGTCACCCCGTGCATCATCAGGTCGCCGGTGACTTCAACGTTCTTATCGTCGATCTTTTTGACCGCAGTGCTCTTGAACGACACTTCGGGAAATTCCTTGGCGCTGAAGAAGTCAGGGCTCTTGAGGTGGGCATCGCGCTTGGGATTGTGGGTGTCGACGTTGTCGATCGAGGCGCTGACTTCAAACGACCACTTCGAGGGATCATCGCCCAGGATCATCGTCCCCGTGGGATCGTTGATGCGGCCATAGACGTTGCTGACGTTCATGTGGCGGACCTTGAAGATGATCTGCGAGTGAACGGGATCGATCTTGAACGTCTGTGCCGACGCGAGTGAGCTCAGCGCCAGCACCACACCCGCCGCCAGCCAGTTTCCGAAATGCTTCATACCGTTTCTCCTTGTAGGTGTATTCATGGCCGGATGATAGGCGCGATGGGGAACCGGCCTCAAGTAAGCGGGATATTTATGAAAAAGGCGCCATCGAACCAGCTCGCGCCCGCCCACCGAGCCGCGCGGCGCCGTTCGACAACGCCTCTTCGTATAACCAACTCGCCGACGCCTTTGTTCCCGTTTTCTCTCACGGTTTGCGCGCAGTCACCATCACGATGTCGTACAGGTTGAGGTAGATTGGAAAATCCAGCACCCCACCCAGGGTAAAGACGTTATACAGAAATGAAGTCTTGCGCTGCTTCAATCCCAGCACGCCGTGCACCATCGAAGCATAGCTCCGCGAATAGCCAACGTGCTGCACGTCAACCACTTCCAAGCCTGCCTGCCGCGATGCCTTGCCCAGCGTGTCCGCACTGAAATAGAACGTGTGGGTTGGCGGGTGAATCTGCCGCCAGTTTTCTCCGCGCTTGCGGGCCATCTTGCTGCCGATATCGCCGGTGGTCATCACCAGAATCCCGCCGGGCTTGAGCCAGCGCGCGGCTTTTTCTACGAAGCGGACCGGCCGCGGCAGGTGCTCGATGGTGTCCCACATGCAGATGATGTCGTAGGTTTCGGGCTGGTCGGGGACGCTCAGGAAGTCGGCGGTAATCGCATTCACCCCCAGCTTCGACCGGGCATATTCCGTGGCGTCCTCGGCAATGTCCATGCCGACGGCGTCCCAGTGGTCCTTGGCCAGCTCAAGGAAAAAGCCGTAGGCGCAACCGAGTTCGAGGAGGCGGCCGGAGGGCTTGCGCTTCAGGAGGTCCTTGATGCGGGCGCGGAAGTTGCGCTGGATGATCGGCTTGTCGGCCAGGTAGTTGTGATATTCTTCGCCGGTGAAATAGTCTTTGGTGTACAGCGCTCTGGGATCGACCTTGCCGTCGTAAAATACCAGATCGCACTTGGGGCAGCGCATAATTCCCTTGGCGGGATAAAAGGGTTGCATCTCCCCGGCGTATCCGCACAGCTCGCAAGCCGTCGATGCCGACGCGCCAGCCGATCCCTTCGCCTCGCTCACTTCCTGCACAATCGCTCCTCAATTCCGCGTCCTTCCACCACCATCCCGCACGATAGCCTCGCCCGCATATTTATTCCAACGCCGTGTCCTCAATCGTCACGCTCAAGCGCCGCGGATCATCCCCCATCCCCTCCTCCCTCGGCGAATACGTGGAATCGGCCGCCAGATTAATCTCCACCCATGGCGAACTCCCGTTTACCACCTCCGGCATCTCGATCTTCCATGCGAACGTTCCCCCACTGGCAACCGATACCTCCCCCACCGCCCGCCCCTCGCACACCGCCCGAACCCCAATCACCTCCGGCGTCTTCGTCTTCATCGCGCTGCCCGAAATCCGCAGCACCTTTCCGCCGCCGCGCCGCACCCACAACTTCGCCTCCCGCCCCATCCACTTGTCATCCATCCCCCGCTCCACCAGGAATTGCGGCGGTTGTGTGATCCGCAGGATTCTCCAGCGAAGCCGGAACTTGGTGCCATCCAGCGCGAAGGCACCAAAAATCCTGTGCTGTCGCTCGAGCTGCCCCGCCGCCTCCAGCCGCGCACCCCGCTGGAGGTTCTCCAGCCACGCCAGGCTGGTTGCCGCCGGCGGCGGCGCCAGTGCCCGCCCGATCGCCAGCTCATTTCCCGGCCTCCCTTCGTTCACCAGCAGCAAGGAACCGGCATCGGCCTTCAGCCAGTCCCGGGCTGAACGGGCGCTGCCGATCACCAGATCATCGCGTCCATTCAAATTCGCCCACTGCCGGAGCTGGTGCAGATATTCCGCGTCCGGGGGATAATTGAGCAGCGCCACCGTCCCCCGCGACTGGCCAAGCACCAGTTTCGCCAGATTCCCGTTGATCTGCATCCAGTCCCGCAGCGCGCTGGCGCTGCTCACCGCTCGCGGCACTGCATACGCAAGGATAGCAATTCCCGCCACCCCCGCCGCTCGTCTCAGCCAGTTCCCCAGCCGCCCCACCGACGCCGCCCCCGCAACCACCGCCGCCGCCGACACCGGCAAGAAGTAGTACGACCCCACCCGCCGCCACACCAGGACGTAAAACACCACCACCGCCCCCGCAAACCCCGCCGCCATCAACGCCACCCCTTCGCCCCCCTGCCTCCGCCGCACGTAGCACACCAGCGCGCCTGCAGCCGCCAGCACCACCATCGCCAGCACGTCTGCATCCTGCTGCGCGTAATATTTCAGCACCGCCCCCGCCCCCAGCGTCTCCATCGACCCGCTCGTATAGTGCCCCGCCCAAGGCGGCCTCACCCCGTCCACTCCATACGCCATCGCCCCGAACATCCCCACTACCACCACATTCACAATCACCCACCGCAGCGCATTTCCCGCCGGCCGGCGCAACACCACCGCCACCACCAGCCAGCCGCACGCCGCCAGCAGCAGGATCCCCGTCGCCTCCTTCACCAACTGCGCCCCCAGCACCGCCACCCCGCTGCCGATCCAGAACATCGCGCGGCGCAGCCGATCCCCCTCCTCCGCGCGCAGCATCAGCCAGATGCTGCTCAAAATCAGCGCTAATTGCAGCGGCTCCGGCTTGCACAGCGTGAAGAAATTCTCCGCCACCGGCGTCGAGAACGAAAACACAACCACCGCCCCTGCCGCCACCCCGCTTCCCACGCGCATGCGCCGCAGAATCCCCACCAGCAGCATGTTTGTTGCAACAAATATCCCCGCCTGCACCCCCGCATACCCGCGCACGTCCAACCCAAACGCCAGGTACTGCGCCCGATACCATGCCCAGTATACCGGCCGATAGCGCCCCGCAGCCGTGTCCGGCTCATACTGCCAGTGCGGGTACTCCTTTGAGTTGGTCAAAATGTCCGGATCGTCCAGCAGGCCCCACACCGGCCGCACCAGTGTCGGCGCCACCAGCAGCAGCGATGCCACCGCCACAACGCAATGGATGAACCACCAACGGGTAACAATCCCACGGGAATTAGCCGCGGCCACGGGCGCGGTCAGCAGTTGAAGGCTATCGTCGTATCCGCTCATGTTCCGTCACCACCACGGCGCGGGCACGGGTCTCATCTTCTTCAAACCCCACCATCTCGCGCAGCAGATAGAGGGGGCGCTGCTTCACTTCTTCGTACACTTTCCCGAGATACACGCCGAGCACGCCGATCAGGATGAACTGAATTCCGCCGGCGATGGTGATGAGCAGGATCACCGACGTCCAGCCGGGCTCGAGGCGCACGCTGGTCCAGCCCAGGGCGTTGAAGAGCTTCACGCCCAGCACCCACAGGCCATAGAGAAATCCCAGGCCGGCCTCGATGAAGCCGAAATAGATGGCCAGGTAGAGGGGAACCGTTGAGAAGGAGACGATCCCGTCGATTCCCAGGCGCATCATCTTCTTGAGGTTATAGCTGCTGACGCCGGCCTTGCGGCTTTCGGCGGTGTAGGGAACGCCGATGGATTTGAAACCCACCCATCCGGTCAGGCCGCGCATGAAACGGGTGCGCTCGCGGATATTGCCGAAGGCCGTCACCACCCGCCGGTCCAGCAGGCGAAAGTCGGCGGAATTGGCCGGGATTGGCGTGTAGGAGAACCAGTTGAGCACGCGATAAAAAGTGCGCGAAGTGAACTTCTTAAACGCGGTGGCATCCTCGGTGTCCTCGCGGACGGTGTAGACCAGGTCGCATCCTTGCCGCCACTTCTCCACCAGCTTGGGGATCAACTCCGGCGGGTGCTGCAGGTCGCTGTCCATCACCACCACGGCATCGCCGCGGGAGTGATCCAGGCCGGCGGTGATGGCGGCCTGGTGGCCGAAATTTCTTGAGAAGCTCAGCAGGCGCACGCGGGGGTCGCGGGCGAGCAGCTCCTTCACCACCTCGGTTGACCGATCCCGGCTGCCATCGTCGACGAAGATGATTTCGTACTCCATCTCCAGTCCGCGAAGGACCGGAATCAGCCGCTCGTACAGCATAGGCAGGCTGGCCGACTCATTGAACACCGGGGCGACGACGGAAATCATCCGACGCTCCTCCGTGGCAGTGTCAATTGCAGATGCGGTCATATGTTCGTGGCACGGGCTACCAGCCCGTGCATCCGCCGCCAAGGCGGCTTGCGTATGGGCTGGTAGCCCATGCCACAATATCATCCTATTCTTCCCCGCTTTTCTTCACAAACCGCACGCCCTCAATCATCACGCTCAGTTCCCGGGCATCTTCGTTCCCAAGCAGGTCGCGCGGCACAAAAGTAGTTCCCGACACCAGCCGCAGTTTGACGTCCCTGCCATCATCCGGCCAGTCGATGCGCCAGACAAATTCCCCGGCCTCCTTGACCGCGAACGTTCCCACCTTTCCCTTTTCTCCCCAGGCCTCCAGCACGATCGGAAATTTCACCCCCGGAATCGGCAGGGCCTGGCCTCTTACCTCCAGAGCCTTTCCGACCTCCCCGCCATATCGCCTCAGCTCAAACTGCGCCGCCCTGCCCATCCACCGGTCGGGATAGAGCCTGGGCGCATCCGCGAACTTCACACCCTTGATCATCACGCTCAACTCGCGCTGATCGGTGTTACCCGGAATTTCCTTCAGCGGCGAGAATATCTTGTCCGACCAGAGCTGCAGGACAACCGTCGAGCCTTGGGCCTCCAGCACCGACCGCGGCAACTCGATCCGCCAGGTGAAATCGCCTGGCGCTTTCACGACATATTCCCCGATGCTCCCCTGCTCGGTCCACAGCTCCAGCTTGATGGGATAGCCGATGCTCTCGAGCGGCACGGCGGCGCCGTCGATCACCACGGTCGAGGCCGGGCCCTGGCTCTGGAGCGTGATCTGCTTCATCCGCCCCATCCACACATCATCGTCGTAGGTCGATTTTTCCCCGAGATACGCATCATAAATCATCACGCTCGATACCCGCCTGTCGCCGTTGTGGAGATAATCATCCGGCACGAAGGTCGAGTCGCTCTTGATTGTGAAATGAAAGGTCCTGGCGTCCGATGGCAGCACGTCCGCAAGATCCACCGTCCAGGAAAACAAATCCGGCTTGTCGATCGTGTACTGCGAGATTTTCGTCTCGCCGGCGAACATTTGCAGCTTGGCCGGCAGGGGTAGCATGTCTAATGCCCGGCCTTCGACGTGCAACCTCGTCGCCATTCTCCCTGGCCCCTGCCGCTTTACCCAGAACTGCGCCTGTCGGGCCATCCACGGCGCCGCCGGCCGATCCGACAGCAGGTGCGGCAGGGTTTTGATGCGATAGGATACCCAGCCGAGGCCAAATTCGTGCTTTTGCAGGCTCCAGGGAAAGAGCACATTTGCAGCTTCGTAGGCGAAAGGATCCTCATCGACGATCTGCAGCCCGGGCGCAGCGCTGTGGATCAGGCCGAGCGTCTGGAACCCGCTCGGCGCCTGCAGGGCCCGGCCGGTGACCTGCGCATTGGCCGGCTCGCCATAGTTTACCAGCACCTTGCTTCCCCGCCGGGCATGTTCCAGCCAATCCTGCGGCGACCAGGCGCTGCCGAAATAGACCGGCCGGCCGGGCATGAGCATTTCCCGGTAGCGGCGAAGCTGGTGCACATACTCAAAATCTTTGTCGTAATTCAGCAGCACGACATCGCCGGCCGGCAACCGCATCACGTAGTCCAGAGCCTGGCCGTTTGCCCTATTCCAAGCCTTCAGCGCCACTGCCGAGCTGTACACCTTCGGCACGCCGGACAGTTCCATCCAGGCAATCCCGCCAACTAGCAAAGCCAAAGCAGCCATCGCGGACGTTGTCAGTGGTCCGTTGTCCTTTGTCCGCCGTTCTGCACTTTGCACTCTGCACTCTGCACTCTGAACCTTCTCGCTCTTCAGCCACAGCACAATGGCGATGATGCTCATCGCCTCGACGGGCAGCACGTAATAGGCGAATGCCCATCTCCAGATGACGACGTGAAAGACGAAGAAAGCTCCGCTGGCGGCGGTGAAGGTCGCGGCCAGTAGCTCCAGCTCCCCATACCGCCCGATCCGCCGCAACGACATACCAAAGCCCAGCACGCACAGGGCGGCGCCGATTACCACGTCCGGGCTGACCTGCCAATAGGTCTTGATCGCGCTGGGCGGCGAGACCCTGGCATCGGCGCTTCCCGCTCCCGTATCCGCCACGGTCGGCTGCGTCGTGGCGTTGCCGTTGATCAATCCCTTGGTGTACTTCCCCTGCCACGGCGGCCTGGTCCCCGCGATTGGATAGGCCAGGACGATAAACACCAGCAGAGCCAGCGCATTCACCATCACCAGCAGCCGCGCCGAGCGCGCCATTCCCGCCATCAGCCCGCGGCGATTCAGCCACCACGCACCGGCCCACATCAACAGCGCAGCGGGCAACACCAGCAGGGTCGTTTCCTTCACCAGATACGCCGCCAGAAAACAGACCGCGCTCACCCCCACCCAGAATCGCCCAAATCCCGTCGCGCCCGGCCGGTCCTCCTTCGCCACGTCGCCGCGTCGCCGTGTCGCCGCGTCATTCCCCCCTGCCGCGCGCAAGAAGCCCCACAGTCCCGCCAGAAGCAACCCGACCTGGAGCGGCTCGGGCTTGTGCAGGGTGTAGAAACTCTCCGGCACCGGCGTGCCGCTCAGCATGAGCGCAACTGCCAGCAGGCCCAGCCAGATGCTGCCGGTGATCCACCGCACGATCGCATAGAGCAGCAGGTTGGTCACCACCAGCACGGTGGCATGGACGATGTAATATTCCTCCACGTTGAGATGAAACGCGCGATACTGCAGGGCATACCAGAGCCAGTACAGCGGTCGATATCTGCCCTGCTCCACATCCAGATGCGGCGCCCAGGTCAGCGTCTGCATTGAGTTGGAGAGGATGTTCGGATCGTCCAGCAGCGCCCAGCGCTGGCCATGGAAGGTGGGCCAGACCATGAGATAGGAGGCGATGACGATCAGCGCCGGCGCGGCCGCGCGCGCCAGCCGATGGCCCATTTGGCGCGGGCATACCTGGGGCGTTGTTGACTGCGCTGCGGTCACAAATTCTCGTTGAATGACGCCGTGCCTGGCCGGCAAACCATGGCCAGCAGAGGGTATCAGAAGCGGAAGTTCCGGCAAAATCGCCCGGTGGCCCACCTACCAATCGAGATTCTGCTCATATCCCAGTTCCACCAGCAGATCCCCGGCGATGCTCCTGAAAGTTTGGGCGTTGTCGCGGGTGAAGTGATTGCGCCAGTCGCCGCGCGTGGCCTTGCGCACGAAGGTGTTGTGGGCAAACAGCCCGCTGAGTTTTTGGCTGAATTTCCCCGCAGTGTTCTGCTCGACGGCCGCGCGCAACCGCTCTAATGGTGCGGACAATTCGAGCTGCCGCAGCGCCTTCTGCACCGTTGCCACCGGGTCGGCCAGCAGATCCTCGTAACGCACCGTGTTGGTGGCCTGGGTCCTCCAGCGGGTCACGTAGTCGCGCCACGCCTGTGCCGTTCGTGCCACATAGACGTCAAAGGGCACTTCAAATTCCTTGTAGATCCCATTCTTGACGCAGAATTCGGTTTCGAAAAAGTACATCGACACCACCACGTCACAGCCATCGCGGATCAGATGCAGGTAACGGGCGGGGAAGTCTGTCTTGGGCGAGTCGGGCAGCTCGTGGCTCTTAATCACGCAACTTTCCGTCAGGCCCCAGGACTCCGCGCCGGCGTACCAGGGATGGCGGCGCAGATCGAACAGCTCCGGCTTCACTTCGATGTCGCGCTTGGGCAGCGCCAAGGCATCGCCCAGCAGAGTTGTAAGCCAACTTCCTCCCGACTTGGGAAATTCCGTAACGATAATTCGCATGGCAATGATCCGACGGAGCCATCGAGCCAATGCGCGGAGACTACTGGCTGACAAAATTGGATGCAACTGGAGTGAATTTCTATTGAGGCGCAGCTTCGATGGCGGCCCGCAGCCGCCCGCCGGCGCCGTGAAGGATTTCCGCCGCCTGCTCGGCCTCGACGCCGCGCATTTCCATGACGATGGCCAGCTTGACCTCTCCCCCGGCAGCGGCCAGCAGCTCCCGCGCCCGCTCGCGGCCGCATCCGCTGACGGCTGCGATGATCCGCGCCGCCCGGTCGTGCAGCTTCACATTCGTTGCCCGCAGGTCGACCATCAGGTTTTCATACACCTTCCCCAACTGCACCATCGCCAGCGTCGAGATCGTGTTGAGCACCAGCTTGGTGGCGGTGCCGGCCTTGAGCCGAGTTGAGCCGGTGAGCACTTCCGGCCCGGTCAGCGGCCGAATGACAACATCCACCGCCGGCTCATCCGCCACGGGTTGTACGCACGATAGAAATATCGTCTTGGCCCCGAGTTCCCGCGCCCGCCGCAATGCCCCATGGACAAACGGCGTGGTTCCCCCGGCGGCGATGCCCATGACCGCATCGTTCGCGCCGACCTGTTTGGCATCCATGACCGCCGCTCCGGCGCTGGAATCATCCTCGGCGCCCTCGCGGGAGCGAAACATCGCTTGGTCGCCTCCGGCAATGATCCCCTGCACCTGTTCGGGCGGGCAGCCGAATGTCGGCGGACACTCTGATGCATCGAGCACGCCGAGTCTCCCCGAGGTCCCCGCGCCGACGTAAATCAGCCGTCCGCCGCGCTGAAGCTGCCCGACCACGAGTTCCACCGCGGCGACGATGGCCGGGCGCTGTTCTCCGACAGCCCGCACTGACTCCAGGTCCTGCGCGTGCATCAACTCCACCGCCTGCTCCAGCGGCATCGCATCCAGATTTCGCGACGCCGCCAGCGGCTGTTCGGTGAGAAGATGAGCGCGATCGGGAGATGAAACGTGAAACGTGAAACATGAAGATGGGGGGACTTCATGTTTTATGGGGTCCTGTTTCACTCTTGCTTCTCCTTCGGCATCTCCGCATCGAGTTGCTTGGCCACTTCCATGACTTTCACCGCATGTTTTTCCAAGGCCACATCCTCCGGCGTCAGCGGCATCCATTTGGGTACGGGAATCGGCCGGCCGTTCTCATCGACGGCGACGTAGACCACGATGCAGCGCGTGGTGCGCTCGAACACCTGCTGCCGCGGATTGGCCGACGACACCGTGACCGCCACGTGCATGCTGGAGGTGCCGGTGTAAATCAGCTTGGCGTGGACCTCGACGAGATGATTGATCGCAATCGGCTTGAGGAAACGAATTCCGCCGGCGTAAACCGTCACGCAATACTGGCCGCACCAGCCGGTGGCGCAGGCATATCCGGTCTGATCGATCCAGCGCATGGCCGTGCCGCCATGCACCGTCCCGCGGTAGTTCATGTCGATGGGCTCGGCCAGGAATCGAAAGGTGATTTCGCGCGGTCTGTCGGGCATGTTGGAGACTCCAGATTCCCCGCCATTATTCTAGGGTTTGGGCGTGACCGATCCCAGCACCACACGCCGCCGCGCGCCGGTGGCACTTGGGACGTTGGCCGGAAATCCATCGAGCGTCGCCGCCCCCAGCAGGGCGAAGGCTACGGCTTCCTTGGCCGCCGACGGCACGCCCAGCGCCTCAATCGCCAGCAGCCGGACGCGGGGGTTGGTGCCCACAATCGCCTTCTCCAGCTCCCTCATCAAGAACCGATTCTCCGTCCCGCCGCCACTGACAATCATCTCCAGCTCCTTCTCGCGCCACAGTGGGACAAAGAGACTGAGCGACATTTCCACCGAATAGGCGGTTGCGAGGCAGGCCGTCGCCAGCAGGTCGGCCAGCGGCAATGCGGCGGATCCAAGCTCGGTTGAGATGCGCTGAAATTCCGCGATCATCGCCGGGCCATCCGTTGATTTGGGCGGTTTGGCGAAAGCGTATTTGCTTCGCGCCATGGAAAACGCCGTCGCAAAATGCGGCTTCCCCTTCTCCGCCAGTACGCCGCCGGCGTCGAATCCCGGCCCGGATGCATCGTGCGTCCGGCACAGATGATCGCTGATACAGTTCCCCGGGCCGGTGTCAAAGGCGATGAGATCGTCGAGGGATGCTCCGGCGGGGATGTAGGTGAGATTGGCGATGCCGCCGATGTTCAGCAATACCCGATCCTTCTGGGCATCCCGAAACAGCAGGTAATCGGCAAACGGCACCAGCGGCGCTCCCTGCCCGCCGGCGGCGCAGTCGGCCCGGCGAAAATCGCTCACCACCACGCTATTGGTCTCGGCCGCCAGCAACGCCGGGTCCAGCCATTGGATCGTGAGCAGCGGGGCGTGATACAGTGTCTGGCCGTGAGCGGCGATCGCCGCCAAGGCATTGCATTGCAACCGTGCCGCGGCCAGCGTCTCTTTCACCGCAGCGGCATAGACAAGTGAAATTTCCCGTCCCAATTCCGCCAAATCCGCCAGCGCCGCCGCCCCCGCATTGCGCACAGCAAAAATCTTCCCGCGCAATTCCGGCGCGTAGGCGCGCTGATGGTGATGCACCAGCCGTGCCCGCATCTCCAATCCGCTGCCACTGATTTCCGTGATCGCGACATCCACCCCGTCGGCGCTGGTGCCGCTCATCGCCCCCGCGATCAGTCGAGTCATCGCCATCGCCGCAATGTAAAGAGCAACCGCATCCAACGCCACTGTCATGCAGCGCCGCGATGTACTTCGCAAAAACTTTTTGATTCCCCCGCCGCCGGTTGCGCATATAATGTCATCGTCACCAAGCGAGGCGAGATATGGCCGAGAAACAGACAACCCAGCAGAAGTCCGAGGAGGCGGAAAGCTCCCAGGGAACGACGGCCGTCGTCAAGCCCAGGCGTGCCCCGAAGAAATCGCCGCAGCGCAAGCCGCCGCAGCCGCTGCCGCCGTGGAAAGTGCTGCTGCATAACGACGACCACAACGCCGTCGATTACGTGGTGGACACCATCATGATGCTCACCCCGCTCAACGAGCAGGATGCCACCACCCGCATGCGCGAGGCCGACAAAACCGGCGTCGCCCTGCTGCTCACCACCCACAAGGAACGCGCTGAGCTCTACCAGGAGCAGTTCACTTCCAAGGGGCTGATCGTCACCATCGAACCGGCGGAGTGATGGGCATCACTCAACGAACGCGCACTCCGTCTGCAGCGCCCGCGCCAGCCGCATCATATATGTTTCGGCGGGAATCTCCACGCAGCCAAATCGCTCCAGGTGAGCCGTCGCGTTTTGGGTATCCAGCAGCTCATATCCCCGCGCCCGCAGCCGCTCCACCAGCGCCACCAGCGCCACCTTGGACGCATCGGTCTGCCGGCGAAACATGCTCTCGCCAAAGAATGCCCCGCCCAGGCTCACGCCGTACAATCCCCCGGCAAGTTCCCCGTTTCGCCACGCCTCGACGCTGTGGGCAAAGCCCAGCTCGTGCAGCGCCGAATACGCGTCGATCAACCGCTGGTTGATCCACGAGCCATCCTTGCGCCCTTCCATGCAGGCGCGCATCACGCCGGCAAAATCGCTGTTGATGCGAATCTCAAAACGCTGCTGGCGGATCGCCTGCCGCAGCGTCCCGGGCACGTGAAACGACTCCAGCGGAATGATCCCGCGCGGATCGGCGGTGTACCAGCGAATCTTGCCGTCGCGGTCCCCCATGGGAAACGCGCCCTGCGCGTAGGCCGACAGCAGCATGTGCGGAGACAGGTCGATCATGCCCCCGCATTGTAGAATTTTCCGGGCCATCCACCTACGGCGCAGTCGTCGGCGCTGGAAGGGGGGGCAGGGAGGGAAGGGTGCTGGCGCGGGTTGACGGACGCGATGTCGCACGAGTCGCCGGCGGCATCCGATAGCGCACTCCCCTGCGCGACCAGATCAGATGGTTCTGAAACGTCCGCATCTGCTCGGCCGTCAGGATGGTCTTCACCGCATTGGCCTGCTCGGCCGTCGCCCGCGCCGCCTCGGCCGAGCGCGCCTCGGCCAGGTCGCGAAATGCCCGCCACAAACTCTGCTCGCGGGCCTCGCGCTCAATTTCGGGCGCCTGCCGGTACGCCTCAAAATGCTTGCGCATCTGCTCGAGCTCTTTGCCTTCCAGCTCGACCCGCGTCATCGACGTGAGCTTCTTCAACTGCCCCATTTGCGCCTCGCTCACGCCCAGATCGCTGACAACGTAGGAATTGCTCAGCAGAAACGTCCGTGCCAGCAGCAGCATGCGCGCATCGGCCGGCAGATTTCCGGCGGAAAAATCCGCGCCGTAGCTCCATCCTTCGGCGCCCCTGGGGCTGATCTGCAGCGTGCTGCCCCCGGCGTGAACAAAATAATCCCGGCCAAGCTGCTGTACGCCCCATCCCCCGCGCGGATTCGTTCCCCCTCCCGCCCCTCCGGCCCCTCCGGCGCCTCCCGCTCTGCCCGCGTCCCCCGCCGCCCCGCCAGATGGCTGGGTGGTGCTGACGATCTCCACCGCCGGCTTGGCCGGCGCCATGAACGATTTCCATAGATACCATCCCCCCGCGCCGGCCGCGCACAGGATCACCAACGACCCCAGCCATGCTGGAACTCGCACCGACTGCGGCGGCTTTGGTGTGCCCGGCTGCATGATGTTGCACTGGCAGAAAGGATTAGCTGCGCTCGACCGGCCCAGTCGGCGGCGTCCTCGGATCCCACGGGTCGACCGCATCGGCCGCGTTCTTGGGCGCATCGGTATCCACGTGCAGATCCATGTACAGATAGTTCGATCCGAGCTTCAAGCCATGCTTATAGGGGTCAACAATCTTAAAAAACTCCGAATTGGTCGGATCATAGGGCGCAAGGCTTCCCGGCACCCCTGCATCCTGTTGCGGACTAAGCTCCATGTAATAATCCGGGGCAATCGTCACCTTCTCGCCCATCAAAACAATCTCATCCTTGGACTTGCCGTTGGTCTTGGTGGAATACTTGATCAGCTCTTCCGGCGACTTGGCCAGGTGCTTGTTGAGGATGTAGGAATGCGCTGCCGCCGGCTCAAGGTCGGACGGGCAGAGCATGATCGGCGGCGTGTATACCGCCGGGTCCATCGATGGCGTCTCCGGCAGATTCATCTTGAACACATACACCATCCAGCGCTCGCTGGGATCGACGTTGGTCCCGAATGACTTGTACTTCTTCTTGACGTCATCCCATGGTCCCACCGGGAACATCCAGTCGCGGTTGTTCTGCGAGTAGATCTGCAATTCATACCCGATCTGCTCCATGTTGGACTTGCACTGCACGCTGTTCGCCTGGGCCCGCACCCGCTGCAGCGCCGGCATCAGCATCGAGATCAGCAGCGCGATAATTCCCACGCAAACCAGCAGTTCCACCAGCGTGAATCCCGCCGAACGACGATCGTGTTTCACATCAATCATATTCTTACCTCAGCCCCCCCTACTTCCCCGGCCGCGAAGGTTCCATCCTGGCTGCCCCGCCCCCCGGCCCCGCACGCTGTCCCAACAGAACAACGCCGCAAGGCGTCCACTTATTACTATTCTCGACAGAATCTGTTGTTACACCCCCAGCGACCGACGCGTCATCCCCCGCGGCCAGAATCACCCCCATAAACGACTGTAAAATTCACCCTCACGCCACACCTGCGGGTCCTGCCGACGGCAGTCCTGCGGACGGCGATCCGGCCACTGCGCCGCACCTGCGGTGGGCAAGGGGGGGGGCCTGCGGTGGGCAATTCCGCGCGTACGCGGCCATAAGCCGCACGCCGATCTTCCA
>DAIOHQ010000022.1:0-30738 GCA_036744635.1 Tepidisphaeraceae bacterium | reverse complement strand
GCGGTGAGCACACCTGCGGTGCGCGGCAGCGGGGGGAAGGGATCGATGCGCGCGGTGTTGGCGCCTCTGGCATCGTTGCGGATCACCGTGGTGCTGTTTGCGCTGGCGATCGTGCTGATCTTCGCCGGCACCTGGGCACAGATCGATCATGGCATCTGGGAAGTTCAGCACCGCTATTTTCACAGCCTGTTTTGCTGGATCGATTTCAAGCTGTTTCTGCCGCGCACGCCGCCGGATTATGCGTCGATGTCGCCGCTGGCCGCGGGCATGCTGCGGCCGATGCTGGGGTTTCTGAGCCATTTTGGATTTCCGATGCTCGGGGGGTATCTGCTGGGGCTGGCGATCCTGATCAATCTGCTGGCAGCGCACGCGATCCGATTCAAGTTCACGTGGAAGCGCAGCGGCATTCTGCTGATTCACTTTGGGCTGATTCTGCTGATCGCCGGCGAGGCGCTGACCAGCGTTTTCGCAACCGAAGGGCAGATGGTGATCGAAGAGGGACAGGCGTCGAGCTTCACGCAGGATATCCGCACCAACGAGCTGGCGGTGATCGACACCTCACCGGCCGATCACGACAACGTGGTGGCGATTGGGGCTTCCCGGCTGGTTCATAAGGGGATCATCACGCATCCGAATCTGCCGTTTTCGATCCGAGTGGATGAGTATTTTCCCAATTCGCAGGTGCTGGGACCGTTTCAGGCGGGGGCGAAGAAGGATGTGCGGGCGACGGCCGGGATTGGCGCCCAGAGGCAGATGACCGTCGAGGCCAGGCGGCAGGTGACCGGCGCCGAGGCGCAGACGGTGGATACGCCCAGCGCCTACGTGACGCTGCTGAAAAATGGGCAGTCGCTGGGGACGTACCTGGTTTCGATTTTCCTGGGCGAGCCGCAGGCGGTGAGCGTCGATGGCAGGGAATACCTGCTCGACCTGCGTTTTGCGCGGGACTACAAGCCGTTCACGATCACGCTGCACAAGTTTTCCTTCGACCGCTATACCGGCACGAACGTGGCCAAGAACTATTCGAGCCGGGTGCATCTCAGCGACCCCTCGCACCATGAAGATCGGGATCTGACGATCTGGATGAACCATCCGCTGCGCTACGCCGGCTACACCTTTTTCCAGGCCGATTTCAACCACGACACGGAAAAGGGGACGGTGCTGCAGGTGGTGTCGAATCCAAGCTGGACGCTGCCGTACGTGGCGTGCATTCTGGGGGGGCTGGGGCTGGTGATTCATTTTGGCATGCACCTGCTGGCGTTCCTCGGGCGGCAGCTTGGAAGTATCCCCGCGGCGCAGCCGGTGGCATTGTACGTGCCCGCGACGGTGGTGGGGCTGGCGCTGCTGTACGTGATCGCGCACGCGATGCCGAAGCTGCCGACGGAGCCGTACAATTTGCGCAGTTTTGCCGAGCTGCCGATCTCGTATGAAGGCCGGGTGATGCCGCTGGATACCCTGGCGCGGACGCATTTGAAGGTAATCAGCGGGCGGCAGTCGACGACGTTGAACGGCGAAACAATGCCGGCGGTGGGGTGGCTGTTGAATGTGATGTGCCAGCGCGAGGAGGTGGTGAACCTGCCGGTCTTTCGCATCGATGAGCCGGGAGTGATCGGCGCGCTGGGGCTGGACCACATGCGGCACAGCTTTTCACTCAAAGAGATTTTCAACAACGGCGAGGAATTCAAGCGGCAGGTCGAGGCGGCGATGAACGTGCCGTCGAAGTCGCGCAACCTGTTCCAGCGGCGCATGGTCGAGCTGTATGAACACGCGGATTTGTTCACGCGGCTGGAGGACATGAGCGGCTTGTACCTGGCTCCGCCATCCCGCGCGGGCGAGGCGTGGAAGACTGTCGAGCAGGCGCTGCAGGAAGCCAAAAGCGGGCAGGCAGGGGGGGAGCTGAACCCGGCGCTGCAGGAGTTCGGCGGAGTGGTGGATGCCTTCAGCAAGAACGATGCGGCGGATTTCAACGCCACGCTGACAGCGCTGCACGGGCGGTTGAATCGCCAGATGCCCGGGACGATGGATCGGGTCAGCTTCGAGGCGTTCTTCAACCGCTTTGATCCATTTACCATCGCGATGACGTTCTACATCGCGGTCTTTCTGCTCAGCGCCGTCCACTGGCTGTTTCATAGCCGGGTCTTGACGCTGTCGGCCGTTGTCCTGCTGCTTTTGGCGCTGGCGGTACACGCCTTTGGGCTGGTGGCGCGGATATACATTTCCGGCCGGCCGCCGGTGACGAATCTGTATTCCTCGGCCATCTTCATCGCTTTCGCCGGCGTGGTGTTCGCGACCGCCTTGGAAATCATCTATCGCAACGGCATCGGCAGCGCGGTGGCGGGATTTATCGGGTTTGTGCCGCTGCTGATCGCCGAGGCGCTGGCCAACACCGGCAACGGCGACACCATGCAGCAGTTGCAGGCGGTGCTGGATACGAATTTCTGGCTGGCGACGCACGTGGTCGTCATCACCCTGGGGTACGCGGCGACATTTCTGGCCGGCCTGATCGCGATCGTCTATCTGTTGATGGGTGTGTTCACGCGGGCGCTGAACAGCGAGACAGCCAAGACGCTGGGGCGGATGGTCTACGGCATTCTCTGCTTCGCGATGCTTTTCAGCTTCGTGGGCACGGTGCTGGGGGGAATCTGGGCGGATCAGTCGTGGGGGCGCTTCTGGGGGTGGGACCCTAAGGAGAACGGTGCGGTGCTGATCGTGCTGTGGAACGCGCTGATTTTGCACGCACGCTGGGGCGGCGTCGTCCGCCAGCGCGGGGTGATGCTGCTGGCGGTGTTCGGCAACATCGTGACGGCATGGAGCTGGTTCGGCACCAACATGCTGGGCGTGGGCCTGCACTCCTATGGGTTCATGGATTCAGCGCTCTTCTGGCTGGCGGCGTTCATCGTTAGCCAGCTCTCGATTATCGCGGTCGGGAACCTGCCGATGCGGCTGTGGCGCAGCTCGGTGGTGGTGGCCGCAAAGCTGCCGGTTACGAAGCTGCGCGACCTGGCGCCAAGCGCCGGTTGAGACATTTCGCGGCCGGGGAGCACGCCTCCGCGGCGGCGAAACTCGTTGAGCTGGTTTCGCAGCCGTAGGCGCTTCGCCGGATGAGAAGCTGGCGGGGTACGCTTTGCCACGGGAGGATCGTGTCTTGACCGCCGAGCAACCCGCCGCCATGCACGAAATCTTCTGTGCCGGCTGCGGCTACAACCTGCGTGGCCTGAGCAGCGACCGCTGCCCGGAATGCGGCCTGGCGATCGACCGCGAGAGCCTGCGCCGATCGCAGCTCCCCTGGCCGCAGCGCAGGTCCATCGGCCGCTGGCGCGCCTATTGGCGCACCGTCTTCGCCACCATCTTCCGGCCAGCGCGCATCGCGGCCGAGATGAACCTCCCCGCCAGCCACCGCGAGGCCTGGCGCTTCCGCCTCGTCACGATCCTCATCGCGTGGGTCCCCCTCGCCGCGGCCCTGGCGGTGCTGGCGTGGAAAGGCGGCGATATCAATCTCTTTGAAGGCATTCCCGACATGTCGACGGCGCTGCAATGGCCGGCATGGCAGTGGATCATAGCGAACGACGTGGTGCTGCCTTTCGCGGTCGGCGCGGTTACGCCAGGCGTGCTGCCCGCAGCGGCGCTGCTGTTTCTCCTGCTCGGCACTGGCGGCGGAATGTATTTCTTTCGTGCCGGAACGCTCGACCCAGCGCAGCGCGACCGCGCGGTAGCCCTGAGCCAGTACGGCTGCGCATGGCTCAGCCTCATGCCGCTGGCGTTGCTCATTGCCGCGGGCGGAGTCGGGCTGATGATGCTGGCGGAGACCATGCGTGACCGCCTGCCGCTGCAGATCGCAGGCGCGTTTCTCGAGTTTGTGCCGCTGGCGCTTTTCCTGATTGCGGGCATGGGCTATCTCCGCCTGTATCGCCTCTGCACCCGCGCCGGCGCTGGCTGGACAGTGCTGTTTTTGATTGCGATCCCCTTGCTCTGGGCGCTGGCGGCGCTGCTCAGCTTTGGCGTGCTCTGCTGGACCGTCGGCTACTTCCGCCTACTCATCGCCAGCCTCGCGCGTTGACGGCGCCGCTGGCCGGTCGAGCATGAACGGGATGTCCAGGTCCCGCAGGCGATAGTTGGTATTCGTCGCCGAGCCCGGCCGCCAGCCGCCCGCGCTGTCGTCCTTGCCGTTTGCGCCCAGGCTGTACAGATAGGCAGGCGGCGACACATGGTAGCGCAGGATACCGCCTTCGGTCATCGGATCGGCCGGTACCGCCGCGAGGTACTGGGGCACGAGTTCATCGAGCGTCTTCGGCCGGTTGCCCGTGTGGTCGAGTTGATACAGCCGCATCGCCGTCGCCAGCGCGGCCATCCGCCTGTCGGCACGGATGCGATAGCTGGTCTCCGCGTAGCGCCCCAGCGAGGGGCTCAAGTATAACTCGAGTGCATGGGTTGCGCGACTGGCAGGGGAGGAATAGATTGACCGCTGATTAGGAGGAAGAGTCCGCCGTGCGGCTGGCAGTGTCGCGGAATCCCGCGCCGATAGCACAGCGCTCATTCGTCGCGCCATGCGCATAGCGCTCAGTCGAAACAGCGGCCGGGTAACCAGTTGCTTCTCGCCGATCCACACGGCGAAATCCGTTTGAACCATCCGTTCACCGAGCACGGCCTGGCGCACTCCGTCGGAAATGTCTTTGTCATCGAGGAGTTCGACGATGAAAGCTCGCACCTGCGCCTCAGACGCCGCATTCAAGGGTGCGGTTGTCGTGTCGGAAGCGACGGCGAGGTCGGGCAGGATCCATCGCCAGGCGGAGACTGCCAGTGAGGTGCATCCGTTAGCGACCAGATCGGAGACTAGAAAGGGCTGCTGGCCTAGTGAGCGGGACAGGAAAAGGATGTCCCGGAGATATTCGATAGCGGCGGCATCGTCGCCGCGCTCGTGGGCGGCGACTGCCGCGATGGCAAGCAGCCGCGTGACGCTGCGTACGTTGTTCAAGTCAGGCAACAGAATGTAGGTCGCAGGGTGTTGAAATGGCAGTTGCCAGTCAATGTGCTTCAGGTTCCGCGCGGTGCGAATTGCCGCAAGCGGAGTCTTATTCGCCTCTTCAATTTCCTTTGGAGAAGCCAGGGCGGCCGGGACATTAAAGTCGTTTGGATCTCGCCCGCCGGTAGCGATGGAGTCGAGATCGAACCAGTCCACATCGTTTCGCAGCGCGATCGACCGCTCGGCCACGCGGATGTAGGTCACCGCGTTCTCGTCGTCGGGGATGGGAGGACGTTTGAAATCATCGACCAGGATCGGCTCACCGGCCGCGTGGGCCGCGTCAACCATGGCTTGGAGGCGGCCGTTGGCGATGTGCGACCACGCAAGGTGCGCGATCACGATGGCGACAAGCAGCAGCGCATACCCCGCCGCAAGCCGCTTCGTCCAGCGCAGTGCAGGCGGATATGCTTCACCCTTTTCTGTGATCATCACGCAAGTATACCAAGCGCGGCGGGGAGTTTCGCGGGCTCCTCAATTTCCGCGCTGGTTCATGTAGCTCGCCGCTTCTTCTCTTGCGGCGCCCCGTACCCGCACCTTGCGCATGGTCGATTCGCGATTGACGCGGGGCTTGGCGAAAGTGCAGGTTCTCCAAGTCGCGCTTCAAGTCCTTCAGCGATTGGGGCCGCGGCTTGTGTGTGGCCAGATTTCGCAGAAGTTGCCGCTCGTTGGATGCAACGATACATAAAGTGCTCGCAATTGGGACTTATTTATCCTAATATACTGGGAAACCGTTTGCGGCAACATGGGATGCCACTCTGTTTGTGGATTCCTTGTGCCGTGGACATCACTGAAAGGCGAATCATGATGACCAGCCGAGAGCGCGTGCGGCGGTGCGTGGAGTTCGACAAGCCGGACCGCGTGCCGCGCGATTTGTGGATGCTGCCGATCGCAGCGCTCGAGCACGACGCTGCGGCGCTGGAGCTTTTCAAGCAGCGCTGGCCAACGGATTTTGGATGGGCGCCGGTGCCCAATCCGGGACTGGAGGCGATGCGCAAGGGGGATTGGTACGCCATCGGGACCTTCCGCGATGAGTGGGGGTGCGAATTTGAGAACCTGCAGGCGGGGGTGATCGGCGAGGTGAAGCACCCGCCGCTGGCGGACTGGTCGCGGCTGGAAGACCTGCGCCCGCCGGAGGCGGCGCTGAAGATCGACCGCGAGGCGATCAACCGGTTTTGTCCGCGCTCGGATAAATTCGTCTCCGGCGACGCGCTGCCGCGTCCGTTTGAGCGGATGCAGTTTCTGCGCGGCAGCGAGAACCTGTACATGGACATCGCCGAGGAGTCTGATGAGTTTTTAGAGCTCCGCCAGATCGTCCACGACTTCTTCTGCAAGGAACTAGAGGTGTGGTGCCGGACCAAAGTGGACGGCGTGAAATTCATGGACGACTGGGGCGCGCAGCGCGGATTGCTGATCTCTCCGGAAAAGTGGGTGAAGCTGTTCAAGCCGCTCTACGCGGATTATGTGAAGATCGCCCACGACGCCGGGAAGAAGATCTTCATGCACTCCGATGGGCATATCCAGGACATCTATCCGCACCTGGTCGACCTGAAGGTGGATGCGGTGAACAGCCAGTTGTTTTGCATGCCGATCGAGGAGCTTAGCCGGCGATTCAAGGGGAAGATCACCTTCTGGGGAGAGATCGACCGGCAGCATCTGCTGTCTTACGCGACTCCCGCGGAGGTGCGCGAGGGCGTGCGGCGGGTGGTGGAGAATCTCTATTCGCCGGAGGGGGGCGTGATCGCGCAGTTTGAATTCGGGGCGGCGACGAAGCTGGCGAATGCCGACGCGGCGTTTAGCGCTTGGGAAGAATTCACGCAGCCGTTGCGGTAGCGCGATTCCGCGCCATTCATATCACGTGCCTGTCATTCTGAGGTAATCCGAAGAATCTGGCTGGATCGACGGCGGGTGCGTGACATTTTAGGCGGATTGGGAAAATATGGCTGGATTCGGGCAGGTGAGTACACCCACCGCTCATCCAGCCATGACAGACAAGAATGTCTGCCCCACCAAAGCAAGATAAAGCCGCCTAAAGTGTCACTCTACCGATCGGCGACCGGGGCCAGATTCTTCGGAGTACCTCAGAATGACAGATGGCGCTGGCGTGGGCAGCCACTGGGTGACTTACGAGTCTGCCCACTGGCAGAGGGATTCGACGTAGGCGGCCGAGCCGTCGCGCAGCCAGCCGTCCAGTTGGGCCTGGTCTTTGAGCTGCTGGCCGCGCATGCGGGGGACGACGATGAAGGTGGTGGGAAGATCCGGCAGGGCGGTCATGTCGCTCCAGAGCTTCTCAAACTGCGCCACGGGATAGATGTCTTCCTGGCCGTGGCCCCAGCGTTTCTTGACGTCTTTGAGGGTGATGTAGGTGGGCATCTTGGCGGCCAATTCGCGGATGGCGGCGGCGACTTTTTCGCCATCGCCCAGTTCCGCCCGCGTCAGGCCGAACGCGCCAAGCAGCCGATCGACGTCGATCCAGGTCGTCATGCTGTTGTAATAGGAAAGGCGGAATTCATCTTCCTCGCGCGGCATGGCCAGTCCTTCGAGGATGCGGGTCTGGCCATTGACGCGGGCCAGGCCGCCGCCGCGGTCTTCGATGCCGCGGGTGATCATCTCAAAAGAGAGCGCTGAGCCGCGCCCGATGTGCAGGCCGAGCAGCGCTGGGTCGACGTCGGCGCCGACGGTGTCGATGTTGTGCAGCATGATGTGCCGGAGCTGAGGACGTTCACCCAGGAGCTGGGCGAGCACGCCGTTGCGCAGCAGGTTGGGCACTTCGTACCAGTGGCCGACGGGATGCAGGCACTGCGAGGGAAGATTGTCGGTGTAATCCGATCCTTCGCCGGCGACGGTGGCCCAGCCGATGAGGGCGGCGTGCAGCGACTGGCGCATCTTCTGGGCCTGCTCATCCAACAGTTTTTGCGGCATTTCCTCCCAGGCGAAGCGCAGGTCGCGCACCATCGGGACCATGCGCAGGCCCACGGTTTTTCCCGGAGAGAGCAGCAGGGGGCCGGGGTAATGATAGTTCTGCTGCGCCTGCAGATAACGGGCGATGGGATCGTGGGTCAGGTAGCTGGTGGCGATGATGTGGGGGATGGTCGTTCCGGCCAATTTCGCGATGCGCCTGGACTTGGCGAGGTGAACCTCGATGAAGGTGCGATGCCTGCCGGCCAGCTTGCAGAAGGGGTGCAGCGCCTTCACCACGCCGGCGCCCTGCGTCCAGCGCGAGCCGGCGCCGGCGGCGAGGGAGAGGACGGCGACGGTTCCGGCCTTCAACGCCGACATGCCAAGCTCCCGAGCAGAATCGAGCGAGCCTGTAGGGTGGGCGTAATCGCCCACCTCCGCAGAACGGTGGGCGAGTTCGCCCACCCTACGGGAGGTCGCGTCGATCACGTCGTCGGGCAGGACGTCGGTGATGCTGGTGCTGAGGGGCAGACGGTTCTGGGCCAGGCCGATGCGGGCGCCTTTGAGGTCATTGCGGATGCGCTCGTGCTGTTCGCGGTCGAAGCCGTAGTCGTGCAAGAGGGTCGAAAGCGACTGCCTCCCGGCTGATTCGGCCTTGGCACGGGGGAAGAGTTGGTCGAAGAGCGTCTCGACCATTCCGGAGAATTGCGGATCGGTGCGCGAGGCGAGGCCGAAGCGGTCGAGCTCGGCGCGGCGGGCGGGGGTAAGCTGGCGCGGGTCGGTGCGCAGCCAGAGCGGGGCCATCATCGTGTAATACGCGGCCGGCAGCACGGCGTCATCGGCCTGCAGCAGGCGGGCGAAGGTGCCGTGGGGATTGATGGCGAAATCGTAGACCACCGGCTCCATCGCGAAGGGCAGGGCATCTTGCAATCCCCGCTTGGTCTCGCCCATCGTCTGCTGCAGGAATTGCTGCGCCTCGGCCTTGCGCGCCGGGGCGAAGATGAATCCCATTCCGCCGCCGGACATGCCGCCGAGCATCCAGAAGCCCCAGAAATCTGCCGCGAATTTGTCCTTCACCTTATGGATCAGCGTCTCAGTGTAGAAAGTAGAGGCCCAGGGGATGATGGTCTGCAGCGGCTGGAAAAAGTTGCGGGTGGTGGCCTGGCCGATGGCGCGGACGTCATCGTTTTTCAGCGCGGCGAGAATCTCATCGAGCACGCCGATGGCCTGCTGGCGGGCATTCCATTCGGCGTCGGAGCGCAGCAGGTATTTCTCGGTCACCATTTCCAGAATCGGTCCGACGTTCTGCGCCATGCCGCCGTGTACCAGCACCAGGGAATCCTGGAGTTTTTTCCGAACCGACTCGGATGCTTCTTCACCATTGAGAATGTGATGCCGCGGCAGCAGCCGGCCACGGGAGATGCCGAATTCGGGATCGCCCGGCTTGGCGGGGACACCTTCGATCAACTTCATGCCCGGCCAGACGCCGCCGGAATCCTGCCAGCCGCCGCCCGATCCGCCGATCCACTCGCCGAGGATGGCGCGGGCGGCGACCAGCCGGCGCTCTTCTTCGGTGAGCGGCCCGGTGAGCGATTTCGCCTGGGAGGTGGCCCGCATCAGCGCGGCGATGAGCGATCCGAGAAGGTTGGTCGAAACCGCCAGCCGCGAGCCTTTGGGGATGTTGTTGACGGAAGAAATGATCTCCAGCCCGAGGCCCGGGCCGACGACGCGGGCCAACAGTTCGGCGAGGGATTGGCCGGAGCCTTCCATGCCGGGCGGGACGATGCCGGCGGCGATAACGGCCGCCTTCAACAAGCCGAGATAATCCTTGGCGAAGTCGAAGACATCCGGCAGGTGGGTGATATCGGCGCGGGCGGCGAGATCGACGCTCACCAGGCGCAGCACCGGCTCATCGATCACGCGCAGATATGCTTCCACCGGCGGCTTGGGGTGAACGTCGCGGCCAAGCACGGCGAGATCGATCGAGACATTCAGCACCCGCGCACCCTGGGGAAAATCCATTCCCAGGAAGAAGATGTCGGACCAGGCGCTGTGGGTGAGGTCCATGCGCACCGGCGTCTTTTCGCTGAGAATAGGAAAGGCGTCGTCTTCGGATCGGCGCAGCAGCTCCGGACGAATCTTCAGCGGCTGATCGAGCGGATGGCCGATGCGGAACATCCATTGGTTGCCGCGCACGCCGCGCACCGATCGGCGCACCTGGTTGGCCAGGGTTTGAAAGGCCAGGTCGTGATAGGCCGCCGCCAGGGCGCTGGAGATCGAGTCGCTCGGCCCGCTCTTGCGCTGTTCGGCGAGGAAGTTGTCGATGGCTTCCTCGAAGCGGCGCTCCAGCAGGTGCTTGTAGCCTTCGAATGGAATGTGCCCTGAAGGCGGCGTGGCGGGCCTGGCGGGAATGTGAAAGCGGTGGATGGCGTAGAGAAAAAACAGCGCCCGCACGCGCTGATACAGGTTGTCCGATTCGCGGCGGAAAGCGTCGAGGTCATCGCAGGCGGCCAACAGTTCTTCCAGCGACATGGTTGCGGCCAGCGAATCCAGCGCGCGATCGCGGATGGCGGGGTCGTCGGAGGTGATGATGTTGCGGAGTTTTTCCGACACGGTTGTTGCACCCATCGGTTGCTACGCCTTCAGGGGCGCAACCATTTTGAGAACAATCGTACCCATTTTGGTTGCGCTCCTCCGTCATGGCGTACTTTCGGTCGGGATGCGCCCAAGATCAATAATGTGCTTCTCTCCGGCTCATTCCAAATGAGTCCACCAAAACCAGCATCGCACACGGTTCCCAATCCAATGCTGTTCATCCCACCCGTCGCACTCCTCTTTCCAAGGGGCACGAGCACGGATTACATTGAGGTGGCATTCCTCAATCGCTCGTCCGGGTCGGTCGTATCCGAGGAGCAGAAGTCCCAAGTCGTTGGCCTCTGGTGGTCCCAATTTGGCGAGCTTGTCAATGTCATCCGCCGTTGAATGCAGATACTTTCCGAAGGATGGGTTGGATTTAGAGTAGGTGGGGTAAACGTACTCAGTCCACGCTCCTTTGACCTCAATCCAGAATCGCTTGCCGCGGGGCGACGTAATTACCAGATCGCATTTCTGACGGCTCCGCGGGTAACACACCTGAGTGTCCGCTCGGAGCCCGCGTTCTCGGTACAGTTCCGCGACCCGCGACGACCAAAGGTCTTCTACGCGCGATGCAGCAGTGAGGGAAAGTTGCGGGTCAACGAAGCCGTTGTACCACCGGATGCCCGTAGGAACGCCGTCCGGTCTACGAGTTGCCTCGGCATCAATGCCGCGAAGCATCGAGAAAAGTGTTTCGCTAAACTTGGACACGATTGCCTCCCATCCCCACTCGGATAGTGCTCTTCCGTTTCGCAAAAAAGGACAACTACTCCGGTTCAATGGCGGTGCGAGAACTCGTGCTGCGTTCACCGGTCGTCTGCTTCTGCCGCACCGCCAGCAGTTCGGTCAGTTCCGCCAAGACCTCTTCGCGGTCATTTCCGTCCAGCGCCAAGGCGAGTTGGGCGACCAGCAGGCCATATTTCAGGCCGATGTTGTAGCGCAGGCCCTGCACTTCCAGGGCGAGGTATTTTTCCCGGCTGGCCAGCTTCGCCAGGGCGGGGGAGAGCTGTATCGCTTCATCAGGACGCTGGTGTTTCACCATTTCTTCAAGGACTTCCATCACCGCCGGGGTGAGCACGTGCATGCCGAAGAAGCAGAGATAGTGGCCGGCCCGCAGGCCGGGGACGATCAGGGACTGCTCGGCCTCGGTCGGCGTCGGCTTCTCGACGACGGTTTCGATTTCGTACAGGTGGTTCTGGCCCGCCACCCGCCGGCCGCCGACCGTGCCGTAGTAGGTGAGCACGTTTTCGCGGGTCGGCTGCACGCCGGAGACGGCGCAGCTTTCGGCTTCGGCCACCTCGACGAGCTGCTGGGCGCAGCGCTTGCCGCCGCGGCTCAGGTAGAGGTGATCGGACACCAGGTGCAGAAACGGCTCGCTGGCGACAAACGGCTTGGCGCAATACAACGCATGGCCATAGCCGCGGGGGGCCGGCTGCTCGACGAAGTGCAGACGGTTGGCGTGGCGGCGGGCGGCATCGCGGTAGGGGTGCTGATCGCCGGGACCGATCACCAGGCAGATCTCTTCCACGCCGGTGGAGATGGCCTCCTCGATGATGATCTCAAGGGCACTCTTTTGAGCGCCGTCGCGATCGACGAGGGTTTGCAGCGGCAGCGTGCGCTGATTGCGCCCCGCCGCGGTAATCACGGCCTTGCGGATTTTCATGGGATTCTATCCTCGCCGCTCATGGTAATCGCAAACTGGGCGAAGGTGGTAGCGTGAGTCGTTGGGAGAATGGCGCGCGGGTGCGTGTCAGGATCGGCGGCTTCCAAGTTGACTCGGTGGGGCGGATATTCCTGTCTGCCGTGGCTGGAGGAGTGGTGGATGTACACATCCACCCGAGTCCGGCCACAGTTGCTGGTGATATGGCTGAATTCGGGCAGGCGAGTACACCAGCCGCTCATCCAGCCATGACAGACCAGAATGTCTGCCCCACCCTAAGAGGGACAAGGCCGCCGAAACGGTCACACACCTATCGAGCGAACAGCCGGGAATTTTAGCACTGCGCGAAAGGCAGGCGGGCGGGTATTTTCGAGCGGAGAGGTACACGATGCCCGCGAAGAATTCATCGTCGAAAAAATTGCTGAAGGAGTACCAGCGCAAGCGCAACTTCGCGACGACGCCGGAGCCCAGCGGCGCGAAATCGCCGCCGAAAAAGGCCAAGAAGCAGCGGGAATTGTTCTTCTGCGTGCAGAAGCATCTGGCCAGCCATCTGCACTATGACTTTCGGCTGGAGCACCACGGCGTGCTGCTGTCGTGGGCGGTGCCTAAGGGGCCGTCGTTGAATCCAAAGGACAAGCGCCTGGCGATGAAGGTGGAGGATCATCCATTCGACTACGGGGAATTTGAAGGCGTCATTCCCGAAGGATATGGCGCCGGGATCGTGATGCTGTGGGACCGGGGAACGTGGCAGCCGGAAAATGGCGATGTCGATGGGTCGCTTGCGCGCGGGGAGCTGAAGTTTTCGCTGCAGGGCGTGAAGCTGAAGGGGTCGTGGGTGCTGGTCCGCACCGGCGGGGGCGGCGGCGGCGGCGGCGAGAGCCGGACCTGGCTGCTGATCAAGCATCGCGATCAATGGGCGGGGAACGTGGACGTCACAAGATTCGATAAGAGCGTGAAGGGATTCGGCGATTTCGCGGAGATTCTGGCCGAGGAGAAGCCGCACTTGTGGGAGTCGCATCGCCCGGCCAAGGGCGGCGCGGCCGGGGAGATGCTGCAGGAAATCATCGAGCAGGCGGCGGCGCTGAAGGCCAAGCGCGAGTCGGGAGCGATGAAGAAGCGTTCGGTAAAGAAGCCCAAGCCAGCGAAGAGGGTGCGGCAAGCGCGGGCCACCGCAAAGTGAAATGAAGTCGAATCGCACGGAAGTTTCGTAGCACGGGCGTCCCGCCCGTGTTCTCGGAAAACACGGGCGGGACGCCCGTGCTACAGGGATTCACTCGCCCGCCGTATCCGTCTTCATCAGCTCGCGCAGGAACATGGTGGCGAATGAGCCGCTGGGGAGCGTAAAGGCGACGGTGATCTGCTCGCCGTGCTCATCGACGCCGGAGGCGAGCTGCACGTCGGCCGGCTGAATGCGCAGTGGCCGGCGGGCCCCTTTCACCTTTTCCTTCCCTTCCTGGCGGAATTCCTGCGGCTGCAGATTGGCGGCGGCAAAGACTTCCTGCTCGATTTCCAACGGAACCCCGGCCGGCAGCGTCATCCGATATCCTACCAGCGGACCAGTGGGGCTGATCTCAAAGGCGTCGCAGCGCGGCTGCTCGGCGGCGGCGGATTCGACGCGGAAACACGCGCCGTTCTCATGCTTCCAGGCCAGGTCGCCATCGAGGAGCTTATCGAGCGACTGGATGCGCCGGGCGACAATGGCGTTGAACAACTTGGACTGCAGGGCGGAGACCCACAGGCGGCGGAGTTTCTCATCAACCGCGCGGACCGCCGCACCCGGTTTTCCGGTCTTGATCAGCCGCGCCAGGATGCGCCGTTCCATGCCATGGCGGCGGGTGTAGAGCTTCATCGCTTCTTCGGGCTGGCCGTGTTCAAAGGCGGCGCGGGCGGCGAGTTGCTGTGGATCGTCGGTCTTTTTTTGCGGATCACCCAGCAGCAGGCGGAGAAGCTCGGGATAATCCCCGCGCACCAACGCTGCGCCCAAGAGGTCATTGTTTCCGCGCCGGCCAAAGCGCTGCTCGCCGAAATAGTTGGGCATGCCGCGCTGCTGCAACAGGTCAATCACCGGCCGCAGCTTCAATACATCCGTGGCGGCGACGTTGCGGATCTTGATCGCGAAGCGGTTACCTGCGAGATGGCCAAGCCGCAGCTTGTTGCCATGGCGGGCGGCCCATTGCACCTGAATGTCCGGAAGACGCAGGTTCATCACTGCCTCCGGCGTCGTGCCGAAAATGGAGAAGATCTGGCGGCTGATGGCATTGGCATCCTTCATCCCGGCATAGCCGATGTCGCGCGAGGAGATGCGCAGGGCATCGGCGATGCGGTGGATGGCATCAAAGGTGGTGAGGTTGATCTTCTGGAATTCGCAGTAGACGTGCTCCCCTTCGCCGGAGGGTTCGTACAGCGGGATTTCCTGCACGAAGAAATCTTCCGGCCGCGCCTTGATGACGCCGCCCACGCCGGGGAAATCGGTCAGATAGGGGAGATCCATGGCGGGAGTATAGCTGGATTGGCGATAGGCGATGGGGCTATCGATCCATCAGATCGTTGCCATGCCTGCACAACAGATAACAGGCAATCGACAGCACCAGCGCCATTCCCATCGAAGTCGCCCCCGGAACCACGTGCTTGCCCACGAGTTGAAACAGCCCGCTATATGCCAGCATCAGCCCTGCTCCGGCCGTGGCGGTGATGAGGGCCATGATGATGAGCCAGAGAAATCGCCAGAGAATTCGGTCCAACATCGGAAATCCTGCAAGTTTTGACAAGTTACAACCGCCCGGTAGCAACAATTATCGGCCAACTGATCGGTGGAACGTCAATTTGCGCCGCGCCATACATTCTACCCAGTTTAACATTTCTCCACCGCAAATATAGGAAATTTGGGAAGGTATGGCCTTTTTTGGTAATTTTGGGGTTCAACCCCCCAGAATCGACCTTGTTTCAGGATTGGCCAGACCCCATACTTCGTTCTGCAGGACTTAGGATGTGTTTCACATCTGGAAGCTCGAACGGGAAGGCGATCCACCACTCGCATCACTGCGGGAAGTTGAATCCCGATCCCGATCAAAAAGCCGATGTCGTGCAGGGGTAAGGTAGGGAGTCGATGCCAGCGACTCGGGCCGGCTGGGTGAAAGTTGTTCCGGCCCCGACACTTCGCTGTGGGAGGCGCTCAATGACAGAGCGCAAGAGTAATTTGGATCCCGGCCTCCATGCGTGGGTGAGGCCGGGATTCTTTTTTGTCCCAACTCGTTCCATGCGACACGTCTTCAGCTTGGCCGATCTGGACATGCCTCGTCCGGGCGGTAATAATCCGCCGGCCCGAACCGCCGTTATTCCAGGTGCGCTGACATGGACATCAAAAGCTATTTTTCCAATATCTACGACACCGTGAAATCCATCTCCATCGGGATGAAGATCACGCTCAAATACTGCTTTCAGAAGACCGTGACCGTGCAGTATCCCGAGCAGCACCTTACCTTTGCGCCGCGCTATCGGGGTATTCACGAATTTGAGCAGGATCGCTGCATCGCCTGCGACATGTGCGCCAAGGCCTGCCCGGTGGACTGCATCTACATCGACAAAACCGCACCGCGCAAGATCGATAAGAAGACCGGCAAGGCCGTCGGCGGGGAATTAGTCCGCTATGCCATCGACTACAGCAAATGCCTGTTTTGTGCCCTCTGCACCGAGCCTTGCCCGACCGATTGCATTCACATGGGCAAGCTGCACGACCTCAGCAGCTACAGCCGGGAAGATATGGTCGTCGAGTTCACCGAGCTCGATAAGAAAGGCCAGCGCACCCCGATTCCACTGTGGATGGAGCGCAACGCCGAGAGTATTCCCTGGGTGAAGGAAGAGTACGAGCGCGTGAAGAGCGGCAAGCTCGCGACCACGGCCGCCGATATCCCGGAAGTGGCGAAGTAACTCCCAGACAAACAGGCACCCGTATGTTCATCGCGTATTTGCTTCACGAGCGCGTCTGGCAGCGCGGGCAAAAGTGGGTGGACCGCCCGCCGATGACGATGCGCTTCAGGGGTCTCTTGCAAGTATGGCATGGCTGGTCTGTCCGGCCATACACGCGATGGAGCGATTGAAATCCCCCGGCCGTGCCGTCGGCGTCGCGATAGTCGCGCAGCGTACTGCCCCGATGCTTCAGTGCCCGCTTCAGGACGGCCTTGATCGCCCGGTTCAGCCGTGTGATCTGTTCGACGGAAAGCTTGTCCGCCCGCGCCAGCGGGTGAATTCCAGCTTCAAAAAGCGATTCATCCACATAAATGTTTCCCAATCCCGCGATGAGATGCTGATCCAGCAGCGCATTCTTGATCGCGCGGGTGGTCTTTCCCAGCCGCTTCACCAGTTCGCCCGTCTTCATCGTCAGAGGTTCCGGACCCATCGCACCCGCGGGCTCTTCACTCCCAATCCACCAGACCCCGCCGAATCGGCGCGGATCGCGGAAGCGGATCTGTCTCGTCCGCTGCACGGAGTTACCCACATGAATCACCACGTGCGTGTGCGGCGCCAAACCGGAATCCGCCGGTTCCAGCGTCAGCCGGCCGGACATCCCAAGATGAATCACAAAGCGGTTTCCATCCTCCAGCGTCCAGATGATCTGCTTACCCCGCCGCGCGATGGAAACGATCCGCCGGCCGATGCTTTTGCGGGCCAGGTTGACGTGCATCGGCCGAACCACGTCCGGGCGATGGACGTTTATCTCCCAGATCACCTTCCCAACCGCATGCGGGGCCAGCGTTTGCACGACAGTTTGGACTTCCGGTAATTCGGGCATGCAACTTTCTGTTCAAGGGCGCATGGTATTCGTGGCTGGACCGTAGTGTCCGGTAGTATAGCCGCCTCGCGCCCGATGGGCACCGGGCGGCGCGGAAGGGGGCTAGAGTAATTTTCTTGCCGGATCAAGCGATCAGCACACCCTCTAAGGAGCATTCGATGGAATCGAAGATTGGTATCGTTCAGGCCGAAACGACAAATCTGGCGGCCGAGGAACTCGCGGCGGTCGAGAAGCTGCAAAAGGGCTATCACGACATCAAGACCGAGCTGGCCAAGATCATCGTCGGCCAGGATATGGTGATTGAAGAGCTGCTGATTGCGCTGTTTTGCCGCGGCCACGCCCTGCTGGTGGGTGTGCCGGGGCTGGCCAAGACGCTGCTGATCTCGACGCTCAGCCGCACGCTGGGACTGACGTTCAACCGCATTCAGTTCACGCCCGACTTGATGCCATCCGACATCACCGGCACGGAAGTGATCGAAGAGGACAAGACCACCGGCGGCCGGCAGTTGCGCTTCGTGCGCGGGCCGGTCTTCGCCAACGTGATTCTTGCCGACGAAATCAACCGCACGCCGCCCAAGACGCAGGCGGCGTTGCTCGAAGCGATGCAGGAGCACCAGGTGACGGCCGGTGGCAAGCAGCATCGGCTGCCCCAGCCGTTCTTCGTGCTGGCGACGCAAAACCCGATCGAGCAGGAAGGCACCTATCCGCTGCCCGAAGCCCAGCTCGACCGCTTCATGTTCAACATCAACGTGGGATATCCGACCGAGGAAGAGGAATTTCAGATCGTGCGCATGACGACCATGAGCCGAAAGGTCGATCTGCAGCACGTGCTGAGCGGTGAAGAGATCATCGCCCTGCAGGAGATCGTGCGCAAAGTGCCGGTGGCCGACCACGTCATCCGCTATGCCCTGCAGTTCTCCCGCCTGACCCGGCGCACCGAAGGCGGCTGCCCGGACTTTGTCAACGAATACGTCGGCTGGGGAGCCGGTCCGCGGGCAAGCCAGTATCTGATCCTGGCCGGCAAGGCGCGGGCCTTGCTCAAAGGCCGCTACCATGTCAGCACCGAAGACATCCGTCAGGTGGTGACGCCGATCCTGCGGCACCGCATCGTGACCAACTTCAATGCCGAGGCCGAAGGCATCAAGAGCGACACGATCGTCAAGAAGCTGATCGATTTCATCCCGCGCCAGCAGTACGACGAGCTCGACAAGAACACCGCCCGCGTCCTGAGCAGCCAGCCGGCGGCGTAAAGCGGCGGCGAGGTAATGTCCAAACGCGGCAACATTTTCGTCAAGCGGCGTCTGACGCCCGGCCAACTTCGAGCCGTCGCGTCACTACGCCTCGATGACGCACGGCTGTTGCTGAATAGTGGCCAGAACGCGCGGATGAATGGCGCGATGTACATGGGCGGTTTTGTCATTGAATGTCTGCTGAAGGCACTGCTTCTGGACCGCCACCCCAACTTACACGGTGCGGTCGACCGTACGAAGCTTTCCGAGCCTGATCGAGAGGTGCATGCACTGCTGTATAGTCATGACCTCGATAAGATGCTGGGATTTCTACCTGAGGTGAGAACGAAGCTGGAGTCTATTACTGATGCGAGCGGCAGATCACAGTGGCCGAGCTTCAATGATGTTTGCGAGGAGTGGACCGTCTATGCGCGGTACTCGACCGCTCAGGCTCCTCCGGCAGAAGCGAGGCGATTTTTGGACACTGTAGAAGAGGTAAAAGAATGGCTGAGACAACTATAAGTCAACCCCCGGCTTTTGTTGCGCGGCTCGAGGATGCGTTACGGCGGGAATTGCCTGGCGCCCAAGTGGCGTCCGAGCAAATTCGCGGAAGCCGCTATCGCTTCGAGGTGCTGTGGAGCCATTTCAGTGGCGTGGGTCATCCTGAGCGGCAGCGACGGGTCTGGGCGATCGCCGAGGCAGTCGTGCCCCGGCCGGACCTGCTTGATGTTGGGATGATCCTGACCGTGGCACCGGAAGAACTCCCACAGGAGTAGAAATGTCTGTTGTCCCCCAAGATCAAGTTGAATATCGCAAATACCTCGACCCAAAGACGCTGGCCCGCATCAGTTCCCTCGACTTGCGGGCGCGGCTCATCGTCGAAGGGTTGATGACGGGCATGCACCGATCTCCCTACCAGGGGATTTCGGTGGAGTTTGCCCAGCATCGGCAGTACGTGGCCGGCGATGACATCCGCCACGTGGACTGGAAGGTCTTCGGCAAGACCGACAAGATCTACCTCAAGCAATACCTCGAAGAGACCAACCTTCACCTGATCAACATCGTCGATTGCAGCGAATCTATGGGCTATGCCACGGTGGCCGACGGCACCTGGAGCAAATATGACCACGCCACCGCCATCGCGGCCTCGCTTTCCTATATGGCCATTCAGCAGGCGGATTCGGTTGGCCTGGCGATTTTCGACAACGAGCTCAAACGCTACCACAAGCCCAGCAACTCGCCGGGGCAGTGGAAGATGATCACCAAGGAACTGACACAGATCCCCAAGCTCAGGAAGACCAATACCGGCAAGATTCTGGATCAGCTCGCCGAAAAGCTGACCCATCGCAGCCTGATCGTCATTCTGTCCGATTTCTTCGACGACATCGAGAGCATTCAAAAAGGCCTGCGCCACCTGCGCTACAAGAAGCATGAGATCATGGTTTTCCAGATCCTGGATCCGATGGAGATCGAATTCCCGTTTGAAGACGTCACGCTCTTCAAGGGAATGGAAGAGATGGGCGAACTGCTCACCGAGCCGCGGGCGCTGCGCGAGGGATATCTCGAACAGCTCGCGCTGTTTACCGAGAAGCTCAAGAAGATGTGCCGCGGAATGCACATCGACTATCAACGCATGAGCAGCGGCGACTCGCTGGACGTCTCACTCAGCACGTACCTGGCGGCGCGGTCGGCGTCGATTAAATGAGTCGGCAGTGGGCAGTCGGCAGTGGGCAGTAAGAAATTTCACTGCAGCCTTACAACGGATAACGGACCACGGACAACGGACAACTGACAATGTACCCCACTTTCCTCCAACTTCCCCTGGCAATCGGATTCATCACGCCGGCGTTTGCGGTGGCCGGGGCGGCGCTGGTGGGGATTCCGATCCTCATCCACATTCTCAACCGCCGCCGCTTCAAGATCGTCCACTGGGCGGCGATGGATTACCTGCTGCAGGCCATGCGCAAGAACCGCCGCCGCCTGAAATTTGAGCAGTGGATTCTCCTGGCGACGCGTTGCCTGCTGCTTTTCCTGCTCGGGCTGGCGCTGTCGCGGCCGTTGGGCTGCGAAGACAGCCTGCTCGGCCGTTCCGTCGGCCAGCACGTCGGTGTCCACGCGTTCATCGTCGACAACAGTTATTCCATGGCCTATGAAGCGGACCGTGGCGATGCCAAGACCCATCTCGATCAGGCCAAGAAATTGACCAAGGCGATGATCGACCGGCTCAGCGATGGCGAGTCGGTCATCCTGGTGACGGCCGCCTATCCAGCCACACCCGTCATTGCCAAGCCCACCTACAACCTCACCGACGCCAAGAGCGCGGTGGACCGCATCGAACAGGCGTACACCGATACCGACATGGCCGGCGCCCTGCAAAAGACGCTGGAGCTGGCACGGGATGAAACCAAGGAACCCAAGCGGGTTTTGCACATTCTCTCGGATGGCACGCGCAGCGCCTGGCCGGCCAGCAAGCAGGAGGCAATTGCCAAAAGCGCGCAGGAACTGGCAAAAGTGTTCAAGATCGTCCATCACAACCTCGGCAAAGTTGGTCAGTGGAACCAGGTGGTGGCGGACGTGCAGCCAGTCGGGAATTTGGTAACCCAAAAACTGCCCTATGACTTCAAGGCGACGGTGGCGGGATACGGACCCGGACCCGATGTCCTGATCCAATGGAAGCTCGACGACAAAGTGCTCTCGGGCGGGCAGACCCTCAAGCTCACGGAGAAAAACGATCCGATTACCTATCCCGGCCTGCAGTTCAAGGAAGGCGGACTGCACGTGCTCAGCGCCAGTTTGCTCAGCGACAACCGGCTGAAAATCGATGACACGCGCTATCATGTGGTGGATGTGGCTTCGGAACTGAAGGTGCTGATCGTCGAAGGCGATCGCGGCATGGGCGGGATGTCCGGGTCTGCCAGCTCGCTGGCCTTGGCACTGGCGCCGCCCAGCGACGCCAGCAGCAACGGCCCGACCGCCAGGAGCGACAGCGCCATTTCCCCGGAGGTGGCCAGCGATATCGAGCTTGGCAACAAGGTACTGGGCGAATATCGCGCGGTGATTCTGACCAATGTGGCGCAGTTCACGACGGCGCAGGCGCAGCAGATGGCGACCTACGTGCAGCAGGGCGGCACGATCCTGTGGTTCATGGGCAACCAGGTGAACAGCAAGAATTACAACGAGGTCCTCCTGCCCCACAAGCTGCTACCCGGGCCGATCATGAAGCTGGTCAGCGTCAGCCCGGAACAGAACGGCTATCTGTTCGATTTCCGCCCCAAGGCGCAGCAGCACCCCTTCCTGGAAGTATTCCGCGACATCGAAAATTCCGGGCTGAACACCGCCGAGGTGCGCAGCTATCTGCAGGTGGAAATCCCCGCCGACGCCAACGTCGAGCACGTGCTGGATTATCTGCCTCTTTCCGCCAGCGCTGATGGCAAAGCCCCGCGCCCGGCGGCGGATGCGGCGAAGGATGGGCAGAAGAAAGACCCGGCCACCACGATGCACACCGTCGGCCGCGGGCGCGTGGTGTACGTCTCGACCACCGCCAATGCCGAATGGACGACTTTCCCGGCCAAGCCCGCCTACCTTCCCCTGATGCAGGAATTGCTGCGCGGCTCGGTCATTACCGGCGACAAGTGGATGAATGTCACCGCCGGCCAAGCGGTTAATGTGCCGACGGGCATCAAGCTGACGGCGGTGCCGGTGCTGACCGATCCCGCCCAGAAGCAGATCGTGATGGAACAGAAAACCATCGACGGCCAGCCGGTCTGGAGCAGCCAGACGGCGCTGGCCAAACCGGGCATCTACACGCTGAATACCGGCAGCCAGACGATCCCCATCGCCGTGAACGTCGCCGCCGAGGAGGCTGACATTCGCCTGATGGATAACTCCTTGATCAAGAAGGCGATGGGCGGCATCGACCTGGGGCTGGAAAGCGACCAGATCCCCGCCGAGTCGCTCTCGCGCGACACCAGCAACGACTTCGGTTGGAATTTCATGATCGTCGTGCTTCTGCTGGCGGGCGCTGAATGCTTCTTGGCGATGTACTTCGGGCATTACAAGCGCAAGGCGCCCATCGAGATGGGAGCAACCGCCACGTAGGGTCCGCTTCAGCGGACGCGGAAGATGACAAATGACCATTGACAATTGACCAATTATGCAACGATTTTTGGAAATCATCCTGGGCCTGGACAAGGGCTTCTTGAGCAAGCAAGGTGACTTCAATGTCACCTTCAATCCGCACTGGCCGGGCCAGACCTTCATCGGCGCCGGCGTGTGGAACTTCTGCCTGGCCGCCGTGGCGTTGCTGCTGGTGATCTACGTCTATCGCCACGAGGGGCGCGGGCGCTTCGCGCGGATTCTGCTGGGGACGTTTCGCGCTGCTCTGCTTGGTTTCATCCTGGTGCTGCTGAATCGGCCGGTCATTACTCTCGTGCAAAGCCGCACCGAGCCATCGGTAATGGCGGTCATGATCGACAAGACCATCAGCATGCGGGTGAAGGATGGCGAGATCGGCCCCGACGGCCAGCCGAAAACCCGGCTGCAAGCGGTGATGGACCTGCTGGAAGGCAGCGATGCCGAGTTGCTGCGCAAGCTGAGCAAGCAGCACACAATCCGGTTTTATTCCTTCGATTCCAACGCCCAGCCGCTGGCAACGATGAACCAGATTGAGTCGAAGGAAGGCCAGAAGCCCAGGACGGCCACTGCAACCTCGCAGCCGGCGGCGCCGGTGGCGGAGCTCCGCACGCTCGCGCCCGAAGGTCAGCACACCCAGGTGATCAACTCGGTGCGGGATGTGCTCGAGGACATGCAAGGCCAGCGCATCGCCGGCGTGGTGGTGCTGACCGACGGGCGCGATACGCCCGCCCAGCCGATTCAGGAATCGCTGAACGCGGTGAAGAGTTACGGCGTGAAAGTTTTCCCGATCGCGGTCGGGTCCGAGAAGGCCCCGCAGAATATCGAAGTGCAGCTTATCAACATGGAGGAGAGCATCTTTGAAGGGGATATCGAAAACGCGAAAATCACCATCCGCGCCACCGGCTACGAGCCGAATCACCCGGTGAAGGTGGTCATCAAAGACAAGAAAACCGGCCTGCCGATGCTGAAGGCGGACAAGTCCCCCGCCGAGGTGACGATCAACGTCCCCAACGGCAATCCAATTGAAACCGAAATCCAGTTCAAGCCCGATGGCGTCGGCCCGCATGACCTGATCGTGGAAGCGGTGAAGCAGACCGGCGAGCTCGATGACCAGGACAACATCCGCACCGCGCAGGTGACGGTGCTGGACGCCAAGATTTCGGTGGTCTACGTCGATGGTTATCCGCGCTGGGATTACCGCTACATCAAGAACGAGATGATCCGTGAGAAGACGATAAATATCAGTTGCTTGCTCACCAGCGCCGATACCGGCTTCATTCAGGAGGGCGATCCCGCCACGCCGGAGTTCCCCGGCCCGCTCAAGCGTTTTCCCGACACAATGACGGAGCTGATGCAGTACGACGTGGTGCTGGTCGGCGATGTCGATCCGCGGCAGTTCACCGATGCGCAACTGCAGCTTGTGAGCGATTTCGTCTCCAAGAAGGGCGGCGGGTTTGGCATGGTGGCCGGTCCGAAATACGCCCCGCAGGCGTACCGCAACACCGCCATCGAAGCAGTTCTGCCGGTGAACATCGCCAAGGTCGATTCCCTGGAAAACGAGCCGACCATCACCCAGGGTTTCCGCCCGACGTTGACCCGCGAGGGGGCGGCCTCTTCGTTCTTCCGGTTCTTCTCTGACAAGGAAAAGAACGAGAAGTACCTGCACGACGATCTCCCCGTGCTCTTCTGGTATTGCCGCGGCGTCAGCGCCAAGCGCGGCGTCGGCGAGACCTATGCGGAGCATCCGTCCGATCTCAGTCCCGATTCCGATGGCCGCAAGGCGCCGATACTGGTGGTGGGGCGATTTGGGGCGGGCCGAACGCTATTCAGCGCGGTGGATGATTCCTGGCGCTGGCGCTTCTATACTGGGGAGTCGGTCTTCGACACCTATTGGGTGCAGCAGTTGCGGTATCTTGCTCGGGCGAAAAAACTGGGGCAGCGCAAGATGACGTTCGGGGCGGTTCGGCCGGCGTACGAGCTGGGCGAGCAAATTCGCATCAACATGCGGGTTTTGGATCCATCCGTTCAGCCGCAACTTCCCGAGAACATCCGCGTCGAAATAGTGGACGACAAGGGGACGCCGATCCGGCAGGAGAACTTGGTGCGCCAGGAAGGCCAGCCGGAGTTGTACGTGATGTCCTACGCGGCCGACCGGGTTGGCGAGTTCTACGCCCGGCTGCCGTCGATCGCGCCGGGAATGGATCCCAAAGAGGAGCATTTTTCGGTGCTGGTGCCGCGGCTGGAACTGATGCAGCCGGAAGTAAACCGCACACTGCTGTCGACTTTGGCATCGGAAACCAACGGGCAGCTTGTGGAATTCAACCAGGCCCGCACGGAGTTGCCGAAGCTGATTACCTCAGCGGCAAAGATCATCCCCATCGAGTCGGCCGAGCCGCTTTGGGATGCTCCGCTGGCAATTGTGATTTTTGTGCTACTTATTACAGTCGAGTGGGTGTTACGTAAGGTGTATGGCATGTTGTAGGGCGCAAGAAAGCGCCAAACCGGGGAGCGGACAACCATGTCCGCGGCAGACAGGAATGTCTGCCTCACCGAACGAAGGAGAAACGCAATGCCGCCTACAGTCAATATGACGTCGCAAAAGCACGATGCCGTTTTACGGTCGCTGGATGGGGTGCGCCGCAAGGCGAAATTCCTCTCGGTGGCGTTTGGCGTGGGCGTGGTGGTGGCGGCCGTTGTCGCATTATTGCTGGCAACGGTGCTGCTGGACTACCTGCTGAACCTTCCCGGCACCGGTCCCCGCTTCGTGGTGATCCTGGCCGCCCTTGGCGGTTTGGGATATGTGCTGTACCAGTGGATGATCCGCCCGGCGCTGGCCAAGCTCAGCATCGGCGACATCGCCGGCGCGGTCGAGCAGACCTTCCCGCAGTTTGATGACCGCCTGCGCAGCACGGTGGATTTCGTCCGCTCCGATCAGCCCGGCTCGGACATGATGAAGCAGCGCGTCGTTGGCGAGGCGGCGACCTTGGCGCAAAGTGTTGACCTGAACAAAGTAATCGTGACCCGCCCGGTGTGGTATTCGGCCGGCGTGGGTGCGGCGGCGGTGGGGCTGCTGGTGCTGTTGGCGCTGGTGGTCAGTCCGCAATATTCCAAAATTGCGATGTCGCGCCTGTTCAATCCGTTTTCCAATCAGGCTTGGCCGAAGCGGGTACACATTGACCTGCTCAGCGAGACGCCGCAGCGGATTCCCGTCGGGCAGCGCATCGACGTCAAGATGAAGCTCTCCAAGGGCGACAAGGCTTCGATGAAGCCGATCGTGTTCTACAGCTATGACAACGGGCCGGCGCAGAAGGAATACATGAACCGCAACGAGGATGGCACGTTCTCGGCCAGCCTCGACGCCAAGGCGGATGCCAGCCATCCCACCGGCAAGTTGAAGGTGTGGATGGAAGCGGGGGATGATCGCGAAGACCTCAAGGAGATCACGATCGTTCCGCGGCTGGTGATTTCGCGGGTGGAGGCGATCGTCAAGCCGCCCGCGTACGCCAACATGTCGGAATCGACGGTGAACCTGTCGGAAGGCCCGGCGGTGATGACCATCGGCGCGGACGTGGCGCTGAAGATTTACTTCAACAAGGACCTGGCCGGCGGAAGCGCGATCGAGCTGCTGCCGGTGACGGCGGAAACCAAGCTGCCGACAATCCAGTGGAAAAACGCCAGCCCCTCGACGGCGGTGGGGCAGTTCAATGCCCGCGAGTCGTTGCGCTTCAAGGTGCGGGCGACCGACAGCGACAACTTCCAGAACGCAGCGCTCGAGGAGTTCGAGCTGGTGGTGCGTCCCGACCAGACGCCGACGGTGCAGATCGAAAGCCCGCGGCGCAATGAGGAATGCACGCCCGATGCCTACGTCCCGCTGCAGGCGGTGGCGGAGGATGATTACGGGATCAAGACCGCCACCCTGCTGGTGGAGCGGCTGGGCGACAAGAAGCATTGGGAGATTCCGCTGGTGCAGGAGAGCGCCGCGGCCGATCAGGTGACCTGGGCAAAGGTGGAAGGCTCGGCCGACCGGCAGCGCTACCGCGCGAATTACCAGTGGGAACTCGCCCGCGATCTCAAAGAAGCCAATCTCAAGCCCGGCGACATGCTGGAATATTGTGTGCAGGTGCAGGACAACTTCGAGCTGGACGGCAAGTATCACGAGCCGGTTTCCAGCGGGAAGCTGCGGGTGACGATCATCAGCCAGGAAGCGCTGATCGAGCAGATCATGCAGGATGCGCAGAACGCGGCGGCGCAGGTCACGCAGGTGAAGAATACGCAGGACACCACCAAGAGCGCCACCGACGACCTGAAGAAGGACACCGGCAAGAAGCCGGAATTCAGCAAGGATGACAAGAAGGTGGCCGAGACCCTGGCCAACCAGCAGGCGACGGCGGCATCCACCGCCAAGCAGATCGCCTCGAAGCTGGATGCCGTGCAGGACCGCATGGACCAGAACCGCAGCAAGGAAGATGGTCTGAAGAAGACGCTCGGCGAGGTTTCGGACAAGTTGAACGAGACCGCCGAGAATCCGATGAAGGATGCCGCCAACAAGATCAACGAGGCCAAGGACGCCAAGAACGATTCCAAGGCATCGCCGGAGCAGCAGAAGAAGAACACCGACGATCGCAACGAGGCGATGAAAAATGCTTCGGAGAATCAGCAGAAGGCTTCGGATGAACTGGGCAAGCTGGGCGAGAAGATGAACCAGTTTGGCGGTTTGTCCCCGATGATCAAGCGGATTGAGAAGATGAAGGAAGACCAGCAAAAGATCAGCGAGGAAACTAAGAAGCTGGGCAAGGACCACATTGGGGAGAAGCCCGAAGACATCGCCAAGAACAAGCCGCAAGATGCCAAGGACATGCAGAAGAACGCCGACGCACAGCAGAAGCTGTCGGAGCAGATCGCCAAAGCCACTGACGACATGCAGAAGGCGTCGGAGAACACCAAGAAGTCCGATCCATCGGCTTCGGAAGCGATGAGCAAGGCGGCCAAGACGTCCAAGTCGCAGCAGGTTGCGTCGAACGCGGCCAGCGCCGCCAAGTCAGCCAGCGAGAACAAGCAAGCAAGTGCGCAGCAGTCGCAGTCGCAGGTGGAACTTGGCCTGGAGAAGATGCTGAGCGAGCTTCGCGAGGCGGAGCGCCGCAAGCTCGAAGAGCTGCAGAAGCAGCTTGCCGAGATGCAGGAGCAGATCGCCCAGCTCATCAAGCGGCAGGCGACGCATAACTTCGACAACCTGCACCTGCAGGGCGGCGAGGCGATGAAGAAGCTGACCGCCGATGAATTCAAGCAGTTGGTGAAGCTGGCCAAGCTGGATGAAACCGACCCCAAGCCGACGGCGACGGACCTCGGCGGCATCACCGTCGGCCAGGAATTGACGCAGAAGAACACGCAGGACAACGTGGCGGCAGCGCAGAAGATCGAGAGCGGCGGGGCGGAGATCGCCGCGGCGCTGACCAAGGCATCAGGCAAGATGGAACGGGCGATCGTGGCGCTGCGCGACAACAAGCTGGCGGATGCGTATGCCCCGCCGCAGGTTGAGGCGCTGTTGGCGCTGCTCGACGCCAAGGAAAAGGTGGACAAGCAGGCCGATGACGCCAACGACAAGGCCGAGAACGCCAAGAAGGACGCCATCCGCGCCCGCTATGAAAAGATCCTCGCCGAGCAGCTCAAGGGCGTGAACGAGGAGACCGTGGGCATGGACAAGCGGCGAACGCCCGAGGGCATCGCTCGTACTGACTTGAACAAGGTCAAGGAAGTCACCCAGAAGCAGGGGGCGCTGTCGAAGGATACCAAGGACATCGAGAAGGACCTGTCGACGCTGGGCTCGGTGGTCTATCTGGAGGCCAACAAGGATGTGGTCGAGCTGATGGACAACTCGACCGAGAAGCTGGCCAAGACCGACACCGGCAAGAAGACGCAGATTACGCAGGTGGCGATCGCGGATCAGTTGAAGGACATGATCGACAGCCTGAAGGAGACCCCGCCGCGCAAGTCGAAGTTCGACCAGCGCGGTGGCGCCGGCGGTGGTGGAGGCGCCAGTCCGCCCCCACACATGCCGACCGAGGCCGAGTTGCGGCTGCTCAAGGCGCTGCAGGCCCGGGTGAACAATGGCACGAAGGCCGCGGCCGCCGATGCCGCCAAGGACAAGGGAGAGATCACGAATCTCGGCGGCAAGCAGGGCAAGATTCGCAACATGCTCGGACAGATGATGGAGAGGGCCGGCGGTAAGCTCGGTCCGGAGCCGGACAATCGCGATCTGCTTCCCGAAGAGACCACCAAGGAAGCGATCGAGAATCAGGAACTGGAAAAAGGGCTGTTGGAAGATCAGAAGCCCGAAGCCGACAAGGGTGAGAAGGAAGCAAACCTGGTCGGCGACCGCATGGGCCGTTCGCGGCAGCGGCTGGCGCTGAACACCGATCCGGGCAAGACCACGCAGATGATCCAGGATAAGATCATCGCGGACCTGAATGACCTGATCCAGCAGGCGCAGCAGCAACAGTCGCAAGGGAGTCCTAAGCCGCAGCCGGGCGACAAAAAACCAGGCGAGCCGAAGCCCGGTGAAGGACAACCGGACGCTGAGGGTAAGCCCGGACAGGGCAAGCCGACGCCGGGCCAAGCCAAGGCGAACACTGCGAAGACCCCGGCACCGAACACGACCCTGGGGGGCGGCGGCGACACGAATGCCGACCTGCACCAGACGATCGCGGAATCGCTGAAAATCTGGGGCCTGACGACTCCCCGTGACCGGCAGGCGATGCTGGAAGGCGCGGGCGATCAGCCGGTTGAGAAGTACAAGGACATGATCGACAAGTATTACAAGGCGATGGCCACCAAGGCGTCGGAGAAGTAAGGGGAAGGACTTTGTCGATCCGAATCAAAGCACCGGATGGAGAATCCGGTGCTTTGATTCGGAACAGATTGTTATCCTGAGGTACTCCGAAAGATCTGGCCGAGGATGAAGATCCAGGCAGATTCTTCGGAGTACCTCAGAATGACAAGTAGCGTGAATTGAAGGTCCGAACGCGCTGGTTGTTTCGGGGTACGATTGTTGAATTGCGAGATGTACATGAAGTTGAAAACGCTATTGCTGTCGGCGGTGATGTTGGCGCTGCCGGTGGTGGCGCTGGCGGAGGATAAGGACGGCGCCAAGGCCGCCAAGGACATCGGCATCGCCGAGAACCCCAACCAGGTGCGCGGCGATGAGATCACGCCGCGGCAGAAGGATGCGGTGGAGAAGGGGCTGGCATATCTGGCAACGAAACAGGGCAAGGACGGCTCGTTCGGGGCGGCCCAGAGCGGATATGGCGCCCATACCGGCATCACCTCGCTGTGCGGGCTGGCGTTCATGGAGGCGGGAAACCTCCCCGGCCGCGGCAAGTATGGCGACAACGTGAAACGGGCGGTGCAGTTCATCCTCAACAACTCGCAGGATTCGGGCCTGCTGGCGGCCGACAACTCCAACGGCGTGATGTATTCCCACGGCTTCGCCACGGTTTTCCTCGGCGAAGTCTACGGCATGACCGGTGACGAGGAGATCAAGGACAAGCTGAAAAAGGCGGTGATGCTGATTCAGAAGACGCAGAGCCAGCAGCCGGCTTCCAAGGGCGGCTGGCGGTATAACCCGGTGCCGTTCGATGCCGACATTTCGGTGACGATCTGCGAGATCATGGGACTGCGGGCGGCGCGGGATGCGGGGATCAAGGTGGAGAAGGAAACCATCGACAACGCCATCGCCTACGTGAAGCGATGCCAGAATCCTGACGGCGGGTTCAGCTATGTCGCCAACCAGGGCGGCGGCGGGGGCAGCGGGTTTGAGCGCTCCGCCGCCGGATGTGCGGCGCTGTATTACGCCGGCGTGTTTGAAGGGGACGACTTGAAGCGCGGTCTGAACTACGTGATCAAGTTCCTGCCGAGCAACGGCTCGGCCGCGAATTCCGGGCATTATTTCTACGGCAACTATTACGCGGTGCAGACGATGTTCCTGGCTGGCGGGGATTATTGGGCAAAATGGTATCCCGCCATCCGCGAGCAGCTTATCAGCCGGCAGCAGGCCAACGGAGGTTGGGCGGGAGAGATTTCCGAAGAATACTGCACCGGCATTGCCCTGATCATCCTGCAAATGCCGAATCGGTATCTGCCGGTGTTCCACGGCAAGGGGCCGGGGAGCTGAGTAATCGTGCGCGATTCCTGCCCATTCATACCGCGTACCTGTCATTCTGAGGTACTCCGAAGAATCTGGCTGGATCGACGTTCGGGGCCAGATCCTTCGGAGTACCTCAGGATGACATTCGCGGCGGGAGTATTTCGGGAGGAGGCAAACAATGACGAAATTCGGTAGTGGGTCAGTTTGGGTGCCACAGGTCGGCGTACTCGCAGACCTGTG